>USEC01000023.1 GCA_900553595.1 uncultured Prevotella sp. | reverse complement strand
ATATGGAAATAAGCAACGATAAGCAAACACGCACTCAACTGCTGCAAAGGTAGTGCAAACCGAGAGAAATACAAAAATAAATCACATTTATTTTTTATTTCCGAGATGCCTCTACCTTATTAAAATAATGTCTTATCGCAAAAGTTAGTAGTGAAATGCCACAAAAGTTAGTTATTAAACAGCACAATTCATCGCACTAAATATGCACAAATATTAGTTTTTGCTTCCATAGACAACTAAATATATCTCATTTATGGACCTTTTATACTGTTTATGTCTTGTATAAACGATGTATCGTCAAAGATGCTAAGGAATACCATAAATTTACTACGGAAACTTCTTGTATCGCTACTGAAACAACTACGAAAACTCTCTATAACTACGGAAACTTTTGCCGATACTACGGAAACAATTCTAAAAATAATCAGAGAAAAATAATGTTTGTCGCATAAAGACCGAACAAAGCACCATAAAGAAACTTAATGTTGTAATGTATACCTCAAAAACTACAAATAAAACACCTCAAAAATTAAAAATGAGAAGATAAAACTACAGATTTCCAGTCATATATCGGACATTAAAGATAAAAATCCATAAGAGATGAACACTTCAGTTGGCAATATTCATGTTTTAGATTAACTTTGTAAGAAAATGCAAGATGATGGACAAGATAAACACCCAATACAATAAAGCGGTAAAACTTATAAAGTCGGCTATACTCCAAAATCAGTTGGAAGCAGCTAAGGCTGTCAACCGACAGATACTCGCACTATACTATGGTGTGGGCAAGTATGTCTCTGACAATACACGCAAAGGAGTTTGGGGCACTGGAGCCATTGAAACTATTAGTGAACAGCTTAGGAGAGAACTGCCAGGATTGCGAGGATTTGGCGTGTCTAACATTAAAAACATGCGACAATTTTATGAATCATGGAACGTCGCTGTAAATCGCCAGCCGACGGCTGACGATTTACAACTTACTGAAAAGGAGATAATTTCACCCACTTTGACTCTACTGAATATAAATCGCCAGCCGACGGCTGGCAATTTGGACTGGCACGAATTCTTTTCTCTGAGTTTCACACATCATATGGAAATATTGTCAAAGACAAAGACTCTCGAAGAGCGTGTATTCTACATTCATCAAGCAGCTACTTTGCATTGGGATAAATACACTCTTCGTGACAACCTCAAGGCTGACTTGTTCCACCACCAGTCGCAGATGCCAAGCAATTTTGCCAAGACCATGCCGTCTACACGTCATGCTCTGAAGGCAATATCCATGTTCAAGGACGATTACTTGCTTGACTTCATCAATGTAGAGGAACTTGACGAACGAGATCCACAGGACATTGACGAGCGGATTATAGAAAATTCAATAGTCGCGAATGTTAAGAACTTCATTCTTACGTTCGGCAAGGACTTTACGTTTATGGGTAATCAAGTGCATATAGACAAGTTCGGACATGACCATTGGGTTGACTTGCTATTCTTCAACAGAGAGTTGCAATGTCTTGTAGTGTTTGAACTAAAGAAAGGCGCTTTCAAACCTGCCTATCTTGGCCAGTTGTCTGCCTATATACGCATGCTGAATGATGACGAACGTAAACCCCATGAGAATCCAACAATAGGAATAGTGCTTTGCCGCGATGCCGACAAAACATATGTTGAGTACCTTCTTCAAGACTACACCCAGCCAATGGGTGTTGCAACATACAAGGTGATGCCGGAGAAGCTAAAGAAGATACTTCCTCCAGAAGAAGAATTCAAGAGATTGCTTGACGGGAAAGAAATAGACGAATCTGAAATATAAGGAGACTATGGGAACTACTCTTTGGTGATAATAAGTAATTTGTCATTAGTATCCAGTTGTGTAAACAGAGTCGTAACACAGTTCAGTTTACACTACCTCAACTCACTTAAACACTAAAAAGGCGTACAACCAAAATCATTATGATTTCAGTTGTATGCCTTTTTGGGGGAATGTATGTAAAATCTGTATTTAACTAAGAATAGGTGCGTTATGCTTTATAAATTACACATAAATTCAAAGTACAGCTAAAAAATAAAGAATCAGCAATAATAATTATGGAGGCTTAGAAAAAATGATTATCTTTGTCCATGATAATTAAAAAATGTCAGTTATATACATTTCATCATATCCACGTTAATTATGTCAAATAATCGCACTTGGCTTGCCTTTGCCAATAGAAAAAGATGTAGACATGCTGATGCAATCCATAGTCTTGGATTCATTAGCTGGAGAATGGGAAGAGCACGTTTTTCTATCGGAGACGTTGTATATCTTTTTATGTCAGATGAGCGTTGTATACGCTTCAAGATGGTTGTAACTGCAGAGAATTGCAAACGTGAAGACCAAGAATTCTGGGTTGAAACGCCACCAAATGATATTACTTACAAACTTGAACTTCTTGAGGAACACGAAGGCACAATGCTTTCTGAGCAAGAATTATCCAAACATGGATTCAATGGAGGCAGATCTCTTGAAGTTCCCTGTTGCAACAATAAAGAACTTATGAGTTACATTAAAACAATATTCTAACTATGAAAGGCGACGCACAACCCCTAATAAAATTCTTTGATGGATCGGACAAGCGATTCATCATACCTCTGTATCAGCGCAACTACGACTGGAAGGAGGAAAACTGTGAGCAGTTGTTCCAAGATTTGATGAAACTACATAATAGTGACCGTAAGAGTCATTTTTTTGGTAGTATCGTATCAAGTATTCAGTCGGGAACAGAGGATAGGTTCATCATTGATGGTCAGCAGCGAATCACTACTGTTTCGTTGCTGCTGATAGCTATGGTGAATGCCAAGAAGGAAGGACAGATAGAGTCTACTGATGCCAAGCTTGTCGAGAAAATCTTTAAGCGCTATCTCGTGGATGAATATCAGGAAGATGAACGCAAGGTGAAGCTGAAGCCTATTAAGAAGGATATGCAAGCATTTGACGCTTTGCTGTATAAGCCTAAAGACCAATATATCAAGGAGTCGAATGTAACTCGTAACTACGATTTCTTCTATAACAAGATAACTAGTGTTGGTCTAACCCTTGACGAGCTCTTTGAGACCATAAAGAAACTTGAAGTTATCAACATACGTCTTGACGAAGATGATGACCCACAGTTGATTTTTGAAAGTCTGAACTCTACAGGTCTTGATCTGAGCGAAGCAGATAAGATACGCAACTATCTCTTGATGTCACTCGCACCAGCCGAGCAGGACGACCTTTATACTCGATTCTGGAACCCTATTGAGGAGTTTACCAAGTACGATCCATCCTCTTTTGTGCGTGATTACCTGACTATGAAACAGGGTAAGATTGGACGTATCGACAAGATATACTTCATCTTCAAGGAGTATGCTGAAACAGCGAATATCGACAGGGCAACACTCTTGGAGGATATGCATCACTACGCCAAGATATACAGTCAAGTTGATAATGCCAAGGTAGGAACAGACAAACTGAACAGGAAGCTGAACCAGTTGCGCACATTGGATTCAACCATCGCATATCCGTTCTTTATGGCATTCTTCGACTATGCAACTAAAGTAGGATTAGCAGAAACAGAAATCTACCAAGTTCTTGATGTCATAGAAGCCTACTGGGCTCGCAGAATCATTTGCAATCTTCCATCGAATGCTTTGAATAAGGTTTTTGCCACACTTCACAGAGATGTGTTGAATCACGTCAACAGGTCGAGTGACGAGACTTCACCTTCATATATTGACGTACTGAAATACGTTCTGCTAAAGAAGGGGCGTTCTTCGGTGTTTCCATCAGACGAGGAGGTGAAGGGCGATTTCAAGACACGCCAAGTATATAAGATGCCTGTCAATGCTCGTATGTTTATACTCGAGCGCATGGAGAACCAAGACAATAACGAACGTCATGATGTGGTGAAGGAACTGACCGAGAAGAATATCACGATTGAGCATATTATGCCACAGACCCTATCGGACAAGTGGAAAGCTACCTTGGGTGAAGATTGGGAAAGAATTCATGAGCAATATCTGCACACAATGGCAAATCTCACGCTCACTGGATATAATTCTCAATACAGCAACCTTACCTTTATTGAGAAAAGAGATATGGAGAAAGGTTTCAAAGACAGTGCGTTCCGGTTGAACAACTCTGTGAAGTCATGTGAACAATGGACTGAAACAGAATTGAAAGCACGTCAGAAAGAACTGCAGAATGTGTTTATGCGGCTTTGGCCTATGCCTACAACATCATTTGAACCGTTGAGCCGTGAGGCGGAATCTGCATCACTTGACGATGAGGATTATGAGTTCACAGGCAAGAAGCTTCAAGCGTATATGCTCCATGGGGTTAGATACACGGTCAATACATGGAAGGAAATGCTCATTCAGGTATGTGGACACATTCTTATAGAAAAACGTTCAACTATAGAATGGCTTTGTGCAAATGAAAAATGCAGCTTCTCAGCGACTCCTGAAGAGTGGAGACGCGAACTTGCACCAAGTATGTACGTATGGACTGACAACAGTACTGCCACCAAGATTAATATTCTTCATGGCATGTTTGAGGAGTGTAATATCCCTGCATCCGAACTCGTTTTTGAATTCCGTTCTGATCAAGAGGGTGAAGACGAGAAGTAAATTCAAACCTAAAAGAAAATGGCAACATTTAGGTCGATAAAAGAACTGACACGTGCACTTCAGCAAGGCACAAAACTGCTGAGCAATATGTTCTTGCAGCGCAAGACGATTGCCGTGAAGTATGATGATGCACTTGATACCCTGGATGGAGACGAGAATAAGCTGAAACACCTTATCACCTTTGGGGTAATTGTGCAGACGGGCGACTCTCTGGAACTGGACGATGCCTACCAGCGATTTTTCGAGGAGGTCTTGGCAGTGAACGAGGACATCAACATTTCATCGGTCAAGATGTACATCGACAAACTGAACCTTGGTATCAGTTCTTATCTTGCAGCAGAGAACAATGTCCGCCGTGAGAGTTTCATGAGAGAAATTCGCCATACATTCAAGAGCATCGACAATGCCACCCGAAGAAATGTGATTGACCTGAAACGCATCGTCGATGATACCTACAAGCAGGAGCCCAACTTTAAAATCAAGGAACTGCGTTTGAAGGATTTTGACGAGAAAGCGCGCTTGATAGGCGAACTGATACGCCAGACGGAGCACGTGATAGACGAGCAGACCATTTTCTTTTCGAGTGTATCCGACTATGGGCTGAAACAGACTGTCAGCGAGGTTCGTGATGGTTTGCGTGAGTCTGCTCACGGATTGATAGCCATCACCGCTCAGATTATAGAATACCTGAACCGCATAGAATATCAGAGCCAACTGGTGAAGCGTGTGCGACAGCTGAAATACCTGCGCGACCAGTTCATGATAGAGCAGGCAACCAACGTGAAGGAGGTAATGGCGCAGACCAATACCGTCTGGATGGAGAGCAAGCCCAAGTATGTTACCCGAGTGTCTCTGGATTTCCTTCGCAATGAAGATTCCGCCCTTGAGATACTGGACAACATCAGAAAGCGCCTGTCGAAGAAGGCAAACATCAAGTCGAGGCTTGCGGAAAAGATTGACGAGAGTTATCTGGAAGAACAAACAGAAACGGCAAGAGCCTTCAATCATCAGGAACTGCTGAATGGTTTCCTAGCACAAAGCAGCGACTTGTTCTACTACCTTTGGAACTACTCATTCACGGAAACACCAGATAAAGAACTGCGCTTAGTGCTATTCCTTCAGATGGCATCTCAGTATCCAGAACAAATGCGTTTCACAACAGAGACAAAGACTATTGAGAATATAGAATACCCCATAATATATCCGCGATGAAATATACAAGTGAAATTTTCCAGCGCCTCAGTCGAGGGCAATTCATATCGAGCAATAGCATCGATGCTGATACTCGTGCCATCTACAACGATATTGAAGAGAACCAGCAGGAGTATGAAGACTATTTCGGCAAAATAGACTTTCAACTCAGCTGGGGTGACGGTTTCTACTATTTCAGCCGCAAGGAAGCCAAGGTAATAATTGAAAACAAGCTACAGGCGCTATTCTCGTGGATTGGCTATTTGGACTTTCTGAAGACATACGATACAGCATTTGATGCTGGTACCCAGTTTAGTCTTGTACAGATGGAGGTGAGACTTGCCACCATACCGGGGTTGAAAGAGAAATTGACACAGATGTTTCCAGACAAAACGTCGAACCGCCAAAAACTGGAGGCACTTGCTGGAGCTCTGGAGAACATGGGCTTTGCAGAACTAGTAAATGAGGCAGATGGTACCTATCAGGTGACCAATGCTTTCCATTACATTGAACAAATCATTCTTTGTATTAACATAGACGAAGACATAAAAGATGAGATACCTCAATAAGATCATATTCATCAATAGTGCACACGTGCCATACGCAGAGATCAGACTCGATGGCAACGTACATTTCATCGGTACACAGGGTGTGGGTAAATCCACTCTGCTTCGTGCAATCTTGTTCTTCTACAATGTGGACAAGAGCAAGCTGGGCATCAAAACGCAAGCTGGTCAGAAAGGCTACGATGAATTCTATTTGCCTCACCAGAATTCGTACATCATTTATGAAGTGTGTCGCGAGACTGGAAAGTTCTTCATTATGACCTTCTTGTCACATGGACGTACCGCCTTTCGAATTGTGGATTGTGCCTACGACAAGCGGTTCTTTTTGGAAGAAGATGGTAGCGTTCGTTATGAATGGGGGCGCATCAGTGAACAAATAGGTGCAAGGGTGTATAAAAGCAACATCATTCGCGGTTATGAGGAATTCCGCGACATCATCTATGGCAACAGCCAGCAGGTAGCGAAGGAACATCGCAGGTTCTCGCTGATGGAGAGTGCGAAATACCGTCAGGTTCCGCTGACCATACAGAACATCTTCCTGAACCAAAGCCTGGAATCGCGTGTCATCAAGGACACCATCATCGACTCGATGGACTTTGCTGGCGACGAGATTGACTTGAACCGCTATCGCGAGGAGGTGAAAAACTTCCGTCAACAATATGAGGACATTTGGAAATGGTATAAAGTTGAAAGGAATGGCAAGGTGAAGGTGAAGACGGATGCCGATGCGGTCATTGAGAGATACACCAATTACGAGTATGTGCGCAAACTTATCTCAGAGCTTTGCGGACAGTTGAACTACGCCTTAGGCCGTGATACCAGCCGACTGCCGGTCCTGTCAGAGCAGGAATCCGCTAGCAGCACGGAACTATCACGTCAGCGAAGGTTGTTGGGTGAAGAAAACGAGAAGTTCACTAAAGAGCGTGACAGCTTGAAAGGAAGCGAAGCCATCATCAACGATTTCTTGAAAAAAATCAATGAGAAGCGCCAGCACTATAAGGAGATTGACATTGAAAAAACAGCAGTACGCATAGGTAAGGAGGGCGAACTGAAGATCCAACAGCTCAGTCTCACCAATCAGGAAAAGACCTTGACCAGCAAGAACCTGAGTGTCAAGTCGAAATATGACACCCTCATACAGGAGGTTGACAACAATCTAACAGCGTTTGGCTTGCAATGCCAGAAGCAACTGAACGAATCGGATAGGCAGCGAATAGAATCGGAAGGCCGATTGCAAACGGAATGGAATGAGAAGGCTGATGCTGTCCGCAGCCAATATGAACGGAAGCTAAAAGAGCATCAGAGATTGTTGGACGATGCCCGGCAAACCAAAAACGACCTGACACTTCAGGAGCAACGTGTAAGGCAGTCCAATCCCTACAAGGAAGAGACAGACGAACTGGAGCGGAAGATAAAGGGACTGAGCAACAAGCGGTTAGATTTGTTGAAAGCGTCTACTGAAAAACAAAAGGAGATAGACCGCATCACCAGCGATGTGGCCATACAGCGCAAAGATTTGGAGACAGTATGTGATCGGGAGATTGCCGACATCGAGAATGACATCAAACTTATTTCTGCCGACATAGCCAGGTTCGACGATATGCTGAGCCGACAGAAGGGGTCTTTGATAGAATGGCTTACCCTGAACAAGCCGGGATGGGAAAGCAATGTCGGGAAAGTGCTCGATGAGGATGCCGTACTTTATAACACCGCCCTCAATCCTCAGATGTCTACCCCTTCTGATAGCATATACGGCATTAGGATTGATGTCAACAATATAGAGAAGACGGTCAAGACACCTGATGAACTGAAGGCTCAGAAAACGTTGTTGGAGCAAAAGGCTGAGGAGCAGAACAAAAGAATTGCGCTGCGAAAACAGCGACTGGAGACCGACATTGCCGAACTGGAGCACAAGCCGGGCGTCAGGTTGAAACAGCTGCGTATGGAGAAAATGACTATTGACGCTGAGTACAACCAGATACCTCGTCGCAAAGAAATCGTTCAGAAAGAGAAGGAAGCAGCTGAGGAACGTTTGAAGAAATGGCGTGAAGACGAGTTGGAGAAGCTACAGAAGAAGCTTGGAGAGACAGGGAAGGAGATTGAGACACTTGACAAACAGAAAGATAGTCTGACAGCCCAGCGAGAAAAAGAAATAGCTTCCCTACAAAGTTCGTACAACAAACAGAAGAAAGAACTGAAGACCAATAGTGACCAACAAAAGGCGGAAGTAAACGCAGAACTGAAAAAGAAAGAACAAGCTGCAGTACAGCGAAAGGTGGAACTCCAAGCACAGATGGATGCAGAGCTGAAAGGACTTGGCGTGGACGTGGACCAGTTGGCAGACATCCGACGTCAGCTTCAGCAAGTTGTCGACAATCTGAAATACATTGACGAACATCGCGCAGAATACATTTCCTGGCAAAACGACATTCGTGATTATTTCGAGCATGAACAGCAGAAAAAAGAGGAGCGCAAGCAGATGCGCCAGAAGATAGACGACTTGCAGGATAAATACCTGAAGCGCAAACAGCAGTATGACGAGAAAATTAAGCAGCTGACGGATGAGGTTTCGGCCTTAAGTAAAGAACAAGAGAAACTGACTGAGGCCATTACGAAGGTGCAGGCTTTCTTGAACAGTCATTCCTATCCTCCGGAAGTCTCTGCAGCAGAAGAGCTGGAAACCGTGAAGCCATTGGCTGACATACTGGAAGAGTTGCGCGACCAAATTGCCTCCAAACAACGAAAGTTTGAGGATTTCAAGGAAGCTGTCGTACGCTTCAAGGGCAACTTCTCGCCTCAGAACACCTTCTATTTCCGGACAGAGTTCAACACCGATGCCGACTATACAGAATTTGCTGCCGAACTGAATGAGTTTATCAGCAACAACAAGATAGAGCAATACCGGGTGCGCACCAGCCGGCAGTATGCCACAATCATCAAACGTATAGCCAAGGATGTCAGCGACCTGAGCCAGCATAAGTCGGACATCGAAAGGACCATCCTCGACATCAACCGCGATTTCCGTGAGAACAATTTTGCTGGTGTCATCAAAGAGATTGAACTGAGGGCGGTGGAGAGCAATGACCGGCTGATGCAGCAACTGCTGAACATCAAGCATTTTGACGATGAACACGGCTATGACATCGGGCAGCTGAACCTCTTTACCGATGAAGACAACCTGAACCGCACCAATGAGCAAGCCGTCAGACTCCTGATGACACTAATAGAAATGATGGACGCTGAGCAGAAACGCGATCAGATAACGTTGGCTGACACCTTCAAACTGGAATTTAAAGTCAAGGAGAATGACAATGACACCAACTGGGTGGAGAAGCTTTCAAACGTGGGATCTGACGGTACGGACATCTTGGTCAAAGCGATGGTGAACATCATGCTCATCAACGTCTTCAAGCGTAAAATATCCCGCAAATTTGGCGACTTTAAGCTCCACTGCATGATGGATGAGATAGGCAAACTGCACCCCAATAATGTGGAAGGTATTCTGAAATTTGCCAATGTACGCAACATCAATCTCATCAACTCCTCGCCCACCACCTACAATGCTCAGGCGTATAAATACACCTATTCTCTCAGCAAAGACGAGAAGAGCAACACAGTAGTTAAAACGCTGCTGACAATAAGATGAAAAAGACTACCATACTCATAGAGAAACTGATTCGGCTGGCCAATGGCGACGTCCTGCCAGCCTGCAGCCTGAAGGGCGACTGGTTTGAACAGATGCAGGAAGACGGCATCCTTCTGGCTACAACACACGGTAGCCGCAAGAGTCTGAGGGCAATAGACGGAATGTCTCTCCGCCAGTATGTTGCTAGTCAGTACGACATCTACGACCTGGAACAAACACGGAAAGCCTTCTCTGATGAAGATGCCAGCAGAGCCTCTTTGGTGGCTGTCACTGGCGACAGTAAGTTCCTTTCACGTAGAACTTTCACTGGGTTTCTTGTAAATAGCTATCAGCCTGTTACTGCTGTCCTCAACGGACAAGAGATAATAATTCATCCCACAGAAGGCTGTTTCATGTTCATTGCCGACTATCAGCATTTCACCATTCCGCAGGATGTTGTCGTAGTTGGAGTGGAGAACGCAGAGAATTTCCGATATGTCGCATTACAGAAACATCTCTTTGCACGATATGGACGCGTACTTTTCGTATCCCGTTATCCTCAAAACCAAAATAAAGATCTTATAAAATGGCTACAGTCCATACCTAATCAATACGTCCATTTTGGAGATTTAGATTTGGCCGGTATCGCCATTTATGAGAGTGAGTATTACCACCACTTGGGAAATAAATCATCATTATTCATACCAGATGATTTTGATCAAAGGATTTCGAATGGGAATACAGAACGCTATAATGTTCAGTTGCCTCAATACGGTAAAATGAAGATTGAAGACAAAAGAGTACAACCTCTATTAGACAGCATCCACTTGCACCACAAAGGATATGACCAGGAGGGATATATCAAGACAAAAAAATAAAGAATATGAACGAAGAACAGAAATACATTGACGTTGAGGCTTACGAACGTGTGTCAGAGCCACATATACGTGAGCGGGTTTCGGCTTGGCGTACTGCAATAGGACTTCAAGACGTAGATGGGCTTCGTGTGTCTGACTATCTAAAGGAAATAGCAGTAAAGCACATTGAGGGTGACATCACTATCGATGAGGTGAGAGAACAGCTACAATCTTATTATGTGAATAAGACTACGCATGATGCTGACGATGCCGAAAAGGAAGAGGCTGACCGCGTTGCAGCAAACATCACGAAGTTGCTGAATGAAAAGTCTTTTTCATTGACTTCTTTAGAGTTTTTGAATATCCATCGTCATCTATTTGAGGGTGTCTTTAAGCATGCTGGTGAGATTCGTCCCTATGACATCAGTAAAAAGGAATGGGTATTACAAGGTGATACAGTTGTATATGGTCGTGCAGCAGACATTCATGAAGCATTAAAACATGTTGTGGACTTCGTGACTTTATTATGGCGAAACCATCCGTTCCGTGAAGGAAACACGTGAACAACGGCTGTTTTCGTTATCAAATATCTCCGCTCTTGTGGTTTCAGAGCGTGAATCTGAAGAATACCAACAAATGGGGTTGGGTAGTTTCCATATGCGGAACTATCCAGCCCCATATCGTATTGTATTTGTTGTCAATGCTCCAAATTCCAATATGTTTTGAAGAAAGAATCAGAGTGGATAAGTGAATCCAACCCTTGATAATTCTTCTTTCTCTTTTCATCAATGATAACCTTCTTGTAGAAAATTCGGTTAGTTCGGTCGAGATCCATAACCCAACTTTGATATAGAGATGAAAAGAGAACACAGACGATAATGCCAAGAATGACAAGATACCATTGGAGCAATCCCCATTTGTCAGTCCTTTGTCTGAATCTGTTCCACCTGTAGAGCCACCACGATTTCAACGTAGGTGGAGGAGATGGTTTAGGACTTGTGATGGTTCGCAAAATAGAATAAGGGAACAGCTTATTCAAGAGAGGAGTAGAAAGAGGCAACATCGCCATCCTGCATTATCGAACAAATCTGTGTGTTCTTCTCCGCTATAGTTTTTAATTGTTTTTTTTCTTCTAAAGTCCAATCCTTTATTTTTTTTAGTTTGGAAATTATAGAATGAGTTTGCTTAAAACTATTGCTATTTTCCAAATCCATTATAAGTTTCTCTTTCTCTTTATCTTCCAGATTGTCTGGCTGACCATTGTGGCTTACCTGTTCTTGTTTGTTTTGGTAATGGATAGACATCAGTTTTTCATTTGATGCGGTTGTATTAATAATGGTTTTGACTAATTCATCCAATTCGGATCCTTCTGTATAGTCTGCAGGAGTATAATATTTTATGCGCTTATCCTCCATCATTTTATAGACTTTTCGTTTATCTTTTGTTTCTGGATTATAAACTCCAATAGAATGACCAGAATAAGAATTAATGAGTTTCATACAAGGTATATCCGTATCACTGTCACCTATATAGACCATGTTTCTAAAAGGAATACGAATGTCCTCTGGCTTAAAATAGTCATTGACACCAGAATCATTCACATCTAAAGTTCCTTTTTCAATTCTAAAAAGAAATTGAGTCTTGCTCGTATAATTAATAACTTGTGCTGGCCATTGAGCAACGCCATCCTTGTCATAATAGAAGGAACTGGCATATATCTTTTCAAATTCATTAGCGACTTTTGTACCTTCTATCATTTCCTTAAGACCAGATGAAATGATATAATGCTCTACAATAACTCCTTTGTCTACACCATAGTCTCTAATACGCTTAAACCATGTCTCAACACCAGGAAATAATTGAACTTTCGCTCCATAATCCATTAATGCCTTTTTAGTAAATAAGACTTTTCCATGCGCTTTCCGGATCATGGTAAACATGTAAGCTAAATTTTGATCCATCTCATTCTCTTCAGCTAACCCATTGGACTCTTTCCAAAAAGATTCGACTTCATCTCCAACAGATTGAATATACCCTTGTGCTTGCATGTCATCTGGTGATAATGTCTTATCAAAATCATAACATATTGCAACAACCGGTTTACTTTCTTTTGATTTCCTAATAAAAACTTTACTCATAATGTTATAATAAAAAATGAGGCACAATTATAATTAATAATCATGCCTCATTTAGAATTTATCAGTTTAGTAATTCCTTACGTCACAATTTCAAAGTACTTACTTGACCTCCTCGAAGTCAGCATCCTGGATTGTTTCGTCGTTCTTGGATTCGTTACCAGTCTGCTGCTGTGCGCCTGCCTGAGCACCTGCGCCCGGCTGTGCGCCGCCCTGATACATCTGTGCGGAAGCGGCCTGCATAACCTGGTTGAGGTTGTTGATGGCGGTGTCGATAGCTGCTACATCGGCTGCCTTGTGAGCGTCCTTGAGCTGCTGGAGCGCCTGCTCAATGCCCGGTTTCTGGTCGGCAGGAATCTTGTCGCCGTTGTCCTTGAGGAAGTTCTCGGTGGTGAATATCATCGAGTCGGCCTGATTGAGTTTGTCGATCTTCTCGCGCTCTGCCTTGTCAGAAGCAGCATTCTGCTCTGCCTCAGCCTTCATGCGGTCTATTTCCTCCTTGCTAAGACCTGAAGAAGCCTCGATGCGGATGGCCTGCTCCTTGCCGGTTGCCTTGTCCTTTGCCGATACGTTGAGGATACCGTTGGCATCGATGTCGAATGTCACCTCAATCTGCGGAACGCCACGACGAGCCGGAGCTATGCCTTCGAGGTTGAACTGACCGATTGACTTGTTCTGTGCAGCCATCGGACGCTCGCCCTGCAGCACATGGATAGTCACGGCTGTCTGGTTATCTACGGCTGTTGAGAATGTCTCGCTCTTGCGTGCCGGTATGGTAGTGTTGGCATCGATAAGCTTTGTCATAACGCCACCCATTGTCTCGATACCGAGTGTCAGCGGGGTTACGTCGAGCAATACGATGTCGCCTACTCCACTTTCCTTGTTGAGGATGGCACCCTGGATGGAAGCACCTACGGCTACCACCTCATCGGGGTTCACACCCTTTGAAGGTTCTTTGCCGAAGTAGTTCTTAACAAGTGTCTGCACGGCAGGGATACGGCTTGAACCACCTACGAGGATTACTTCGTCGATGTCGCTTGTCTGAAGCTTTGCGTCGCGCATTGCGTTCTGGCAAGGAACGAGACATGCCTGAATGAGGTTGTGAGCCAGCTGCTCGAACTGCGAACGTGTCAGAGTCTTAACCAAGTGCTTTGGTACGCCGCCCTCGGCAGAGATATACGGAAGGTTGATTTCTGTAGAAGTTGTGCTTGACAATTCTATCTTTGCCTTCTCGGCAGCTTCCTTCAGACGCTGCATAGCCATCGGATCCTTGGAGAGGTCGATGCCTTCGTCGGCCTTGAAGCCCTGTACGAGCCAGTCGATGATAACCTGGTCGAAGTCGTCGCCACCGAGGTGAGTATCACCATTGGTAGAGAGCACCTCGAACACGCCGCCGCCGAACTCAAGGATTGAGATATCGAATGTACCGCCACCGAGGTCGAACACGGCAATCTTCATGTCCTTGTTGGCCTTATCCACACCGTAAGCAAGAGCTGCGGCTGTAGGCTCGTTCACGATACGGCGAACGTTGAGTCCTGCAATCTGTCCTGCTTCCTTTGTTGCCTGACGCTGAGAGTCAGAGAAGTATGCCGGAACAGTGATTACGGCGTCGGTCACTTCCTGTCCGAGGTAGTCCTCTGCGGTCTTCTTCATCTTCTGAAGCACCATTGCGGAGATTTCCTGCGGAGTGTATTTGCGTCCTTCAATATCTACACGCGGGTAGCCACCCTCATTTACAACGGAGAACGGAACGCGTGTAACCTCCTTGGAGCACTGCTCGTAGGTTTCACCCATGAAACGCTTTATTGAATATACGGTGTTCTTCGGGTTGGTGATGGCCTGACGCTTTGCAGGGTCGCCCACCTTACGCTCGCCGTCCTTTACGAATCCAACGACAGAAGGAGTTGTACGCTTGCCTTCGCTGTTGGCGATTACTACAGGTTCGTTGCCCTCAAAAACGGCAACACAAGAGTTTGTAGTACCTAAGTCGATTCCAATAATCTTTCCCATAATTGTATATTTTTTTATTTTATTCTTGTTAATAATGTGATTCGAGTCGGTCGCCATGTCGTATTTGCATACTTCAAGCGACGCTCGCCTTATAACATACAAATGGTGTGCCAAAAGCATTTCCATACTGTAAAACCTGCCAAATTACATCATCCGTAGTCTGCCACAATGACATAAAAGCATACAAGTGCAGCCATTTGTATGACAGAAATTCCGATTTACGACCTTTTTCACAACTTGGAATTATGCATAGAGAGTGACTTTGGTTGGCATTAAAAAGCATGTCGTCGAACAAGAAACCCGCACTCCTGCAATATCAATTCACAACCTATAATTACTGATTGGCATGAATCAGAAGCTGTAATAAAGTCTGGCACTCAGCACGGTGAAGTTGCCGTCGCCGTTGGTGATATACTGGAACGACGGCTGCAATGCCATCGCCTTGTTGATTTTTCTTTTCCATGTCACTTCCACCGAGCACTCCGTCCCCTGATAGAAGCGGGCGTACTGTCCTGACACGCCGCACTCATTGTTGCTGTCATGGTAGGCGCAGCCCGTTTCGGCGTAGCGGCGGCAGCCGTTCGTCCAGCATGTGTTTTCGGAATACTGCGCCATGCAGCAGATGTCCCTGTCGCCGGAAGTCCACACCTTCTGTTCCCCATACACCCACCATGCGCAACTCGTCTGCCGGCACGATGCGTCTGCCGGTGCCATGGTGCCGTCCTCACCAACAGGATAATGGCGCGTGTGGACAGCCACGCCGGCGAAGTAACGCCCGCCCTCATGCGAGTATTCCAGCTGCGATATGTCGAATATGCCGTCTCTCGCCGGACGCACGATGAACGGGTTGTCCTTGGCGTTCCAGCCATTGTATGCCACGCCGTTATACAGACTGTTCCGGAACACCCACCCCGACAGGTTCACATCGAAATACACCGTCAGCCCCGACCGTGGGTAGTTGGCTATGGGGTAGCTCGCCGATATGGTGGGGAACATGCCGCATGAACTGTTGGTGAAGAGCGAGGTGACACTGGATGTGAAGAAGTCCTCGTTCGCATTCCGCACGCCCACGAACAGATGTCCGGCCTTCCAGTTGTGCATATAACCCAGAACGGCTATCGCTGCAAAATCGTTCTCCTCCTCGATGTTCGAGAAAATCTGCCAGTCGTTGGCAACGCTTTCGTCGGTCTTGGCTATATGTATCGTGGAGGCTTGCAGCATTCCCCTTCCTTCCCACAGCGGAATATCAAGGTGAAGCCTCAACAGATTCATCCAGTTGGTATTCCTCTTCATGTCCCATTGCCATTCCGTGGTGTATTCGCCGCTGAATATCTGCGCATGGGACAGACTGACGCAGATGCAGCTTAATGCTACCAAAATGCCACGCTTCATTATTTGCATAATTGTTATTTAAAAATGGTCATTATCCTATTCACAGTGCAAAGTTACTCCAAATTTTGCAAAACAGCTATTAGAAAACGATTAGAATGGTATTAGAAAAAACTTAGATGAAGATGTCCGTTATCTTCCATACACCACAGGCGCATTGAGTTCCGACAACTTCCGACGACTTCTGCTATCTCATGTTTTGCCCACCATTCTCCTATGGCATGCGGAAAAGAAGGCGACATCAACAACAACTACTAACCATTGGGTTTCAGGCAATTAGCGACAACATGGAAGGTCTTCTCGGAACAGAAATACATCCGGTTTGAAAAGAAGCCTTGTTTGCACTCAAAAGAAGCCTTGTCTGCAGTGCAAACAAGGCTTCTTTTTAAAACGGAGAATGCCGAAGCATATTTTCATGCACTCTCACGGGCAACGGAGCAAGCTGACAGCCGCCCGTCAAAAGTCTATCTTCGTGACGCTGAGCGGCTGCTTCACGGCGGCGTGGGCGGCCTCCTGCGCTATGCGTTTCTGCAAGGGCGTGATGCCCTGCGGTGTGAATGCGTTGCCGATGACGCTCTTTCGGGTTATCGCCTCAAACCATGTGCAGGCAGCGGTGTAGCGTCCATAGACGAGCTGGAGGTGGTAGCCGTCGCGGTTGAAGTTGTCGCCGACAGACGATGTGCGGGCGTTCTGTATGGCAGTACCTGCCGGCACGAGCACATCGGGATGCAGGTCGGCAAGCACCTTACGGGTGGATGCGATGATGGCGTCGTACATCTGCTTCTGGCTGTTGCCGTAGCGGCGGAAGCCGTCGTGCTTGGAGTCTGACGCGTAGGCCCATGTCTGGTGGAACACGATGCGCGGCTTGCCCTTCACATGAGTGCGGATATATGCCACGAGCTGTTGCAGATAGGGCTGATAGGTGGTGTAGTCGCCTGAGAAGTGGCTTGCCTGCTGCACGCTGATATAGTCCCAGCGTTCGTCGGCCAGCGCACTGTCGAGTCGGCACTTGGCCACTTCGTCCTGCATTCCGTCGGCCTTCACCTTGCGATAGCGGTATGCCGCCTCGCCGGTCTGCGAGCATTTCACATGCCGCTCGAGCGAGCATCCCGGAATGTAAAGGTTGCCCACCACTGCCGTAATGCCGGCAGCACCGGCAATCTCGTGCAGGTTCTGCTCAATGGCATCCTCTGAAAAACTGTTGCCCACGGCCAGAATGCGCACCGTGCGCCTTGCATTTGCCGCACCAATCACCATTGTGGCGAGTGCGAGAATAAGGAAAATTCTTTTCATTGTTTCTTTTGTTAAAGCGTTAATGACGATTTGTCGCAAGTGAACCCTGCGGTGACAGTGCAAAGATACAGCCACCGCCGCATGGCGATGGCTATACAAGCAATTTATTTAAGTGTGAATTTCAGGGTTTGCACATTGCGGCTGTCGGGACCCACCATCACCTCGAAATCGCCCGGTTCGGCACGATAGTCGAGCTGCTGGTTGTAGAATTTCAGGTCGTCGAGGGTTATCTTGAAGTCCACCCGGCGTGTCTCCCCCTTGCGCAGCGACACTCGGCTGAAGCCTTTCAGTTCCTTGACTGGACGGGAGACGCTGCCCACGAGGTCGCGGACATACATCTGCACCACTTCGTCGGCATCATAGCTGCCGGTGTTTGTCACATCCACCGATACGGTGAGCGTGTCGCCCTGCTGCATGACGGGAGCCGAGAGCGAGGGTTTGCCATAGCGGAAGGTGGTGTAAGAGAGTCCGTAGCCGAAGGGGAAGAGCGGGTCGTTGTCGATGTCGAGATAGTTGCTGTGGAACTTGGAGAACCATTTTCCCTCCTCAAGCGGGCGTCCGGTGTTGAGGTGGTTGTAGAAGATAGGGATCTGTCCCACGCTCTTCGGCATGGTGGCTGTGAGTTTGCCGCTCGGCGATTTGTCGCCGAAGAGCACATCGCAGATGGCTGTCGCCGCCTCACATCCGCCGAACCACACATTGAGTATGGCAGGGAAATTGGCGTTCTCCCATGTCATCACCGTGGGACGGCCGGAGAAATAGACCAGCACGATGGGCTTGCCTGTAGCCTGGAGGGCCTCAAGCAGAGCGCGTTGTGCGTCGGGCATGGAGAGCGACGAACGGCTGCTTGACTCGCCGCTCATCTCCGACGACTCGCCGACGGCAGCCACGACGACATCGGCCTGGCGTGCCGCCGCCACCGCTTCGTCGATCATTTCCCGGGCAGGGCGCGGGTCGCGCATCTCGCGGCCGAACATGGTGGCGTCGGCCTCACGCTGTGCGTCGAGCAGAACGTTGGAACCCTTGGCATACAGAATCTCTGCCTTCGAGCCCACGGCTTCGCGCATTGCCTCCACGAGAGTCTTGTTCTCGGAGAGTCGGGCCGCCACGCTCCATGTTCCCGACATGTTGCTTGCGGTGTTGGCGAGCGGTCCGACGAGGGCGATGCGACCCTTGCGCCGCAACGGAAGGAGCGACCCTTCGTTCTTGAGCAGCACGAAAGTCTCGGCTGCTATACGGCGCGCTTCGGCACGGTTGGCAGGTGTGAATATCTCGGTGCGTGCACGCTTCGGGGTGCAGTAGCGGTAGGGGTCGGCGAAAAGGCCCAGCTTCCACTTGGCTTCGAGAATGCGGCGGCAGGCAGCATCGATGCTCTCCATGCTCACACTGCCGTCCTTCAGCGATTCTTCGAGGGTGCCGAGGAATCCGTCGGCCACCATGTCCATGTCGGTACCGGCATTCAGTGCGAGAGCCGACACCTGCTTGAGGTCGCCCATTCCGTGCGCCGTCATTTCGGAAATGGCGGTATAGTCGGTTACTACCATACCCTTGAATCCCCACATGTTGCGCAGCACATCGGTGAGAAGCCAGCGGTTGCCGGTGGCAGGCACTCCCTCGACCACATTGAATGAGGTCATCACACTAAGCGCACCGGCATCCACCGCAGCCTTGTAGGGCGGCATGTAGCGGTTGAACATACGCCAGCGGCTCATATCGACAGTGTTGTAATCGCGTCCCGCCTCGGCTCCTCCGTAGAGGGCGAAGTGCTTGACACAGGCCATGACGGTGTTGGGCAGAGAGAGGTCAGTGCCCTGATAGCCGTGCACCATGGCACGCGCTATCTGCGAACCGAGGTAGGGGTCCTCGCCGTTGCCCTCTGCCATGCGTCCCCAACGTGGATCGACGCAGATGTCGAGCATGGGTGAGAAGGTCCAGTTGATACCGTCGGCGGAGCACTCCTGTGCAGCGATGGAAGCGGAGCGGCGTATGGCCTCCATGTCCCACGAGCACGAAAGGGCGAGCGGAATGGGGAACACCGTCTCGTAACCGTGTATCACATCCATACCGAAAAGCAACGGAATGTGCAGACGGCTCTGCTCCACGGCGATGCGCTGCACCTCCTTTATCTTTTCAACACCTTTCAGGTTGAACAGTCCTCCAACCTCTCCGCGGCGTATCTTGGCTGCCACATCGCTGCTCTTGGCCTGTCCTGTCACAATATCGCCGGTAACCGGCAGATTGAGCTGACCCAGTTTTTCGTGCAAAGTCATCTTCGACATGAGGTCGTCGATGTACTGTTTCATGCGCGTCTCGTCGGCAGAAGGCTGCGCCAGAGCACCCATTGTGCCGAGGCAGAGTGCCAGGAGAGCGCCGGTAATTCTTTTCTTGTTCATATTCAAATTGTGTGTTTTTTGTCAATCAACATCCTTTCGTTGTCATTTCACGACTGTCTTGCCGAGCGGGCGTGTGGCGTGGAAACCCAGTTTCACAAGTCCCTGCTGCACTTCGGGGCAACTCATGAAGAGCCGCCAGAGCAAACCCGTGCGGTAGTTCTCTATCATCGGGGCGATGGTGAGCTGGTCGATGGCGAGATAACGTGGCACTGTCCAGCCTGTGGCAGGCTCGAAGGCATCGTAGAAGCCGTACTTGCCCCATATGCCCAAACCCATGGCGTAGAAGTGTTTCAGTGCCGCCATCGACTGTTCGGGCGTGTAAGGGAACGACGAGAGAGCTGCGGTCGGGGTGATTACACCAAGGTCGTTGTTGGGAGCGTGGGCGGAATAGCCCACGGTGGAATAGCTCGCCGTCAGTCCCCAGCAGTCCTTTCCGTAGCCCTTGAAGCCTTTGGGGTTGCTCACACAGTAGTCGTAGTTGCTGAGAGCATGGTTGCGCACCACCTCCCAATAGTCGGCATAGCGGTCGGAAATGTTCTTCGGGCAGAAGCCGATGTAGGAATAGTGCGCCCAGAACAGCGGACCGCCAGTCTGTTCGGCACCGTTATGCTTCAGCTCAAGAGCGTGTCCGAAAGGCCGTGCGCCGCTCTTTATGCCGCCCGAACGCGCCCACCCCTTGTGGTAGCAAGAGGCAGGAATGGCGTGAGTGGGCGACGATGCACCGAGGATGTAGGCTATAAGGCACTCGTTGTAGCCCTCAAGCGGGAAGTTCATCTGCCATGCATAGTCGGGCGACCAGTGCCAATAGAGCACATCCTTGCCGCCGTTGCGGTACCAGTCGTACTCCATGCCGCGCCAAAGCGTGTCGATGTCGGCGGCAAGGCGGCGTTCGTCGCTGTTGCCTTCGGCGAAATACTGGCGCACGCAAAGCAGACTTGCCATGAGGAACGAACTCTCCACGAGGTCGCCTCCGTTGTCTTTCTGCCCGAAAGGTTTCGTCTTTCCTGTGCGACCGTCAATCCAGTGCGACCAGACGCCATGATAGCGGTCGGCACGGGAGAGGAAATCCACCACTTTCCGCAACCGTTTCACACCCTCGGCACGGTCGATGAAGCCGCGGTCGATGCCTGCAAGCAAGCCCGCAATGCCGAAGCCGCTGCCGCCGGTAGTCACTATGTGCGCATCGTTTTCGGGATAGACGCCGTCGAGATGTATGCGCTCCGGAGCCATACCCGAATTGGGTTCGGCGCCGTCCCACATATAATTAAGGTGTACACGCTGTATGTAGTCGAGCATGACACTGTCGTTGGCGAAGCTTTCGGGGCGGCTGTTGTCCTGCATTTCAGTGCAGTGCGCACCGCCGTCAAGCGTCTGTGCGGCGCGGCATGGCGATGCTGAGGGAAGCAGCAACAACTGGGAAAGAATCAGGAGAAAGGCTGTTTTCATTTATAATCAAGATTTACGAGTACGGGGAAATGGTCGGACAGCCACACGTTTTCAGGTTTGTCCTGAACGACACGGTAGCGGTCGGCCTTCAGTTTGTTGTTCACAAACACATGGTCGAGCAACGGACACTGGTCGATGGGGAGACGGCCGTAGTCGTGCCATGAGTAAGACGGGCCATAGACTACGGGTGCGATGTCGCGCACATTAGCCATGCCGTTCTCACGAAGGACCGTGAACGGGGCTTCACCGTCAGAGCAGTTGTAGTCGGCAGTGATGATGGCGGGGAGTCCGGGAGCATACTGACGGATGCGGTTGAGCACAAGACGGATGCCCTCACGACGCGCCACCTGTCCGTCGTTGTCGAGGTGAGTGTTGAAGAAAGCCAGCTTCTTGCCGGTCCTACGGTCCTGCAAGACCGCCCAGGAACAGACACGGTTGTAGGAAGCATCCCATCCCTTTGTGCCGAACACTTCTGGAGTCTCGCTGAGAGAGAAGTCGCCGTGCCTGATGAGGCGGAAACGCTTCTTGTTGAAGAACACTGGACTGTGCTCGCCTTTATGCTTGCCGTCGTCGCGTCCCACACCGAGAGCTTCATATTCGGGAAGCCCTGCCTTGAGGTCGTCCATCTGGTTGGGGCACACTTCCTGCATGCCCAGCAGGTCGGGACTGTAATACTTCAACATCTCGCACACAGCCGCCTTGCGGTTATCCCACACGTTGGGTCCATCGACGGAAGCGTCCAGACGGATGTTGAATGTCATAACACTTATTTGCGCATAAGCCAATGTCGCAGCCGAAAGAAGCAGGAAGGCGGCGGCAAGACGGCGCAAAGGTCCTAATATATATAATGTTTTTTTCATAGCCATTAATCAAATAGGAGGGCGCATCGTGATGAATACGCCCTCCGTTCCCACTAATACCTATACTTTTAAAACCAAACTACTCGTTCTTAGGTTCATTGCTGAGGGCGGGAATTGTGGAAGTCTGGTTGAAAGGCAGAGGAATGAGAGCCTTCTCCTTTGACCATCCCTTCAATTCTGTGGCAGCCTTTCCGGTGCGTACGAGGTCGTTGTAACGCTCGCCCCACTCGCAGCAAAGTTCCATACGACGCTCGTCGATGACCTGGTCGAATGTGACATTTGTCAGTTCAGGCATGTGAGCACGACGGCGTACCTCGTTGAAAGGAGCATCACCGCTCTCGCCAAGCTTTATCTTTGCCTCGGCATTCATCAGCAGCACGTCGGCATAGCGCAATATACGGATGTTGTTGTTTGTGCCGTACTTTGTGCGTCCGGGTGTCAGCTGGCATGTCGGAGTGTAAGCCTTGCCGTTCCAGCAGTCGGTCTTTGAGGGGTTGTCCTGCGGACGTACATAGTCGCCGTCGGGTGTTGTCTCGCCAGCCAAGAGGAATGATGTGGTGGCGCGTACTGTCTCTCCACGGTTGTAAGCCCAGTCGCGGAACTCTTTCAAGATACCGCAGTCGCCCCATCCGGATATGTCGCTGCCTGAGTTGTTGGGTCCCTGGCACTTGAACCATGCATCCGGGTCAATCAAGTCGCCCGAACCATTGCCGAAGTCGGTGCACTGGCATTCGAAGATAGACTCATCACAGAGCTTTCCGGGAATCTTCCACAACTGGTAATAATCAGGATAAAGATGGAAATTACCGTGCTCGATGATGTCATTCGTAAGTTCCTTCACCTTCTGGTAATTGCCCTGGTTGAGGTAAATCTTGGCAGCAAGGGTAGCGGCAGAGAAGGCTGTCACAGCGCCCTTGTGCTCGCTCTGGTTAGGACGGATGCGCGGCATATAGGTCATACCGTACTCCAGATCCTCCAAGGCATACTTGTAAACGGCATCAACCGTAGAGCGTGTAAGGTCGGTCTGGTTGTTGTCGCGCAGGATGGTAACGGCTCCGAAAGCCTGAACCAGACGGAAGTAAGCGTAGGCACGCATGAACTTCACCTCACCGATATAGGCCTTGTTGGTTGCCTTCTGAGCATCTGTCGTGCAGTGTTGGCCGTAGTTGTCGAGAGCTTCAATGGCAGAATTGGCACACTTGATGATGTTGTAGTACTGCTTCCAGATTTCGTCGAAGCCCCAGAAAGAGTCGTTGTATTTGTACTCCGAGAGATTGTAATAGTCGCTTCCGTTCCACTGTCCGCTGAAAACGTCCTGGTCGCGGATGGTTGTTATCTCCCAAATCACCCAGTGCATACCGCTGGTACGGATTTTGGCATACATACCAGAAACGGGCTGGTACATATTGTCGAAGCTGGCATAGTCCACCTGTGTCTCAGGAACCTTGCCTTCCGGTGTCTTGTCGAGATAGTCGCTGCAAGACGATGCAGCACCTATCAGGATGGCAGCCGCCGTAAATATGATTGATTTCTTGATAAATTCCATAGTGTAGCAATTTATATTTGAGGTTTATCTTTAGAAGTTTATTTTCACGTTGAACGTGTAGGTAGATGTCAAAGGATATACTTCGGTGTCCCATCCCTCGCTGTCGCTCAACTCAGGTGTGAAGGTATTTGCCTTGAATGTTGTGAACGGACGGTCGGCAGTAACGCTGAGGCGCACGCCGGGGAGAGTGTATGTACCGAACTTCAGGTTCTTGAATGTGTAACCGACAGTGACGTTCTGGATGCGGAAGTAGTCGGCGCTCTCCACGAAGTAGTCGCTGTATTTCTGGTCGCTGACATTCCATGTGCGCAGCAATGCGGCAGCAGAAGGAGCCGAATTGGTTGAGCCCGGACCTGTCCAACGCTCTTCATACTGGTTCTTGTCGAAGTTGTAGTTCTGCGAAGCGTATCTCAGAGCGCGCTTGCGGTTGAACATCTGTGCTCCGGTCTGGCCGTATGTGGTGAGTTCGAAGTCGAGATTCTTCCACTGGAAACCGAGGTTCACGCCG
The DNA here is from genome assembly GCA_900553595.1 of uncultured Prevotella sp. Lineage (GTDB taxonomy): Bacteria > Bacteroidota > Bacteroidia > Bacteroidales > Bacteroidaceae > Prevotella. The sequence goes on along the minus strand of USEC01000023.1, from coordinate 7,748 downwards.
TAGGTGAAGTTTGGAATGTAAGAACCGAGTGTTGTACGGTCGTTGCCATCGAGCACGCCGTTACCGTCGAGGTCGGCATATTTCAAGTCGCCGGGCTGGCATCCATTGGCCTTTCCTATCGGGTCGGCGTCGATTTCAGCCTGAGTCTGGTAAACGCCTGCCATCTTGAATCCGTAGAACGAGTTCATCTCCTTGCCCACGATGTTCACAGTCTTGCCGCCCTTGATGATGCTGTGACCGCTGAGTTCCTTTACGCGGTTGCGCAAAGTGGACATGTTCACGCCTACATGGTAAGCGAAGTCCTTGTTGAGTTTGTCGTTCCAAGAGAGGCTGATGTCGAATCCTTCGTTGAGAATCTTACCGTAGTTGCCTGCCAGAGTCTGTGTGCTGAACGGCAGAAGCGGCGAGATTACGGCGTTGTTGGTCATGCGGTGGAAGTAGTCCACATCGACATTCAGTCGGTTGCCAAGCGTGATGAAGTTGAAGCCGGCATTCCATTCCTCAACAACCTCCCACTTGAGCCAGCTGAAGTAGTTGGAGTTCTCGTAGCCGGGGAGTGTCGTGTTGCCGAACACGCCAGAGTATTTGTTGCCGCTGCTCACCGAATTGAAGCCGTCGGAAGCCGCAACATGGTCGTTACCAAGCTTACCCCAGCTTGCACGCACCTTCAACATGTCAATCCACTTCTGGTTCTTCAGGAAGTTTTCCTGCGAGAGCACCCATGCAGCACCCACTGACGGGAAGTAGCCCCACTTCTCCTGATACTTTGACGAACCGTCGGCACGCATTGTGAACACGAACAGATACTTGTCGTCGAAGTTGTAGTTCAAACGTGTGAAATAGGAAAGTCCGCGGTAGCAATAGCCGTCGTCGGTGACGGTAGCACCTGCCGCGTTACCGTTCTTGATGTACCAGTATTCCTTTTCGCCGTCGGGAACATTGCTGGTAGTGCCTTTGAGGTAACGCCACTGCTCCTGACGCATGGACATACCCACCATGGCACCCACCTTATGACGGCCGAACTGGTCGTTATAAGTCAATGTGTTGTCCCAGATGTTGTTGTAATATTTGTTCTCGGTCTTGCTCAACTGTGTCGTAGCCGACTGCTGCCAGCTGCTCACATAGTAGGCGGGAGTGAACTCACGGCCCTGTGTTGAGAGGAAACTGTAAGAGTAGTTGGTGCGCAGATTCAACTTATTAGGAATGAAATCCACCTGTGCATAGAAGTTGGTCAATGCCTGGTAGCTCTCGTTCTTCGAGTCGAAATACTTGGCGAACGCAATCGGGTTGTAGAAGTTTGATGTGTAGCCAAGCACGTCGGGCGAACCGTATTTGTCGGGGAATCCCTTGTCGTTGTTCTCGTCGTAGAGTGCCACGATAGGCGGACAGTTGAATGCCTTCTGCCAAGCGGCATTGTTGGAAACCTGCTGTTCAGACTTGCTGAACACTCCGTTGAAGCCCACTTTCAGCCAGTTTGTGGCATTGTAGTCAAGAGCGGCGCGGAAGTTGAGACGCTTGTAGTTGTTGTCCACATCCATGATACCGTCCTGATAGAGGTAGCTTCCGCCCAAAGAGTAGGCAGCCTTCTCTGTTCCGCCGTTGATGCTGATGCTGTGGTTGGTGATAAGCGCGGTGCGCAGCATCAAGTCGTACCAGTCGTTGTCGGTGTTGTATGTCCAGTTGTGGAAGTCGGAATCGGCATAACTGCCGCCGTAGTTGTCAATGCTCTTCTTGAAGTGTGTGACGTATGAGTTGTAATCACCCTCAAGCATCATTGTGGCATACTCCTTGGCGTTACAGAGTTCCAGCACGTTGGAAGCGTTCTGGAATCCCACATAGCCGTCGTATGTGATTTGAGCCTTCTGGTTCTTGGCACCCTTCTTTGTGGTGATGAGCACCACGCCGTTTGCAGCGCGCACACCGTAGATGGCGGCAGCCGATGCATCCTTGAGGATAGTGAAGTCCTGGATGTCGTCGTTATTAAGGAAGGTGATGTCGTCGTAGAACATGCCATCAACCACATAAAGCGGAGAAGAGTTCTTGAACGAGCCGGCTCCGCGTATTCTTACAGTAGGTGCGCTACCCGGTGAACCGCTGTTCACAACGTTTACACCAGCCACCTTACCCTGAAGGGCAGACATCGGCGAAGCAGAGGGCACTGCCTGGATGTCGGAACCCTTCACCACTGTGATGGGCGAAGTGAGATCCTTGGCTTTGGCCGAGCCATAACCGATTACCACCACACCGTCGAGGTTTTGGTAATCGTCCTTAAGCACCACCTTGTTGGCAGCGGAAACTGGAACAGTGGCGGTCTGCATGCCCAGATATGACACGCTCACCTGTGTCTTTGACGACACGTTCTGCAATGTGAAATGACCGTCGAGGTCGGTCATGGTCGCATTGTTGGTACCCACAACTTTCACTGTGGCACCCACGACGGGCTGTCCTGAGCTGTCAAGCACAGTACCCTTCACCTTGTCGCTTTGGGCAAAAGCCACCTGTGCGGCAAAGGCAGAGCATAAAATCAGAAGCTCTTTCTTTTTCATGTTACGTTTGTTTTATGTTTTTAGTTACTTTTTTATGGTCTTGATGCAAGCCACGAAGTTTTTCGGATGCAAAGTAAGTGCGTTTTCATTTTATTCACAAACTACCAGCCACTCTTTAACTACTTTATGCCCTTTATGCCACTACGATATTAGTACGACAGTGTGATTTATATACCTGATACACATAATTTTACAAAAAAAATATTTTTTCACGACACTACTATGCCTTACTACATGTATTTTTTATTAATTTTGCATTACAAATTTAAATTTATTGAACCAGATGACAACGTTTTTCCGCATATTCGCCATGCTTTGGCTCGCCATTGCCTGCATCCACACCGCCGTGGCGAAGACATTCATGCCCATCATATCCCACTATTCCCCGCTCGACTACCGCATGGGGCTTCAGAACTGGGCATGCACCCAGGACAGCCGCGGCACCATGTACTTCGGCAATAACGACGGCATACTCGCCTACGACGGCTACTCCTGGCACACCGCCAAGCTGCCCAGCCGCGGCATCGTGCGAGCACTGCTTGCCGACGGCGAGAGGGTATATGCCGGCGGCTACACCGACTTCGGCTACTTCCGGCGCGACTCCATAGGCACGCTGCGCTACCACTCTCTGTGGCCGAAGAACTACAAGACACACGACGACGAAGTGTGGAACATAGTGAAGGACGGGCTGGGAAACATCTGGTTCCAGTCGTTCTCGTCCTACTTCTGCTACGACGGTTCCCGCGTGCGCGCATATTATAATAAGGAGAAAAAGCCCCTGTGGTTCTTCAACGTACGCGGCGCCATCTACGCACAAGTGATAAACGGCGGACTCAGCCGCATGACCCGCGGCACACTGCTGCCCGTTGCCGGACGCGAAACATTCGGCGGCGACAACGTGGTGGGGCTTCATCCGTACGGCGAAAAGGGCATGCTCGCCGCCACGGCAAGCCACGGACTGTACATACTGGAAGGGTCGCAAGCGAAAAAACTCAACACCGATGCCGACGCCCTGCTGCGCCAGTCGATTATCAACCGCACCATCCTGCTCTCGCCACGAACGCTTGTCGCCGGAACCATCAAGGGCGGCGTGATGGCGATAGACATTGAGAGCGGACGCTGCCTGTGGCACTACGACAGGGGCAACGGTCTGGGCAACAACACCGTACTCGGACTCTTCGCCGGACGGACGGGCAACGTGTGGGTTGCACTCGACAACGGTCTGTCGCTCATACACACCGCCCTCCCCGTGGAGGTGGCGCGTCTCGACGGTATAGGCATGGTGTATGGCATGACGATGCAGGGCGACATAATCTATCTTGCAACCAACCAGGCGGTGTGGCGGTATGCCGCAAAGACGGCGAGCCTGACCCAGGTGACGGGCTGCGAGGGGCAGAACTGGTATGTGGAAAGCTTCGGCGGCGACATACTGGCGGGCAACAACATGGGCATGCGTGCCGTAAAAGGCACCGAAGCCCGTTCCACCGGCACGCCGGCTGTAGGCAGCACGGCACTGCGGGAGTACAACCTCTTTGGACAGCGCGCACTCATAGAGACCTCCTACACCGCCGTGCGGATATACCGCGAAGCAGCAGGACGATGGAAATACGCAGGAGAGATAAAGGGATTCAACTCCCCCGTGCGCGAGTTCGAGATCGACTCGCGCGGCGTAATCTGGGCTGCCCACATGAGCAAGGGCATGTACCAGCTCGAACTCTCGCGCGACCTCACCCACTTCACAAGCGTACGTTACTACCCGTCGCTGGGCAATGGCAGCGAGCAGGCGTTCCATGTCATGTCGATAGGAGGGCGTGTCGTGTTTGCATACAGCGGTTCGCTCTACACCTACGACGACATAGCACGCCGCATAGTGCCATACGACAACTGCGGAAAACTGGGCGACGGCGGTGTGGTGACGGCGGCGATGGTAGATAAGAACACGTTCTGGATGCTCGACACCGACGGCTACTGGCTCATGCATAACGCGAGCCATAAATGCAGTCCGCGCCTGTTCATACCCAACTCCATGTTCGGACAGCAGACCAACACCTACGGCCGCGCCATGTATGTAGCCGGGCAGCAGACCTACTTCTTCCTCAACGACGGACTGGGACGCTACGACACCACACGCCCCATGCCCTCGCCAGCCGACTACCGGCTGTTCATCACCTCGGTGACGACACGCGACCACGAGAACAACATCAGAAACCTGCGCACCGACCAGCCAGAGGATGTGAACGGCAACATCACCATCGGCGTCTCGTACCCCAACTACGACAACGACCGTCTCACCTTTGTCTATACGCTGCAACACCGCGGCAAGACCACAACGAAGACTTCGGCGACGCCCTCAGTCACCTACTCCAACCTCGCCTACGGCGACTACAAGCTGCAAGTGAGCGTGCGCAACGTGGCAGGCAAGACACTCAGCACCGCCACCTACACTTTCGACAACCCCACCCCGTTCTACATCTCCGTCTGGGCATGGCTCGCCTACATAGCAGCGGCATGGACCGTCGTGTTCTACTACACACGGTGGCGCACGGCACGGGTGGTGCGACGCAACCGCAAGGAGGCCGAACGCGAACTGATGCAGCAGAAGATGAAGACACTGGAGCAGGAGCGCATCATCGCCGAACAGCAGCAAAGACTCCTCGAAAGCGAACTCCAGATAAAGGGAAAGGACGTGGCAAGCATGGCTTTCGACATGGTGGCGATGAAGAACTCGATGGAAAGCGTACGCGAACAGCTGCTCGAAGGCATGCGCAACGGCACGCTGTCGTCGAAGAAAGCCAACCAGATACTGCAACAGCTGAAGGACAACGACACCGAAATGTTCTGGAGCACCTACCACAACAACTTCGACCTGATACACAAGAACTTCTTCCGCAACCTGCACGCACGCTACCTCATGCTCACACAGAACGACATGAAGATATGCGCCCTGCTGCGCCTCAACCTCAACACTAAGGACATTGCGGGCTTCACGCACCTTTCCGTGCGCGGAGTGGAGGGCGCACGCTACCGTCTGAGAAAGAAACTCGGCATACCCACCGACAAGTCGCTCAACGACTTCCTGCTTGAGTTTTAAACCAAATCGGTCATTAGATTTTCACTCGGCTTCGTCTTTGTTTCGAGCAGATTGCAACGTTCGTGTTGAAGCCACGCCCTTATTTTACACCAAGAAATTGGCAAAACAAAATAAAAACGCTACATTTGCAAAAGATTGGCAGCAATACGCACCGTAATTTAACAAAGAGGCAACATAACTATGGCAAAAAGACTATGACAAGAAAAGCACAACACCTTATATTTACACTGTCGCTTGCCGCTACGGCATTCGCCGCACATGGGCAGACCAGTCCAAGCCCCGACAAGCAGCAACGGATGCTTGCCGAGGAGAAGGAATTCCTTGCAAACATGAAGCCGGGACTGCAACACACGCAGATGCTTGCCGTGCGTGCAGCGATGAACGGCGACGATACCGCCCTGCAACAGATACGCCGAAGCCGCAGCCAGGCACCGGCTCTGCCCGAAGGCGTGACCGCCTCCTACCCCACTGCCGACCTTTGCCTCTTCACTCCCTCGCGGACGGCAGCACGCAAACGCCCCCTGCTGCTCTATCTGCATGGAGGCGGCTGGTGCTTCGGCAGCATAAACAGCTGCACACGCTTCTGCGCAGCACTGGCTCTGGAGGCCGACTGCTGCGTGGCGGCACTCGACTACCGTCTGGCTCCAGCCCATCCCTACCCCGCACCGCTGCACGACTGCCAGCAGGCCTTGGCCTTTCTCAGGCAGCACGCCGACGAATGGGGATGCGACAGCACACGGGTCTCAGTAGGCGGCGACAGTGCGGGCGGCAACCTTGCCATTGCCACCGCCATGTCGGCAAAAGGAGTCTGCAAGGTGATTCCCATCTATCCCGTCACGAAGCTGTTCACCGAACAGACGGCTTCGTGGCAGAATTACGCCAAGGGCTACGGCAACGACGCCGAACTGCTTGAAGCCTTCAACGAGGCATACGCCCGTCAGGAGGAACGCAACCCGTTGGTGTCGGTGGGTCTGGCAGACGACAAGGCATTGCAGTCGCTGCCGCCCATACTCATAATCTCGGCAGGTCACGACATCCTGTTCGACCAGACTGCCGAACTGGCACAACGGCTGCAACGCCTCAACCACCCGTTGAGCTATCATGTATATCCCACTGCCACCCACCTTTTCATCACCGTTCCCGGACAACCCACAGCTTTCAGCGAGGCAGTGGCGACCATAGCCAACTTCCTGAACGACAGCGAATAACAGTAAACGGCTACACATACATGATAAAAACCCTGCATCACCCACATCACAAACAAGACTTCTTTTGCCTGTAAACAAGACTTGTTTTGCTTGCAATCAAGACTTCTTTTGAGTGCAAACAAGACTTGTTTACACACGGGCGGCAATGAGTCACGACTTTGAGCCTACGCCCACGCATCCCCTTCCGCACGAAGTACACCCAAAGTACATACAAAGTACACCACACATACAGCACTGGCATACAGGCCGTTACGCGGAAAAATAGTGAAAAAGGTGTACTTCTGTACTTTTTTCTTAAAATCATTTTTTGTGCATAATAAGGACAGCAAGCGGCAAACTGCTGCTACTGAAAATCTTTCAACAATCACACTATAAAATAGTGAAATGAGGAAAAATGCGGTGATTTTAATCCCGAAACGTCGCAAAATATGCGGCATTTAGTGTCGCACATGGAGATACACTACGCCCCACTGTGTCCGCAATGATTGGAACACAAGCGATGAAGTTTAAGTTATCAAAGTCGTAATTTCCATCTTATTATATTTGATTTTTTCCAGTGGACATACATTGTGGATAGAATAAACTTTGTTTCACCACCCATTTGTGACACGGCTTGTGATTTCAACATTAACCACATCTGGGTGTATTTCTTCAATATATTTTCACGCTTCCTGCATTTGGATTCTATCCCAACAAGAAAGATTCAAAAACTTCTTTGCCAAAGCGTTGAATTATGTCAGATTTGATTTTAGACGGAATGCTATTGCAAGCTTCGTATTTAGAAGTAACATATTACCAATTATTTGTGGTTAATACGGAAGAAAAGAGGATTGGGTTTTATGTGTAGGTCATTAGTGTCCCGTTAAAATCGGGACCAGTTAAATATTAATCAAATAACCCCGG
>USEC01000022.1 GCA_900553595.1 uncultured Prevotella sp. | reverse complement strand
AATTTTGTCGCTTTGCAAGCAAAATCCCACTAAACCCTATAGGTTGCGGATTTGAGGTGTATTGTGATGGTAGGACTTTCTTTAAGAATTATTGCTGTCCGGTAAAAGGTTTGCAAACTATAGGTCGAGCGTCCCGCTCGACAACACAGAACAAAAACAACACATTATGCGCTCGGCTTAGTCGCTTGCCTTGCAAGAATTCTTAATTATCAATTGTCTGGGTGGTGTTGTCGGGCGGGACGCCCGACCTCCTATTTTTTTACCTTTTTACTTTTTCACCTTTTTACTTTTAAAAAACAAGACTTCTTTTGCCTGTAAACAAGACTTCTTTACGACGCAAACAAGGCTTCTTTGCAGCGCAAAGAAGCCTTGTTTTTATACTGGGTAAAACACCGCTGAAAATCAGACAGTTGCACATCCGAAAGAGCATTTGCAGCCGTCAGCCAGCAACCGCATTTCTTCACAACCCGAAGCGATAGCCGATGGTGACGCGGAAAACGGAGTTGCGCACACGGCTCTCCTCCAGAATGGGGCGATGGAACTTGTTGATGCTGAGATTGTAAGCCACGCCATACTCCATTTTCCCCAAGCAGAGATAAGTCTCGAAAGGCACTGCGAAGTCCATCTGGTGACAGAGACCGACGATGTCGGTGTCGATTTTCCCAGCATCCTCGCCCGGACTGTGCACCGTAAGTTTGCTGTTGGCGCTGAAAAGGTATGCCGCCTGAATGCCCGTGGCAACCGAGAAGCAGTCGGCAATCCACCAACGCAGACGCAAGGGCAGCGCAAAATAATGCGTGCGTATGCCGGCATCGGTGACGCGCATGGCATCGCTTCCGTAGTCGGGGTAGTTGCATCCCTGCTGCGTGTAATGCAGTCCGGGCATAATGCCGAGCGACGGCGTGAGCATATACTCAACATCCACGCCCGCCGTAAACCCAAGGCGCGACTTTGCCTTTACCTCCGCTCCCACTTCGGGAATGAAAGTCTGATGGCGCAGAGTTGTGAAATCCATGCCCACACGGGGTATGACACACCAGCCGCCACGCTCCTCGTCCTGCGCAACGGCAGTGATGCTGACAAGCGAAAGCATGAGCACGACGATGGCTAAAAAACGTGTTTTCATATTGTTCCTTTCCTTTTCTTTACGACATAATAACGGCATTACACACGTTTTATTGCCTTTTGCACACGAAAAACCCTTGCACGGAGCCGGAAGACTCCATGCAAGGGTTTTGCATTTATTCCTTTTCAGGGGCGCAACCGCGCTTACAGCGTCTGCTTCACCTCCACCTCGGTGAAGGTTTCGAGCACGTCGCCCTGCTGGATGTCGTTGAAATTGACGAGAGAGATACCGCACTCGAAGTTGGTGGCCACCTCCTTCACATCGTCCTTGTAACGCTTCAGGGCAGCAATATCGGCTGTGTGCACCACGATACCGTCGCGGATGACACGCGCCCTGTCGCTGCGATGCACCTTACCCTCGGTGACCATACAGCCGGCAACGGTGCCCACCTTCGAAATCTTATATACCTCGCGCACCTCTACCTGACCGGTAACGACTTCCTTCTTCACCTTGTCGAGCATACCGATCATTGCCGACTTCACATCGTCGAGCGCGTCGTAGATGACCGAATAGGTGTTGATTTCCACGCCTTCCTGCTCTGCCAGCTTGCGGGCGGCAGCCGACGGGCGCACCTGGAAGCCCACGATGATGGCATCGGAAGCGTCGGCGAGAGTCACATCGCTTTCCGAAATCTGACCCACGGCCTTGTAGATGACATCCACCTTTATATTCTCCGTAGAGAGCTTGATGAACGAATCGCTGAGAGCCTCGATACTTCCGTCGGTGTCTCCCTTTACGATGATGTTGAGTTCCTTGAACGATCCGAGTGCGATGCGGTGCGAGATGTCGCTCAGAGTGAGTCGCTTCTGTGTGCGCAGACCCTGCTCACGCTGCAATTGCAGACGCTTGTTGGCGATGTCGCGCGCCTCCTGCTCGGTGTCGAGCACATGGAACGAGTCGCCGGCGGTGGGCGCACCGTTCAGTCCGAGAATGATGCACGGCTCGGCAGGACCCGCACTCTCTATGCGGGCGTTGCGCTCGTTGAACATGGCCTTGATGCGTCCCCAGCTCGTTCCGGCTATCACGTTGTCGCCGACACGCAGCGTTCCGTTGCTCACAAGCACTGTGGAGACGTAGCCGCGACCCTTGTCGAGCGACGACTCTATGATTGATCCCGTGGCCTTGCGGTTGGGGTTGGCCTTGAGGTCGAGCATCTCGGCTTCGAGAAGCACCTTCTCCAGAAGGTCGCTGATGCCCAGTCCCTTTTTGGCACTGATTTCCTGACACTGGTACTTACCGCCCCACTCTTCAACGAGGAGGTTCATTCCGGCGAGCTCTTCACGCACGCGGTCGGGGTTGGCACCGGGTTTGTCTATCTTGTTTATGGCGAACACCATAGGCACATTGGCTGCCTGTGCGTGTGCGATGGCCTCCTTCGTGGTGGGCATCACGGCGTCGTCGGCAGCGATGATGATGATGGCGATGTCGGTGACCTGCGCTCCACGGGCACGCATGGCGGTAAATGCCTCGTGTCCAGGAGTATCGAGGAAGGTGATACGGCGTCCGTCCTCCAGCTTCACGTTGTATGCACCGATGTGCTGGGTGATACCTCCTGCCTCGCCTGCGATGACGTTTGTCTTGCGGATATAGTCGAGCAACGATGTCTTACCGTGGTCCACATGTCCCATTACGGTGACGATCGGGGCGCGCGGAACGAGGTCGTTCTCGTCGTCCTCGGCTTCGGTGATGGCTTCCTGCACCTCTGCGCTCACATATTCGGTCTTGAATCCGAACTCTTCGGCAACAAGATTGATGGTCTCGGCATCGAGTCTCTGGTTGATGGAAACCATTATTCCCACGCTCATGAGCGTACCGATGACCTGGTTTACCGACACGTTCATCATGTTGGCGAGCTCGGAAACCGTCACAAACTCGGTGAGCTTCAGTGTCTTGCTCTCCTTCTTCTCCTCGCGACGCTCCTCGTTCATCTTCTCCTGGGCGGCCTCACGCTTCTCCTTACGGTACTTGGCTCCCTTCTTGTTCTGGTTCTGCTTGCTTGTAAGGCGTGCAAGAGTCTCCTTTACCTGGCGTGCCACATCCTCCTCGTTCACTTCGAGAGGCTTCGGCGGTGTCTTACGGTTTTTCTTCTTCTTGCCGCTGTTGTTCTTGCCGGCACCTTGCTGTGCCGCTCCGGGCTGCGTGGAAGCTGCGCTTATATCCACGCGCACCTTGTTGATGCGCTCGCGCTTTTTCTTCTCGCCGCTCTGCTGTTTCGACTTCTCTTCACGCTCCTTGCGCTTCTCTTCCTTCGATTTCTTCTTAGGGCGTGTGCTCTGGTTGAGTGCCGAAAGGTCGATCTTTCCGAGCACGTTCACCTTTGGTGCGTTAAGGATTTTCTTCTCGCTCTTTGTAGTAAAGAGCGTCGCCTCTGCCTTTTTCTGCTCCGTCTCTTCGGCGGACTCAGCTTGCGCAGGGGTTTCAGTCACTTTTGTGGCAGGAGTTCCAAGGGCATTTTGCGTTGCCTTGCCCTGCTCTGTTTTGGCTTCTTTGTTCTGAACCACAGGCTTTTCGTTTTGTTGTTTGGCCGCACTTTCGTTGTCGGCATTATCTGTTCTGGCTGTTTTTGCAGCCGGTTGTTGCGCATGTTCTTGCGTTGTTGCGGCAGTCTTTGCCACAGTCTTGCTTTCTTCTTTCTTCTCTTCCTTCTGACTTACGGCAGCAGTCACGGCCTGAGGCTTCTGTTCGGGCTCAGGTTTAACGGTGGGCTTATCGGCAGGTTTCTTTCCCAAATTGTCCAAATCGATTTTGCCCAACGGCTTGTACTGCTGTTGGGAAGTCGATGAGAGGAGGGTTTCTGCACGGTGTTCCTTCGCATCAAGTGAGCGTTTCTTTTCCTTAGGCTTCTTCTGCTGAAGCTTTTCCGCCTGATTGCGCACTTCCTTGTCCTGCTGGAATGCAGCGACGAGTGCGTTGTACTGCTCGTCGTTGAGCTTGAAGCTCGGTTCGGGCTTCACTTCTCCCAATTCGCTTTTCTTTTCAAGGAACTCCACTGCCGTTTGGAGTCCGATGTTCAACTCACGTAATGCTTTGTTTAACCTGATGCTCATATTTTATCGTTTTACAAAAAGTGAAAGAGTAAAGAAGCAATAAAGCCGGACGTCTGCCTGCTTCTGTCCGTTGCCGGGACTGCCTTTTGGGGTTGTCCGTGACTGCGGACTGCCTGCCTTACGCCTTTTCGCTTTTCTGTGATTTTAAATGTTTTTGTTTGTTACTGTTTAGATACTTGCTAAGGGAGTTCGGAAAATCAGTGTGTTTCCGTCACTCCCTTATGTATCGTTGCTTACTCGAACTCGGCGCGAAGCACTCTGAGCACGTTATCGACAGTCTCCTCTTCGAGGTCGGCCTTCTCAACAAGCATCTCTCGCGGAGCGTTGAGCACTGCCTTGGCGGTGTCGAGCCCGATGCTCTTGATGGCATCGATGACCCACTGGTCGATTTCGTCGGAGAACTCGTCGAGATAGATATCCTCGTCGGCTTCCTCTTCGTTCACCTCACGGAACACGTCGATGGTGTAGCCGGTGAGCATTGATGCGAGCTTGATGTTGAGTCCGCCACGTCCGATGGCGAGGCTCACTTCCTCGGGCTTGAGGAACACTTCGGCCTTGAGGTTCTCTTCATCGACATTGATGTTTGACACCTTTGCGGGGCTGAGAGCGCGCTGTATGAAGAGCTTTGTGTTCGCCGTGTAGTTGATTACGTCGATGTTTTCGTTGCAAAGCTCACGCACTATGCCGTGCACGCGGCTTCCTCTCACTCCGACGCAGGCTCCTACGGGGTCGATGCGCTCGTCGTAGCTCTCCACTGCTATCTTGGCTCTCTCGCCGGGCATACGGGCAATGCGCTTGATGCTGATGAGTCCGTCGTTGATTTCGGGCACTTCGGCTTCGAGGAGTCGCTGCAGGAATGCCGGACTTGTGCGTGAGAGGATGATTTTGGGGTTGTTGTTTTCGTTATCTACACGCTCTATGACGGCGCGGATTGTCTCTCCCTTGTGATAGACATCACTCGGTATCTGCTCGGCCTTGGGCAGCAGAAGCTCGTTGTTCTCGTCATCGACGATGAGCACTTCGCGCTTCCACACCTGATAGACTTCGCCTGCTATGATTTGACCAACACGGTCCTTGTATTTGTTGTAGAGCGAGTCGTGCTCCAGTTCCAATATCTTCGAAGCCAAAGTCTGGCGGAGATTGAGGATGGCGCGGCGTCCGAACTTGGCGAAATCCACGCGCTCTGACACGTCTTCGCCCACTTCGTAGTCGGGTTCTATCTTGCGTGCCTCTGTGAGCGAGATTTCCTTGTTTTCGTTCTCCACCTCACCGTCGGCCACAACCACGCGGTTGCGGTATATCTCGAAGTCGCCCTTGTCGGGGTTGACGATTACATCGAAGTTCTCGTCGCTGCCGAATATCTTGGCCAATACGTTACGGAAGCTCTCCTCAAGCACACTCACGAGCGTGGTACGGTCGATGTTCTTGGTCTCTTTAAAATCCTTAAACGAGTCGAACATACTCACTGTTTCGTCTTTCTTTGCTGCCATAGCTCTTCTATTTGAAATTTATTAGATATTTTGTATATTTTACTTTGTCCATCTGGTAGGCATGGTCCACCTCCTGCAACTGCGGGCGTTTCTTGCCTTCCACCTTCACTTTTTCCTTCACTGTCACGACGAAGTCGTTGCCATCGACGCTTTTGAGCACGCCTTTCACCTTCTGACCGTCGGCGTCGAGCACCTCCACCTCCTTGCCGACGAAGCATTCATACTGCTGCGGCACCTTGAAGGGCTGTCCCAGGCCTGCCGAACCCACTTCGAGCTCGTAGTCCTCCTCGTCGCGGCTGAGGCGTGACTCTATGAAGCGGCTCAGCTCCACGCAGTCCTCAATCCACACGCCGTCGGCATGGTCTATCTCAACAACGATTTTGTCATCGGGGCTGACTTCCACATCAACAAGGAAGTACTCCTTGTCGGTGAGCCACTCATTGACGATGTTCTTTACGACATTTTTATCTATCATACTTTTTTGTGAATAAAAAACAATCGCACTGCCGTGGCACAAAACCAACTTCTTCATCCGCCACAGAGCCGATTTTCAAACAAAAATGAGGAGCTCTCACGGAGCCCCTCATTCCACTGAACGAGTGCAAAATTACTAATTTTTCCGCACTCACACAAATATTTGCACGTTTTTATATTACAAATGTGTTAATTATTCACTGCTTCGTCCGACGACAGACAAATTTATCACGACAAAAAAGAAGCCTTGTTTGAAGCACAAAGAAGCCTTGTTCGGGATGTAAACAAGGCTTCTTTGTGCTTCAAACAAGGCTTCTTTGCAAATGCGGCATAATTCCTGCGGAAACAAGGGTTTACCCTCTATCGTCCCAACCACTGTTCGGGATTGAGCTTGGAGCTGTTGCGACGGAGCTGGAACTGGAGTATATTGTCGTCGCCTACGGTACCAAGTGCCTGGCGTGTAGATACTTTCTGACCTTTATGCACACTCACCGAGCGGAGGTTGCAGTACACGGAGAGGTAGATTCCGTGGCGTACTATCACGCCCGTCGTGCCGCCGTAGCTGAACACCGCGCTCACCTCGCCATCGTAGATGGAGCGTGCCTGGCAGCCGGGCGAGCCGAGGATGTTGATGCCCTTGTTGTCGATGGTGACGCCTCTAAGCCCTTCTATAGTGTTCTGCCCGTAGTGGGAGACGACACGGCAACTGCCCGTCACCGGCATGGGGAGGCGTCCGCGGTTGGCTTCGAAGCCGCCGCTCATCATCCTGTCCACCGAACTTACGGTGCTGACACGCTGCACGTTCTCCTTGGCCTTGTCTATCTCGCTGCGGTTTCGCTTCTCGTCCTCACGCGCCTTGCGCTCTATTGCCTCACGGTTGGCTTCCGCCTCGCGTGCAACCTGCGCCGCACGCTCTCTGGCGGCAGCCGTCTCACGGTTTCTGGCAGCGGCTTCACGGTCGGCGGCGGCTTTGGCTTCAGCCTTCGCCTTGCGCTCCTGCTCACGGGCTTCACGCAGGCGTCGCTCGTTCTCCAGGCGTGCCTTCTCCGCCTCCGCCTTCTTGCGTGCAAGTTCTTCCTCACGTTTCTTGCGTGCGGCGGCTTCGACGGCGGCCTTCCGTTTGGCTTCCTCGGCGGCGCGTATGCGTGCCTTCTCCACCTCTATCGCCACGAGTTTGTCAATCTGCGCGTTGATGGCCTGTGCGTCCTTACGCTGTTTCGCTATGATGTTCTGGAGTGTCTTCTGCTGTTTCTGGAGCGAGTTCACCACGGACTGCTGCTCCGTCTGCTGCCCTTCGAGGGCCTTGCGCTCCTGCTGTCCCTTGTAGAGAAGGTTGCTCTTATGGCCCTTCACCTCCTCAAGCTGGCGGTGCTTGTCGGCTACCTGAAGCTGTTTCGACTTCACCATCTCGCCCTGCGCACGCTGGAACGAGGCATACTCGCGCACGAAACGCAAGCGGCGGTACATCTGGGCGAAGTTCTTTGCCGAGAAGATGAACATGAGACGGTCCTGCATGGTGTGCTTGCGTGCTATGTAACGCATCGATTTCACATACTTGGCCTTGCGTTCGGCGAGCTGCTCCTCGAGCGTCTTCAACTGCGCTTTGAGCAGGCCTATGTTGCCGTCGAGGTGGTCGATGTCCTGCTGTATGCCGTCGATGTTCTTCTGGTGACGGTCTATCTCGCTGTTTATCTGCAACAGTTGGTTGAGGCGTTTCTTCACATCCGCCTGGTTGGCACGCAGTTTCTGTTCCTGTTGCTGTATCTCCTTTTGCAGTTTCGACTTCTTGCTTTCGAGTCCACGGATTTCCGATGTGGAGTATTTCGCCACATTATTGCTCTTGCCTTTGGTCTTCTTCCGCGTTGTTTTCCGTGCCGCCGTCTTTCTGGCGGCAGTGGTCTTGCCTTTCGTTGCCGCCGACTTACGGCTCTGCGTGCGTGCCGTCGCCTTTGGTTTCGAGGTCGTTCGGCGGGTCTGTGCCGGCACGGTGAGTGCAAGCAGAGCCGCCATCAATATGATGAGGTATCGTTTCATTGGAGCGAAGTGATTTTCTTGAGGATGTCCTGAGTCTCTATTTTCCGGTATTTCGACGAGAGTGTGGTCGTTGTATCCCAGTCGGACGGTGTCTTGAGTGTCCCCATCTTAATGCTGACGGTACCCGTCTGGCGTTTGCCGGCAGCCTCGGTTTCAAACGTAAACTGCTGCTGTGCGGGGAACATCTTCACACCAAGGGCGCGGAAGTCGGCGTAGTTCCACACGAGCTGCGACTTGCCGTGGGTCTGACTGTCGTATGTCACGGTGGTTTTCACGATGCGTGCCGACGCTTTTTCAGCGTCCCATCGGAACGACATCTGCCCTTTCCTGAGCGTCACCGGCACTGTCGTGGCGGCGGAAGCGAGGTCGGCGGCGAACTTCTTGAGTGTCTGCTGCGCCACGTTCTGCTCGCCGGGAGCGAACAACTGGTTCCAGAACAGAGCCTGAAGCGAGTAGAACGTGATGCCGTTGTCGGCGAGGAAACTCACCTGGGAGTAGTCGGCTTCGATGTATTCCTTGTGGTATCTATCGACAAGGAGCACACGGTCGGGGGTGAAATCCACGCGTGCTATCTCGGTGCGTATGATGGGAAGGAGTATCTGCAAGCGTATGATTTTGTCGCGGCGCATACGCAGTTGTCCGTCGCATGCTATCCGCTTCGTCCCCATTTCTATCTTGAACGAGGCGTCGGCTACGATGTCTTTGGCATACACATGGTTGTCATTGACGCTTTGCAAGAACGCCGTCTGCTCCACACTCATGCCTTTCTGCGCGTTGTTGTCCGAGTGTTTGTGTCCGGCATGTGCCGCTGTCGGTGTCGTGGCATCGCTCACTGCCTTCTTGCTTGCGCATGAAGCGAGGGCGGCAAGAGCCAGTATGGGGAGCATTTTCAATAATCTGTTCTTCATTTCAAGTCTGTTTTGCAGGTATGTATTTTCTTTGTTTTATCTTTTTGGGGAGTTGCGCGCTGCCTCCTCCGACACGCACTGCCTTCTCCCAGAGTTCCACTGCGCGGTCGATGTCGCCGCATTTGGCGTAGATGTCGCCCGCATGTTCGAGCACGACACCGCTCAATGCGTTGTCGGAGTCGCCCGAACCGGAACCGTTGCCGCCCTCCTCCACGCCGCCGTCATCGGTGGAAGCGGTGTCGGTGGAGCATTCCAGGGCGCGGTCGATGTATGCCTTCGCCTCGTCGTAGCGTTCTTTCAGGAACATTATCCAGGCGTAGGTGTCGAGGTAAGTGGCATTTGACGGTTCCTCTTCTATCGCCTTTCGGCTCATCTTCTCAGCCTTGTCGAGGTCGCGTTCCTGCATGCTGAGGTAGTAGGCATAGTTGTTGAGGGCGGAGACATTGTCGTCGCGCCATTGCAGACAGCTGTCGTAGGCGGCGAAAGCCTCTTCGGGGCGGTTCTTCTTATACAGTATGTCGCCCATGAGGGCATAGAAATCGGACACGAATTCGGGGTTGCTGTCCTTGTTTATCACGCTCACTCCGCGTCTAAGGGCATCGAGGGCGGCATCGTCGTCGTCCTTCTGGAAGTGGGCGACACCAAGGAAATAGTAGTACATCATGCTCGTAGGGCAGTACTGTATGCCCTCGGTGCTGGTGCTGATGATGGCATTCCAGTCGGCTTTGGAGTACTGCATCTGCAACAGATCGACGCGTGCCGACACCTGTTCGGGCTCTATCCGCAGCACACGGCGGTAGGCTTCAGCCACGGAATCGGCGGGCATCGACTTCAGACGCATGTACATTGCCTTGAGATAGGCTATGTCGCCGTTCTTCGGAGTCACCTCCAGCACACGGTCGAAGAGCCTCAGCACGGGTATGCTGTCGTCTCCCTGCCTCTCGCTTTCCTTTATGCACTGCTGCAACATCGATATCTTCGTCTTGTCGTCGGTCTTTGCACTGAGCAGCAAGCGGTCGCGTATGGCGGCGGCAGCGGAGTCGTTGCCGGCAGTACGGTAATAGTCGTAGAGCGACATCTGTGCGAATTCGTTTTCGCTGTCGTCAGCGAGTGCGCTCTGAAGCATGGTGAACGCCTCGTCGCGCCGGTCGTGGTTGAGGAGCCAGTTGCCGAGCATCACCTTGTAGTTAGGCTCGTTCGGGTGGCTGTCCACCACCTGACGCAGCATCTGATACGCCATCTTACGGTCGCCACGCTGCTCATACACGTTCATTTTCATGAGTGTCAGTTCCTCGCTGCCGCCGTCGATCTGCTCTATACGGTCGAGTGTTTTGAGCACGTTGCTGTAGTCCTTCTTACGGTAATAGAGCTGAAACAGGATGTCGAGCACATCACTTCGGTCGCGATGATCGCTGTAAAGGTTCTCGTAAGCGGTCACTGCCTTGGCGTAATCGCCGGCTTCTATGTAGTGGCGTGCCAAATATTCCTGATAGGTATCGTTGCCAGGTGCGAGTCGTGCGGCCTTCATAAGGCAGTCGAGCGAGAGCGAGTCGTTGCCTTTCTGCTTGTAGAACGGAGCGCAAGCGAAGTATGCCTCCGCCGCTGTGGAGTCGAGTTCCAGGCAGTGACGCAAAAGCGCGAAGGCACTGTCGGAGTCGCCTTTCTGCTTGAGACACTGCGCTTCAAGGAAGAATTCGTCGAAGCGTCGCGGGTCGTCATAGGCGAGAGTGTCGGCGGGAAGCGACATCGTTGAGTCGTTTTCCGGTATGTCGTCGGCAGCAATGCGTGCCAGAGCGGGAGCCATGGCAGTGAGCATGACAACCGCGAGGAGTGCCATTATAAATATTCTACTGTTGTTTCGTTTCATCATGAGCATTTATTTTACGCCCGTATGACCGTAGCCTCCGGCTCCACGCTCGGTGTCGTCGAGTTCGTCAGTAAGCTCAAATTCGCCCTGTTCGTGGCGTGCTATCACCATCTGCGCGATGCGTTCGCCCTCGGTAATGATGAAGTCGTCGGTGGAAAGATTGACAAGCAGCACGCCTATCTCGCCGCGATAGTCGGCATCAATGGTGCCGGGCGAATTGAGAACGGTGATTCCATGCTTCAGAGCCAGACCGCTTCGGGGACGCACCTGAGCCTCGAATCCCGGCGGAAGAGCTATGTAAAGTCCCGTGGGGATGATGCGGCGCTCCATCGGACGGAGCGTGATGGGTGTGTCGATGTTGGCGCGAAGGTCCATTCCTGCGCTCTGACTGGTGGCATAAGCAGGCAATTGCTGCCGCCCTTTGTTCACTACTTTTATTTTTATCATAAGTGCGTTGTCGTTTGTATCAAAGTGCAAAAATACTTATTAATATCCATATTCCGCGCTTTTTCACATTAGTTAGCACTCGTTTCGTGTGTTGGCAAAATGATTGAAACAGCAGCAATATAAAGTTATTGGTGCTCCGTAAAAAAAGACTTTCATCTGCGTCGGGGTGCAAAACGGGAGTTAGCAGAAACCATCGGAATCCAATCCGCCGGCAAAGGACGGAAGAAAACGGACATCTGCATTATCCTTCAACAAGTTATACCATTGCCCGTCATTTTCCGTTTAACTCCCTTCGACGCCCGACCTCCTATCCTTCCCCGTCTGGAATCACACTATCGGCAGTGAGATGCCGTTGATTTTCTGGTAGATGTCGAGTGCGAAGATGTCGGTCATACCGCTTATGAAGTCGATGACCGCCATGACCCGTGTCTCGAAATCGTCGCTGTTGATGTCGTACTGACTGCTGAAACGCTTGCGCAGCTGCTCCGAGTGGTACTTCTCCGGACTCACCGCCGCCTCAATGAGCGCCTCCATGAGCGTCTCCATTATCTTGTAACCGCTCAGCTCCACATCGAGCACCGGCTTGCTGTTGTATATCTTCCAGAAGCTCACCTCCGTACAGCGGCGGTAGGCTTCGGCTATCGATGCCTGGGCGTTGTCCATCAGACAGCCCTTCAACGTGCCTTCGAGTATCTCCTGCTCATGCTTCACAAAGGTGCGTGCGCACTCCGCTTCGAGCAGACCTATGGCACATGCACGCATATACACCACCTTCTCGTTGTTGTCGGTTATGCCTTCATCGACGATGCGCTGCTGTATCTTCCGCCGTGTGCCGTCGTCGAAGAAACCGAGGAGAAGGTCGGATGTCTCCTCAAACGAGAGTATGCGCAGCTTGTGGGCGTCCTCGATGTCCATTATTTCGTAGCAGATGTCGTCGGCAGCCTCAACGAGATACACCAGCGGATGGCGTGCATACTCCGCCGGAGCGTCCGGCGCCGACTTCCGCACGAGTCCCAGTTCGTCGGCAATGCGGCGATAGTAGGGTTCTTCGGTGCAGAAGAATCCGAACTTTCCCTTCGTGCCGGCACACCGCGAGGAGTGCGGATACTTCACGATGGAGGCGAGTGTGGTGTAGGTCATGACGAATCCGCCCTCACGCCGACCGTGGAAACGGTGTGTGAGAAGGCGGAAGGCGTTGGCGTTTCCCTCGAAACGCACGAGGTCTTCCCAGAATTCCGGGCGCACAAGCTGCCTCAGTTGCTGCCCCTTTCCCTCTTTGAAGAACGCCTGAATGGCTTTCTCTCCGGAATGTCCGAACGGCGGATTGCCCATATCATGAGCCAGACAGGCGGCACTGACAATGATTCCTATCTCCTCGAAGAGCGTCCCCCGCAGTTCCGGATGCGACTCCATCAGCACCCGTGCCACATCATTGCCGAGCGACATGCCCACGCTTGCCACCTCAAGGGAGTGCGTCAGACGGTTGTGCACGAAGATGCTTCCCGGCAAGGGAAACACCTGCGTCTTGTTCTGCAAGCGCCGGAATGGGGCAGAGAAGATGAGGCGGTCGTAGTCGCGTTTGAATTCCGAGCGGTCGTCGTGGCGTTCGGCATGGCGTAGTTCCTGCCCAAGGCGTTTGTTGGAAATGAGTTGCTGCCAGTTCATATCAGATATTTATCTAAAAGTTTCGCATATCTCCGACATGCTTTCTGTAAACGAGCAGACAAGCGAAAAGGTAAGCACGCTATGTCGAAAGGGAGTAAAGTGGAGTCAAACCTTTTGACACATCCTGCACCCATCACAGTGCTGCTGATTGCAAAGATAGTGCAAATGAGTGCAATGAAAGTTTACTTTCAAATTGCCGAATGCAGCCTATCTTATGCAAAGTTACAAAATTCCGCTACCAAATGCAAGCAACAGCACCTTTTTTATATTATCACAACTTCTGTTTTTACGCAGTGTTGTCGAGCGAGACGATTGCTAATTCATAATTAAGAATTCATAATTCATAATGTATGCTATTAGTTGTTAGCAGGATGTATAAGTCCCGCTTCGCGGAACATGCTGCCACCGCAGAGTTCCACCCACAGCTGCGCCGCTTCACGGCTTGCAGTGGGTTACGTATAGAGGTGTACCTTCGGCACACCCGTGGCACAAAAACTATAACTTACGAAGTCGTTTGCTTAATGTTTTGCTTCGTGTTGCCGAGCGAAGCGCTCGACAACACGGATATAGAAATTACTTCACAAGCACTTTCATTGTTCTGCCACCGCGTTTCACGATGTTTATTCCCTTTTGCGGTGCATTCATACGGCGACCCAGCACATCGTAATACTTCGCTGCGATATTGTCTGAAATAGGAGTTGCATTTATTCCGGTGGTTTTTATGTCGGTGAAGTATCCGGTGATGCAGTTAGCCATTTCCATGCCTGTCTTGCTTCCGTCGAAAGGCACGGCACCCACAAGTTTTTCGCAATGTCTAAACATGCCGTCGCCGTCCTCACACGCCGTTGTCACGAATTTATCGCTGACATAAATTGTGGTGAGATTGCTACAGCCAGAGAACATGCCACTCATGGCTGTCACTTTCTTTGTATTGAAATTAGAGACATCAAGCGTGGTGAGATTGCTACAGCTAGAGAACATGCCACTCATGTTTTTCACATTCTTTGTATCGAAGTTAGAGAAATTGAGTGTGGTGAGGCTATAACAAGCCGTAAACATCGAAAGCATGGTTGTCACTTTCTTTGTATTGAAGTTAGAGATATCAAGCGTGGTGAGATTGCTACAGCCAGCGAACATGAAATCCATGCCCGCCACCTTCTGCGTGTCGAAGTTAGAGACATCGAGTTTGGTAAGGCTATAACATAAAAAAAACATCAAACTCAGGTCTGTCACATTTTCTGTATTCAGATATTCAATGCCCTCAATGGTTTTTAATTCCATACATCCCGCGAACCAACAAAAGCAACTTGTCGGGCGTGCGGCGGCAAAAGAAGCATCGAACACTACTTTCTCAATGCGATTTTTGTTTACATGATTCTCGCCTTCCACAAACCAACCCGGTCGTTCTTCGGGGCTATTCAGCGGATATGCCCCTGCCGGTTTTTTAGCATCGTGTCTGAAGGTTAGTGTGCCGGTGGCTTCGTCCAACACTGCATACGACTCCGGCGTTTGAGCCGAGACTTGGTTGCCCCATACGGGCAAACATAACATAATTACTAACAAAAAACGAGTAACCAACGGAGATAATAGTCTTGTGTTCATATAATATTTGTTTTAATGGTTAATATTGTGTTATTATTCGGAAAAGTACATAAAAACTTTTAAAATGCAAGCTATTTTGAAGGGAAAGAGGACTATAATGAAGAATTGGCAACGATAGGAGGTCGAGCGTTCCGCTCGACAACACTGCGCAACCCGCCTCCTTATGCGCTCGACTTTGCCTCTTGCTTTGCAAGAATTGTAAATTGTCTGGGTTGTGTTGTCGAGCGGGACGCTCGACCTCCTAATTCGTATTTCGTAATTTCTATTTGCGCACAATAATAAAAAAGGCCGCTGTCTCCCATTCAGGAGTCAGCGGCCGGTTACCTTAGTATGTTATGAAATTTTGATAGAACTTGAAACTTCCCAGTTTCTTGTCGTTCTGTCTCTTTGGAGACTGCCTTGCATTCATCTGCCTGTGTCTTGGCGGTGTTTCAGGCTTTGCTCCAATGGTGTTTTACTAAACATGATTTTTATAGAGAAAGCATAGAAATTGTCTTGTTATTTCATTATCGGGACGATTGCGGGCTGCGTGGCATCGAGGTTGCTCTGCTTGAGAGTGTCGATGCTTGCCGAATCGTTGAGGGCTACCGACGCCCCTTTGCTTGTGTGCGCCGGGCTTTGCACATCGGTATAGTTGTCGTTGCGGAACGAGAACTGTGCCGCATTGCTCAGTGTGAGCACTATTGCCACCACTGCGGCGGCCTTGTAGAGCGGTGCGAGACGCTCGCGCATGGTGATGCGGCGGGCTTTCACCTTGGTTGGCTCGGCTATAAGCGACATCATGCGCTCGTCGAAGTCCTCGCCGAGACGGCAGGTCTTGGGCTGCGTCTGCTCGTAGAGGAACAGCGTGCGGTACTTGCGCAGGTCTTTGGGCACGTCTGTCTGGCTGAAGAAGGAGCGGAGTATCTGCTCTTCCTCGAGGGTGGTCTCGCAGCGCCAGTAGCGTTCCAGAAGTTGGTTGATGTATTTATAATCCATAGTTGTCGTATTGCTGAAATTTGAACTTGATGGTCTGCCGTGCCCGGAAGATGTTCACTTTTACCTGTTCCTCGCTGATGTCGAGCACACGGGCTATCTCCTTGTAGGTGCGTCCTTCGAAGTCGCGGAGCTGTATGCAGCTGCGTTGCTTCTCCGGCAGGCTGTCGATGAGGCTGCGCACTATCTCGATGCGGTCGAGCTGCGCTGTGCGTTCGAGCGGGCTTGAGGCTGTGTCGGGGCGTTCCGTGCCGTTGTCGTCGAGCGAGGCGGTGCGGTTGTCGGCGCGTTCGATGCGGTCGAGCGCGAGGTTTCGGCACACTGTCATGCTGTAGGCTTCGATGTTGTCCATCTGCGCCCAGTCGTCGCGGCGGTTCCAGACCTTTATGAGCGTGTCCTGCACGATGTCCTCTGCTTCGGCTCTGTTGAGCGTGATGCGGAGCGCAAGCCTATAAAGTATGTCCTTTAAGGGCAGTATATCGTTGCGGAAACTCACTTCTTTCATGTTGCTCTCTGTTATGACGACGGTTGTGAACGGGTTTTGTTACAATACGGGTGGATGTTTAATATCTATTAACAAAAAAAAGGAGTCGGGAAGAAACTGTTTCATGAGTGTTGCCTCTCATGATGCGGTTCTTCCTGACTCCTTGTGTCGGTGTTTATTCCAAATATGTGTATCCGTAGAGTCCGGAGCGGTAGTTGCTCAGGAACTCCTTGCCTTCTTCGAGCGAGATCTTGCCTGCCTTGACGCTCTTTGTCACCCATATCTCGAGTTGTCTCACGAGTTTCTTGGGGTTGTACTGCACATAGTCGAGCACTTCCTCTACGGTTTCGCCGTCGAATATCTGGTCGATGTTGTAGTGTCCGTCCTTTATTGATATGTGCACGGCGTTGGTGTCGCCGAAGAGGTTGTGCATGTCGCCGAGTATTTCCTGGTAGGCTCCCACGAGGAACACGCCCAGATAGTAGTCCTCGTTCTTCTTTATCGCGTGTACGGGGAGCACATGTGAGGCGCTGCGGTTGGTGACGAAGTTGGTTATCTTGCCGTCGCTGTCGCAGGTGATGTCCTGTAGTGTGGCGTTGCGTGTGGGTCGTTCGTCGAGCCGCTGTATGGGGACGATGGGGAAGAGCTGGTCGATTGCCCATGCGTCGGGGAGCGACTGGAAGAGGGAGAAGTTGCAGAAGTACTTGTCGGCGAGCAGCTTTTCGAGTCCGCGCAGCTCTTCGGGCGTGTGCTTCATTGACTTCGCCATGTTGTTCACTTCGCGGCAAACGCTCCAGTACATGCTCTCTATCTCGGCTCTTGTGCGCAGTCCTACGATGCCATGGGAGAAGAGGTCGAGTGCTTCTTCGCGTATTTGCTCGGCGTCGTGCCAGTCCTCAAGCATCGTGCGGGGATTGAGGTTGTCCCATATTTCGTAGAGGTCTTTCACGAGTTGGTGGTCGCTTTCTGCCGGTTCGAAGTCTTCCCGCATTTCGGGCAGCGATGTTGTTTCGAGCACATCTATTACGAGTACGGAGTGGTGGGCTGACAGTGAGCGTCCGCTTTCGGTGATGAGGTTGGGGTGTGCAATGTCGTTCTTGTTGGCGGCATCGACGAATGTATAGACGCAGTCGTTCACATATTCCTGGATGGAGTAGTTCACGGAGCTTTCGCTTGATGATGAGCGTGTGCCGTCGTAGTCCACTCCGAGCCCGCCTCCGCAGTCCACGAAGTCGATGTTGTAGCCCATTTTGTGGAGCTGTATGTAGAAGTTTGCTGCCTCGCGGAGTGCGGTCTGTATGCGTCGTATCTTTGTTATCTGCGAGCCTATGTGGAAATGGATGAGCCTTACGCAGTCGTGCAGACCCTTTTCGTCGAGTATTTCGAGGGCGTGGAGGAGTTCGCTCGCTGTCAGTCCGAACTTCGATGCGTCGCCTCCGCTTTCCTGCCATTTGCCTGATCCGCTTGAAGCCAGCTTTATGCGTATTCCGATGTTGGGCTTGACGCCCAGCTTTTTGGCTGCCGTTGCGATGAGGTTTATCTCGTTCATCTTCTCCACTACGATGAATATGCGTTTGCCCATCTTCTGCGCCAGGAGCGCGAGTTCTATGTAACTCTGGTCCTTATAGCCGTTGCAGACGATGATGGAGTCGCTCTGGCACTGTACGGCTATGACGGCATGAAGCTCCGGTTTGGAGCCGCATTCGAGTCCGAGGTTGAATTTTCGTCCGTGCGATATGATTTCTTCCACCACGGGTTGCATCTGATTCACCTTGATGGGATAGACGATGAAGTTCTCGCCTTTGTATTCATATTCGTCTGCCGCCTTTCTGAAGCAGCTTGATGTCTTCTCGATACGGTTGTCGAGGATGTCGGGGAAACGTAGCAGTACGGGTGGAGTGACATCGCGCAGGGCGAGTTCGTCCATCACTTCACGCAAGTCTATCTGTGCTTCGTCCTTGCAGGGAGTGACATAAATGTTGCCTTCCTCGTTCACACCGAAGTAGGAAGTGCCCCAACCGCTTATGTTGTAAAGTTCTCGCGAGTCGTCGATAGTCCATTTCTTCATCTTCTTTGTTGGTCTTGTTTTGGGGTTTTAAGGAATGGAAAGCCTTTTCATAGTGATGCTTTCAGCTTTCTAATGCAGTATGTTTTATTTTGTTTGTTGTTGTGGCGGCACTGCTTTCAGGGTCGCCTTTTGTCTGGAAATGTCAGTCGCGGTGTATTGTTCTGAGCAGTTCCTGCACCGTGATGTCTATCTTTTCGTGATTGTCCATGAGGTTCACGTCGAGCGTGTAGCGTGCCTTTGTGTAGAATTTCTCACGCTCCTGCAGCTGTTCCCGGATGAATGTGCGCACCTCTTCGGGGCTTTTCCCGAGCAGTAGCGGTCGCACAGTGCGTCCCATCTGCAGGTGTTCGTAGAGCACTTCGGGCGTGGCTTTGAGATAGACGGTGTCGGCTTGGCTGTTCATGTAGTCGATGTTGTCGAAGAAACAGGGCGTGCCACCGCCGCAACTCACCACCACATTCTCGAATTCCGCCACTTCATGGAGCATGTTGTGCTCTATGCTGCGGAATCCGTCCTCTCCTTTTTCGTCGAAAATCTGCTTCACGGTCTTGCGCATCCGGCTTTCAATGTACCAGTCGAGGTCGTAGAACGGCACGCCCAGCACTTTGGCGAGGGCGTGTCCGATGGTGGTTTTGCCGGCTCCCATGTAGCCTATGAGAATGATTCTTGTCATTTCTTTCTGGCTGTTGCGCCGCGCCGCTTGGTCGTTGCCGGTGTGGCGTTCACTATTTCCATGCACTGTTCGTAGGTGAGAGCGGCTGCCTGGGAATGCAGATCCTTCGGTATTCGGAAGTTCTTGCCGTCGTATGCGATGTATGGTCCGTACCGTCCGTTGAGCACTTCGAGCTTGGAATCTTCGCTGAATTGCTTCAGATGGCGCTGTTCCTCCTGCTGACGCTTCTCTTCGATGAGTTTTATTGCGGTCTCAAGCGATATTGTCATGGGGTCTTCGTCCTTGGGAAGCGAGACGTATTTCTTGTTGTGCATGACATACGGGCCGAAGCGTCCGGCGCCGATTACCACTTCCGTTCCCTCGTATTCGCCTACGGTGCGCGGCAGTTTGAAGAGTTCCAGCGCCTCGTCGAGCGTTATTGTCTCCATGCTCTTGTCCTTAGGAAGCTGTGCGAAGCGTGGCTTCTCGGTGTCGTCGGCGGTGCCTATCTGCACCACGGGACCGTAGCGTCCTATCTTTACATACACCGGATTGCCCGAAACGGGGTCGGTTCCCAACTCGCGTTCGCCTGCCTTGTGCTCCGAACGTGCGTTCATCACCTTATCGACGGTGGGTTCGAAGTCCTTGTCGAAGTGCTGCATCATCGTTGTCCACTCTTCGTTTCCTTCTGCAATCCGGTCGAACTGCTGCTCCACTTTCGCCGTGAAATTGTAGTCCATGATGGCAGGGAAGTTCTCCATGAGGAAGTCGTTCACCACTATTCCTATGTCGGTGGGCAGGAGTTTACCCTTTTCGTTGCCCACAGTCTCCACTTTCGGCGTGTTGGTGATGAGTTTTCCGCGCAGTGTGTCGATGACGTATGGACGGTCTTCGCCGCTCTTGTCGCCTTTCTGCACATATTCGCGCTGCTGTATTGTGCTTATGGTCGGGGCGTAGGTTGAAGGGCGTCCGATGCCAAGTTCTTCGAGTTTGTGCACCAGACTCGCTTCGGTGTATCGCAACGGACCTTGTGAGAAGCGTTCTGTTGAGGTTATTTCGCGTCGTGTAAGGGTGTCGCCCTCTGTCATTACGGGCAGGTTGTGTGAGAAGTCGTCGCTGTGGCTGTCGTCCTCGTCGGTCGATTCGCGATAGACTTTGAGGAATCCGTCGAACTTGATTACCTCGCCGTTTGCCACGAACTTTTCCTCCGCATTGTCGATGTTTATCGTTACAGTGGTCTTTTCTATCTGTGCGTCGGCCATCTGACAGGCCGCCGTGCGCTTCCAGATGAGTTCGTAGAGGCGTCGTTCCTGCGTCGTTCCCTCTATGCTTGTGTTGCTCATGTAGGTGGGTCGGATGGCTTCGTGCGCCTCTTGTGCACCCTTTGAGTGTGTGTGGTAGGTGCGCGGGTTGCTGTATTCCTCGCCATAGTGCTTCACTATTTCCTCCTTGCATGCGCCTAGGCACAGTTTGGAGAGGTTCACACTGTCGGTACGCATGTAGGTGATGAGACCGCCTTCGTACAGCCGTTGTGCCACCATCATTGTCTGCGACACTGAAAATCCGAGTTTTCTTGCGGCTTCCTGCTGCAATGTCGATGTGGTGAACGGTGCGGCAGGAGTGCGTTTCAGTGGTTTCTTGCTCACCTGTCCCACGGTGAAGGTGGCGTCCTTGCACTTCTCAAGGAAAGCCAGTGCCTCGTCGTGTGTTGCGAAACGTTTGTCGAGTTCGGCCTTCACTTCCGATGCCGAACCGTCGGCGTTGGTTATTGCGAAGATGGCGTTCACACGGTAGAAGGGTACGCTCTTGAACTGCTGTATCTCACGCTCGCGTTCTACAATGAGTCGCACTGCCACGCTCTGTACGCGTCCTGCCGACAATGCCGGCTTCACCTTGCGCCACAGTACGGGTGAGAGTTTGAATCCCACGAGTCTGTCGAGCACCCGTCGCGCCTGCTGTGCGTTTACGAGGTGCATGTCGAGATGACGCGGATGTTGTATGGCTTCGAGTATGGCGGGTTTTGTGATTTCATGGAACACGATGCGGTTTGTCGATGCTTCGTCGAGTCCCAGCACTTCGCACAAGTGCCATGAGATGGCTTCTCCTTCGCGGTCTTCATCGGAAGCGAGCCACACTTTCTTGGCTTTCTTGGCGCTGTCCTTGAGTTTCTTTACCAGTTCCTCCTTGTCTTTGGGTATTACATAGTCGGGTTGGAGTGTCTTGCTGTCGATGCTCAGTTCCTTTTTCTTCAGGTCGCGGATGTGTCCGTACGACGACATCACCTTGAAGTCGGAACCAAGGAATTTCTCTATTGTTTTGGCCTTTGCGGGGCTCTCTACGATGACTAAGTTTTCTTGCATAGTAAGCTGATGTTCTTATTTTCGGGCGCAAAAGTAAGCATTTTTTTACTTCTACCTTATTATATAAGATTTTTTTATGTTTTATTAAAATCAACGATAGCTCCTTGTTATGGCTCTATGGCTATCGCTTCCACGTTTTGTATCTGTTCTTTCTTGAAGTTCCGGTCGCCGTTTATCAGCACTTTGCGGCAGAATCCGGGGGCGAATCGTCCGAAAGCCTGTTCGTCCATCTCTCCGTTGCAGGTGTATTGCAGTCCGTTTATGCTGATGCGCTGTCCGCGTTTGCAGTCGCGCAGGGTCACGCGTGTGAATCCGTAGAACCCCGGCGTGAAGTCGTAGAGCACGCCGTTGTCCGTCAGGTCGAAGAATCTGGGTTGCATTATCCTCGCCGTCCGTGTGGCATTCTGCTGCCATCGGTCTGCCGTTACGCTTTCGTTGCTGTTTCCTTCCGTCTCCTTTGCCGGCAACCAGCACGCAAGGTCGAACTCGGCGGTGTTCCATCTGCCGTTGTAGAATGTGGCATCTTTCGTCTCTCCGCCGCTTGCGGTGAGACTCATGTCGGCCTCATGGCAGAGCCACGAAGCGTCGGAGCGGTGGGCGAAAGGTTTGCCGTCGCCGTCGCTGCCGTAGTAGCACAGGGACACTTGCCGCATGTCCTTGTGCGCAACTGCCGGCGAATACCACACGGCTATCGTGTTCTCTCCGCTTCTCATGAAGCGTGTCACGCGGAAAGTCATGCCGCGCGGTGTCGTGTCGTTGTGTCGTCGCAGCGGTGTGAGTGCGGCTGTTGATACGTTCCGGCCGTTCACATAAAGCGTGAAATAGCCCGTTGAGGCTATGTCGATGAACGCCTCGTGCGGCCGTCCGTCGCTGCTGTATGTGCGGCGGAACCACACCTGGGTCGTGTCGCTTGCAGCCGGATGGGCTATCCATGAGCAGTCCCATTGCTGCGCGGCGGCATCCAGTGCGGCACCCGTCAGTAGTATCAATATGAATAAAAGTCGTCTCACAGTCGCTTCTTCTTTTGTTTAGGGTTCTGTCGCGTTGCCGCCGAACCGCTGTCTCACTTCCTCCATTATTCCCGTCAGTTCCTCTACGGTTGTGGCGCGGAGCATGGCGATGCGTGTCTGGCGGAAGTCGGGTATGCCTTTGAATATCGGACTCGCTGCTATGTGTCTCCGTGTATGGAGTATTCCGCGGTATTCGTCGATGCGTTCCACGTTTATGCGCAGCTGTTCAAGGAGTATGTCGAGCTTGCGGTCGAATGTGAGCGACTCGTCGGCGGGCCGTCCGTCGAGGAAGTCGCGCATCTCCTTGAATATCCACGGCCGTCCGAAAGTGGCGCGTCCCACCATCACCGCATCCACGCCGTACTTGTCGAAAGCGTCGCGTGCCTGCTCCGGCGTGCAGATGTCGCCGTTGCCTATGATGGGTATGTGTATGCGTGGGTTCTCCTTCACCTTTCCTATCAGGGTCCAGTCGGCGTCGCCCGTGTACATCTGTGCTCTTGTCCTTCCGTGTATGGTGAGGGCCTTTATGCCGCAGTCCTGCAGTGCTTCGGCGAGGTCGGTGATGACAATGTTTTCGCTGTTCCATCCCAACCGTGTCTTTACGGTTACGGGTGTCTTCACCGCCTTCACCACTTCGCGTGTTATTTCGAGCAGCAGCGGTATGTTCTGCAACATTCCCGCTCCGGCGCCTTTGCCCGCAACCTTCTTTACGGGGCATCCGAAGTTTATGTCTATCACATCAGGCCGTGCCTGTTCCACAATGCGTGCCGCTTCCACCATCGACTCCACATCGCGTCCGTAGATTTGTATTCCCACGGGCCGTTCCTCGTCGCTGATGTTGAGTTTGCTCACGGTCTGCCTTACCGAGCGCACCAGTGCTTCCGCACTCACGAACTCGGTATATACCATTGATGCCCCGAAGCGTTTGCAGAGGTGTCTGAATCCGATGTCGGTGACATCCTCCATCGGGGCGAGAAATAGCGGGCGGTCGCCCAGTTGTATGTCTGCTATGTTCATGTATCGTGTCCTTGGGTTGCCGGCTTGTCGGTTGCCGGCATCATGTCCTTTTATAGAAGTTCCGTCAAACGGTGCCGAAGCTGAATCCGGCGGGAGTTGATGGGATATGCGTGATGTCGTGGTTTATAATATCAGATGGTAAATGTTTCCTGCCATCATCCTCACCACGCCTTTCATCTCCATTGTGAACAGCGTCGCCGACACTACATGTACGGGCATTGCGAGTCGTGCGGCTATGATGTTGAGCTGTTCGTCGCCGTTGGCTTTCAGTTCGTCGGCGATGCGTCGTTCGTCGTCGGATAGTTCCGGGAATATTTGCCTTTCTATTCCGGCGTTGCGTGCTTCGAAGAGTCTGTGGTTTTCGTTCCATCCCATTGTGTCGATGAAGTCCTCGGCACTGGTGAGCATCGATGCGAGGTTGTTGCGCAGCAGGTCGTTGCATCCGTCGCTTGCGCCTGTGAGTATGCTGCCCGGCACGGCGAACAGTTCACGGTTGTAGTTGCCCGCCATCTCCATTGTTATGAGTCCGCCGCCCTTTGCCGCGCTCTCCACGAGTATGCATGCGTCGCACATTCCTGCCACGATGCGGTTTCGTCTCACGAAGTTGCGCTTGTCGGCTTTGGTGTGTGTCATGTATTCGGTGAGCAGTGCGCCGTGCCTTATCATCTGCGTTGCTATGTCGCGGTGTGCGGCGGGATATATGGTGTCGAGTCCGTGTGCAAGCACTCCCACCGTATCGAGTCCGTTGTCGAGAGCCTCGCGGTGTGCCGTCACATCCACGCCGTATGCCAGTCCGCTCACGATGATGGTGTCGGGACACAGTTGCCGCAGGTCGGCGACGAACCTTTTCAGCACGTCGCGCGAATAGACCGTTGCGCGCCTTGTGCCGACGATGCTCACTACATGCGCTGCGTTCAGGTCTGCCGTGCCGCGGCTGAACAGCATCATGGGGGCGTCGTCGCACGCACGGAGGCGTTGCGGATAGTCGTCGTCATTGAGCAGGAGCGGCTTTATGGAGTGCTTCATGTCGAACTCCATCTCCTCCTCGGCGTATGCCATGCTGTCGTCTATGTCGTTCAGGGCATCGATGAGTGCTTTGGGTGCATTGGGGAACATCCCCTCTATGTCGCGGCGGCGCTCCATCACGGCGGTGGCGGAGCCGAGACGACGGTACAGCCCCGTCATGGGAGTAGGGCAGAAGCGTCCTGCGTGATGCAGGGCTGTGGCGTATAATGTTTCCTGTTGTGTTGCCATTTGGAGAGTGTTGGATGTCGGGCGTTCCCGCCTGCGTCGGTCGTTTGAACACCGTTCTTTCTGTTTAGAATCCGAAAGCTCTGTCGTAGTCGTCGCTGTTGCCCAGCCGACCGTTGATGAGGCACACCAGTTCCACGGTGCTTCGGAAACTGAGCCGTCCGTCGTCCTTTCTGAATATGTCCTGATAGAAGACATAGCGCAGCCCCTCTTTCTTTACGGCGAGTTTGGAGATGAAGTGGTCGTCGCACCGCAGCGGTGCCTTGTATTGCAGGTTCATGCGTGCCACCACGGCGTCGATGCCCTGCTCGTGCAGTTTGGCGAAGCTCACGCCGAGCTGTGTCAGGTACAGATGCCGTGTGTGCTCTATGTAGTGCAGATAGTTGGCGTTGTTCACTATGCCTTGGATGTCGCACTCGTAGTCGCGCACTTCCATTTCCGTTTCAAATGCGTATTCCATATATAAATCGTCCGTTTCAAGTTTCGCAAGCATTCCGCCTTTCCGCCGTTTCACGGGTTTGTGTGCAGGCAGGGCTGTGTCTCCGTTTGCCAAAAGTCTGGCATGGAAATGCGGAACTTATTTAAATAATGTGGTTTGCGAGTGCAAAGTTAGCTAAATGCGCAAAAAGATGCAAGCGTTTTCCGTAATTTTGAGTCTTGGCGCAGCGGGGGAGGCTTTAGATTCCATAACTTCTTTAATTCCTTTGCATTCTCTACTTGCGTAAGTTGAGTAAATGACATTATTTCAGTAAAATAAATATCCGATTATTTTATTATATCAACGTTAATTGTGTAAATTTGCGGATTGAAAAATAATATTTAAAGGAAATCACATTTATATGAAAAAAATCTTCTTCTTGTTGTCGATGTTCTTTGCCTTCGGAGTAAGCACACAGGCTGTGCCCGTGCGTCCAGGCATAAAGAAAGTATTGACACTGGCTGACGGCACTGCCGTGGCAGCAGAGCTTAAAGGCGACGAATACATGGCATGGTGGGAAACTGCCGATGGCCGTAAGTTCGTGCAGAGCGAATCTAATGAAAAGACCTTCGTGGCAGCAGACATTAACGCAATGAGAGCACAGAGCGCAGAACGCCGTGCTATCGTGGACGCCGCGCGTGCAAAACGCATGGCGAGTGCGCGTACGCCCAAGAAGCGTACTCTCGGAGACGACCACATCACTTATACGGGAAAGAAAAAGGGTATCATCATCCTTGCAAACTTCACCGACTCCAAGTTTGATGAAAAGCACGACAACCAGTATTATGTCAATGTAGCGAACACACCCGGATTCACTTCTGACGAAGGCTATGTGGGCAGTGTACGCGACTACTTCTACGCACAGAGCAACGGTATATTCGAACTCAACTTCGATGTTATCGGCCCGATAGAGCTTTCACACGGCTATGCATGGTACGGCAAGGACGATACTTCCAGACGCGACATTCGTGTAGGAAATATGATCAAGGAAGCTGTTGAGGCTGCCGACAAGGCAGGTGCCGACTGGGAAAGCTACGACTGGGACGGCGACGGCGAGTGCGACCAGGTGTTCGTGCTTTATGCCGGACTCGGACAGTCTACGGGTGGCGACGCCAACACTATCTGGCCGCACCAGTTTCAGATGAGCGCATGTCGGGAAATTAACAGAACTCCGGTGACAACAGAGTGCGGCATCGTCGTAGATACATACGCTTGCAGTAACGAGAACCAGCCGGTAATGAAGAACGGACAGTTCATAAACGAATACCAGCCGGCAGGTATAGGCACCATCTGCCACGAGTTCTCACACTGCCTCGGATTCCCCGACATGTACGACATCAGCAACCAGGGCGGCTACGCAATGGGTACATGGGACCTGATGTCAACCGGCGGACACAACGGCAACGGTATGATTCCTGCCAACTACTCCGCCTGGGAGCGTATCTACGCAGGATGGGTAGAACCAATCGTGCTCGACAAGGCAGCGACAGTTAAGGCAATGGTTTCGTCGTCACAGTACGGCCGTCCGTTCATCATCTACAACGACGCCCATCAGGACGAGTACTATCTTCTTGAGAACCGCCAGAAGGAGGGATGGGACGCAGCTCTCTACGGTACCGGTCTTCTCATCACTCATGTGGACTATGACAAGGAAGTATGGGCACGCAACATCGTGAACTATTATGCCGACCACCAGCGTTGCACAATCTTCCACGCTGACAATGAGGATTCTAAGAAATACGTATCAAACCTTGCGAACGACCCGTATCCTTACGAAGTGGGTGACCGCTTCTTGAACGACAAACTCACCGACGACAGCGAACCGGCAGCAGAACTCTACAACAACAATACCGACGGAAGAAAGTTCATGGGCAAGCCCATCACCTCTATCCGCAACAAAGACGACGGCAATGTCTCGTTCGCGTTCATGGGCGGCAACAAAGAGAATATCATAAGCAACGTCACCAACACCGGTATCGGTCATGTCACAGTGGATGGCGTCGTGAAGCACGAAGGCATTTACTCAATCGACGGACGCTATCTCGGCAACAGCCTTGCACCACTCGGAAAGGGCATCTATATCGTTGATGGAAAGAAAGTGGTGAAATAAGAAACGACAACTTACTCAACCTCGGCTGAGCTTTTTGCATAGGATAAGGTTGAAACGGGAGTTAGCAGAAGTTATCGGAAGTCAGGATTCGTCGGAAGTTAAAGGAAGATAACGGACAATAGCAGAACCCATTGAAAAATAATGGTAATGTCCGTTACCTTCCATCCGCCGCAGGCGGATTCACTCCCGATAACTTCTGTTAACTCCCGTTTTGCCACACCGTCCGACGTCAAACGAGCACAGCGTGAGCCACTCTGCCGACCTTGTCCAAACTCTCTCTGATTTCCTAAAACTCCTTAGGAAAATGTGATGGTTTCTGTAAAACTCCTTTGAAAAATGTGATAAATCACGAAAAACTCCTTAGGAAAATGTGATGATTCGGACAAAAACTCCTTTGAAAAATGTGATTTTTCTTTTGTAATAGACTGAAAAGCAGTATGATAGATGTTTTATTTCCTCAGTTGACTGAATTTCGTTTCCTCAGTTGGCCGTATTTCGTTTCCTCAGTTGGCATTTATCTATTGGTCAGTTGGCGTTATAAAATCTTTTGGACTTACAATCCTTATCTTTGTCATATCTGCATTTTTGAAATCGCTGATATTGTCTGTTATCAAGAAAATCGCATAAAGAATATTTTCATATCTTGTACTTTTCTGTCAAAGCTTCTTCTATCATGCTCTTGTAATCCATGTTTGAGAATATGCAACCTCGCAAGCTGCGGAATGCGTCTGCTTTTTTAGCTCGTGTGTCATGGCTTTGCTTCTTTTTTGTTTCTTGCAGCATATAGATATGATGTTGTACATATTCCGTAGCCATTTTCGATAGTTTGTCAATATCTATGGCAATGTCGTTTGGAATGTCTATACTGATTGTCATGGTGTTCTTGTTCATTGCCGTACTCCTTTCGCTATGATTTGTTTGAATTTACAAATTCATACTTTAATGTGAAACGGGCAAAATTATTATTATTAAAAATCCCAAACGGGGGCGGATTTAGGATTTACGAGTTAGGAATTTATGGTGGTGTTGTCGAGCGGGACGCTCGACCTCCTAACACAATTCGTAATTCCTAACTCCTAACTCGTAACTCCTAATTCCTACCTCCTATTTCCTCCACCTTTGTCTTCACTCCCTTTATCTTCGCTGTCTGTGCTTTCTTTATCACGTTGCGGAGCAGGGGGCGGCTGACGGCGGCGTAGGAATAGCGTTCGTACACGTCTATCTTGCCGATGTCCTTGCCGTCGATGCCGCAGGTCTTGCAGAGGAAACCGAGGATGTCGCCCTTCGACAGCTTGTCCTTCTTTCCCTTGCCAATGTAGAGTGTCGCCATGCGCGGGGCTGGTACGGGGGCGGCGTCAGGGTCGGGTACGAACTCTTCAGTCTGTTCTTTCACATATTCGGGCATCGTCTCTTCGGGACCTATTATCATGAATGCGCGTCCAGTGGCGTCCCATCGTCCCGTGCGTCCTACGCGGTGGATGTACTCATCCTCGCCCACTGGCAGATTGTAGTGTATGATGTTGTTCACATCGGGAATGTCGAGGCCGCGCGAGGCGAGGTCGGTACCCACGAGGATGTTGGTCGAGGCGTTGGCGAACCGATAGACAGCCTCCTCGCGTTCACGCTGGTCGAGGGCGCCGTGCAGCATGCTCACCACGCAACCCTCGCTGCGCAGGAAGGCGGCGGTGCGTTCCACGCCGTCGCGGTAGTTGAGGAACACTATCGTCTTCTCGTCGCCCAGACTGCGGAGCAGCCGCAGCAGCGTCAGCAGCTTGTCCTTTTCGGGGCTGTGCACGGTGTAGAGGCTTATGCGGTCGGGGGTCTGTTCGTCGGTGTCGAGGTAGTCCACGCGCTCCGTTCTGCCCATGCGCACGAAGCGCGGCATTTCCTCGGTGTCGGTGGCGGAGAGGAGTATGCGGCGTTCCACGGTGGGCAGACTCTCCACAGCTTTCTGCATCTCGGCACGGAAACCCATGCGCAGACACTTGTCGAACTCGTCGATGACGAGCCACCGCACACTGTCCGTCGTGAAGTTGAGCTTGTCTATATGGTCGTTGAGGCGTCCCGGCGTGGCGAACACTATCTGCGGACGGGTGCGCATGATGGCGCGGTGCTCGTCCATGGTGGGGCGGCCGCCGTAGAGGCATGCCGAGCGCATGCCGCTGCCCATGCTCTGGAACACTTCGTGCGACTGCAGGGCGAGTTCGCGGCTCGGCACTATCACCACCACCTGCACCTCGTCGTTCTGCGCGTCCATGCGGCTTGCTATGGGCAGGAGGTAGGCGAGTGTCTTGCCGCTGCCCGTCGGTGCGAGCACCACTATGTCGCGGTCGGTGTGCAGCACGGCGTGCATCGTGTCCTGCTGCATGGCGTTCAGCTCGTCAATGCGGAGCTTTCTGAGGGTATCTTCTATATTCATTCCTTTTATGTGGTTTTTTGTTTCTTTGTTTTTACTGTACTTTCGGAAGCCCGGAAGTTGAAGTGCTGTTCCGCTTGCAAAAGTCGGTTTTCGTCTGCGGCCGCCGAGGTTTTTCCCCGTCGGTGAGCGGCGTGTGTGGCATGCACTAATCGTCCGCTTTGCAAGCAAGGCTTCTTTGCCCTTCAAACAAGGCTTCCTTGCACTCCGAAGAAGCCTTCTTTTCACTCCAAACAAGCCTTGTTTTCAGCGTGCTTGTAATGTGCTGAAAATCAATGTTGCTTCGGGTTCGCAAACATGTTGCCTATCTTATGCAAAGGTACTGTTTTTGTCTGGAATATGGGCAAAACATGCGAAAATGTCCTAAAACATAGGCAACTTTTAGTGCTTTTTGTCCTAAAACATAGGCAAAAAACGTATAAAATCATCCTAAAACATAGGCAACTTCTTGCAGTTTTTGTCATGAAACATAGTCAAGCCACCTGTAAGACGCCTGAAACCTGAAGTTATCGGAAGTTAGGCTTCACCGGAAGTTAAAGGAAGATAACGGACAATAGCAGAACCCATTGAAAGCTAATGGTAATGTCCGTTACCTTCCATCCGCCGCAGGCGGATTAACTTCCGATAACTTCGGCTAACTCCCGTTTTGATACACCTCCTTTGGGTTTAACTTCTTTAACTTCTCCCTCTTTTTAAATCACTCCTCATGCAAGTGTTAAGAATATTATTTGTAATTTCGCACGGAATAAAAAATTGCTTGATATTATGCCAGGAAAAAAACATAAGAAAACCGTTCTTCTGCTGACAGCCGGGGCGTTGCTCGCCGTCGTCGCCGCCGTTGCGGTGTCGTTGCTGCTGCCTGAAAGCGCAAGGGGCATGCGGCGCTGCGCCGTTGTGGTGGAGTGTGAGGAGTGGAACGAGGTGTCGATAAACGGCATCCCGACGCTATATTTCCTTTCCGCCGATGCCGACACGGCACTCGTGCGCCTGACGCTGCATCGCGACACAGCCACGCACCGCCATTGGAGTGCCGGCTGTTGGGTGGGTGAATGGCCCGTGATACCGTCGTGCCACGGACGCATAGCCACGCTGGAGGCACACGGCGGAACCCCCGCCCTGCGTGCGAAAGCCGATGTCGGTGCACTCTGCCGGAAGGCGGTGGAGCAGAAACTCGCCACGCTGAAAGGCCAGTCGGCCGAACTCGCCTACTATCTGCGTGTGCACGGAGTGCAGGATGAGGGCTACCAGCAGGTGGCTGCACTCGCAAGGAGAGTGGAGCAGGACTACACAGACTGCCGCAGGATGCGTGAAATACTCGACAGCGTGGGCGCGAAGGCACGCTTCACGACGGCGCACCGCCGCAGCTTCACCGCCATCTACCGCGACACCGCCAGTCATATACGCCGCACGCCATGCACGCTGCTTGCCTCCGACGCCGCACGGCGCACCCTGCTTTTGCAGACCGCCGACGGAACGACGCCTTCCGGAGCGCATGCCGTCATGCCGTTGCCGTGGAACTGCGGCGGCAAGGGCGAGATATGCATGGCAGGGTTCGGCGGACTCGGTGTGAGAGGACTCGAATGCGACACCGTGGGCGTGAGCATCGTGGCAGGACGGAGGTCGGCTGACGGCATCCATGACATACCCGACATCCTCGCCCCCGACGGCAGTGCGGTGTTCACCGCCCGTGGACTGTTCATAGGACTGAAGAGCGGTGACGGCATGGTGCCGCGTGCCGACTTGCGGCGTCTGTTCGGAAAGGAGGCACGGCGATGAAACGGCGGTTGTATTATATAATAATGTGGGCGGTGGCTGTCTTGGCACTCACCGCGTGTGGCAACGTGGAGCACGACGGCACGCAGACAGTGGCGAAAGGCACGGCGGTGTATCGTGGCGGAGTGCTCAACGGGAAATATGAAGGCTACGGACAGCTCGCCGTCGGCGACAGCATGATATACGAAGGACAGTGGCACAAGGGCATGCGCTCAGGGCATGGCGTGAGCCGCGACTCGCTGGGAAGACGCATTGTGGGCTTCTGGCGTGCCGACACACTGGTGCGCGGCGTGGTGGCCGACTCGCTCGGAACCTACAACGGCGAACTCAACCGCGACGGTTTCGCTTCGGGGCACGGCACGTTCACGGGGCGGCGGCACGACCTCTACATAGGCGAGTGGCGCGACGGAATGCGCAACGGCTTCGGGTTCGCACTCGGCGGCAGGCGTCATGCGCAGGTGGGCGAGTGGAAAGCCGGCCGCTACAAGGGCGAACGGCTGCAATACACACCCTCACGCATTTACGGAATCGACATCTCACGCTTCCAGCACGATGTAGGACGCAAGCATTATCCCATACACTGGGACCGTCTGCGCATATCGCACTTGGGCACGATAAGCAAGAAAAACGTGGCAGGACGGGTGGACTACCCCGTGTCGTTCTGCTACATCAAGGCGACGGAAGGCACCACGCTGCGCAACCGCTACTACCGCTCCGACTATGCGGCGGCACGGCGGCGAGGCATACCGTGCGGTGCCTATCACTTCTTCTCCACACGCACGAGCGGCACGGCGCAGGCACACTTCTTCCTGCGCAACGCCGTTTTCAGAAAAGGCGACTTCCCGCCGGTGCTCGATGTGGAACCTTCGGCGGCACAGATAAAGAAGATGGGCGGACCCGAAGCCATGTTCGCGGCAGTGCGTGCGTGGCTCCGTGTGGTGGAAGGCAGGGTGGGAGTGAAGCCCGTGCTATATGTCAGCCAGACCTTCGTGAACCGTTATCTGCCTCTCGCCCCCGACCTGAAGCGCGACTACAACGTGTGGATAGCACGCTACGGCGAGTACAAACCCGATGTGCACCTCGTGTTCTGGCAACTCTGTCCCGACGGGCGCGTGAGCGGAATACGCCCCAAAGTGGACATAAACGTGTTCAATGGCTACCGCAGCGAGTTCGACGACTTCTGCAAGAACCAGTGCATAAGGTGATATGATAGGACTTCCGCATTCTCTACTTGTACTTGCGAAAGTTGGGTAAATAACATTCTTTCAGTAAAATAAATGTCCGATTATTTTGTTATATCAACGTTAATTGTGTAAATTTGCGGATTGAAACATAATAATTAAAGGAAATCGCATTTATATGAAAAAAATCTTCTTCTTGTTGTCGATGTTCTTTGCCTTCGGAGTA
>USEC01000021.1 GCA_900553595.1 uncultured Prevotella sp. | reverse complement strand
AAAAAAATATCGCTCAAGAATAGAACTTGAGCGATATTTTTTTGATGTATATATACTAGCATCGCGGAGACGCTTACGTTTTTTTGAAACTACATCCTATCTGCATCCCATCTACATTCTATCTACATTTTTGTAAGTCTCTGTAGCTTAAAGTGTTACTGTGATATTGAATGCAAAAATGATGGAATGATGGTTTTTTGCCATAAAAAACTTTTCTCTGTAAAAACTGTGGGCAGACTTGTCTTTTATCAGGATTTTCTGTAACTTTGCAAAGTATAACGTTATACACATTTTATAATATGATGCAAGCAATGATTTTTGCGGCAGGACTTGGCACTCGGCTGAAGCCGCTTACTGACACTATGCCAAAGGCATTGGTAAGTGTAGGGGGTGAGCCGTTGATAAGGCGTGTCTTGCGGCGACTTGCCGATGCAGGCGTGGGTCGCGTAGTAGTAAATGTGCATCATTTTGCATCACAAATAACTCAATATCTTT
Organism: uncultured Prevotella sp.; assembly: GCA_900553595.1. Taxonomy (GTDB): domain Bacteria; phylum Bacteroidota; class Bacteroidia; order Bacteroidales; family Bacteroidaceae; genus Prevotella. Next base: position 32,419 of record USEC01000021.1, on the reverse strand, counting down.
CTGAAAACCGTAACTTCGGGCTCGACATTGCAATAAGCGACGAGACTGGAGGACTGCTCGAAACGGGTGGGGGCATAAAGCATGCCGCACGGCTTTTTGATGCCGAGTCGCCGGTGCTGATACATAATGTCGATATATTGAGCAATGTAAACCTGCGCAAGTTCTACAATATCGCTGCCGAAAGTGAGGTTGCTGCCATTCCCGTAGATGCGGTTCTGCTCGTGAGTTGGCGCAAGACCAAACGCTATCTGCTCTTCGACGATGACATGCGGCTTGTGGGATGGACGAACATTGAGACGGGCGAAGTGAAGAGCCCATACCCAGAACTCGACCCGCGGAAATGCAGAATGTACGCCTTTGCCGGCATACATGTGATTTCGCCACGGATGTTTCCTCTTATGGATGCCTTTCCGGAGAAGTTCAGTATAATAGACTTCTATCTGAAAACTTGTGCCACACATAATATAAAAGGTTATGTCAAGGACGACTTGAAACTCATGGATATTGGCAAACTCGACACACTTGCCCAAGCCGAGACATTCCTTTCGGAGTTGTGAGCCGAGAACTCTTGGCTTGGAAATGACGGAGATGGAAATACATTTTACAATCAGACATCGAATATTTATAATTAAACATTTTATATAATGCAACAGAAGATAATAATTCTTGATTTCGGTTCGCAGACCACGCAGCTCATCGGACGCCGCGTGCGCGAGCTCGACACCTTCTGCGAGATTATGCCCTACAACAAGTTCCCGAAAGACGATCCGTCGGTTATCGGCGTCATCCTTAGTGGAAGTCCCTACTCGGTGCATGACGAGGAGGCTTTCAAGGTGGATTTGAGTCAGTTTGTAGGGCGCATACCGGTGCTCGGAATCTGCTACGGCGCACAGTTCATCAGCTATGCAAACGGCGGAAAAGTGGAGGCTGCCGACTCCCGTGAGTATGGCAGAGCCAACCTTGAGCACTTCGAAGCGGAGAATCCTTTGTTCAAGGGATTCGTGGAAAACTCGCAGGTATGGATGAGCCATGGCGACACAATCACCGCCATCCCCGAGGGCTACAAGTGCATCGCTTCCACAGCCAATGTGAAATTTGCAGCTTACGCATCGACCACTGAGCCGGTATGGGCAGTGCAGTTCCATCCCGAAGTGTTCCACTCTTTGCAGGGAACACAGCTTCTTAAGAACTTCGTGGTGGACATCTGCGGCAGCAAGCAAGACTGGAGTGCCGACTCGTTTGTGGAGACTACCGTTGCGGAACTCAAAGCTCAGCTTGGCGACGACAAGGTGATTCTCGGACTTTCTGGCGGTGTCGATTCAAGTGTGGCAGCCGTATTGCTCAACAAGGCTATCGGCAGCAACCTCACTTGTATCTTCGTTGACCACGGAATGCTGCGCAAGAATGAGTTCCACGATGTGATGGAGGATTACAAATGCCTTGGTCTCAACGTGATAGGCGTGGATGCCTCGGAGAAGTTCTTTGCCGACCTTGCAGGAGTGACCGACCCTGAGCAGAAGCGAAAGATCATAGGCCGTGACTTCGTTGAGGTGTTCAATGCCGAGGCAAAGAAGCAGACCGGTGCCAAATGGCTTGCACAGGGCACAATCTATCCCGACCGTATTGAGTCGCTGAACATCACAGGTAAGGTGATAAAGAGCCACCACAATGTGGGCGGACTGCCAAAGGAAATGAATCTGAAACTGTGTGAACCGCTGAAATGGCTGTTCAAGGACGAAGTGCGCCGAGTGGGACGTTCCATGGGAATGCCGGAGCATCTCATCACACGCCACCCCTTCCCGGGTCCCGGACTCGCCGTGCGTATCCTCGGAGACATTACTCCCGAAAAGGTGCGCATACTTCAGAATGCCGACGACATCTATATCCGTGGCTTGCGTAACTATAAGGTGAAGCTTAGCGGAGAGGATGCACGCCGTGTGCTTGCAGCCGGCGTTCCTGCCGATATGCAGAACGGCGAGATAGAAGTTTCGCTCTACGACCAGATTTGGCAGGCGGGAACTGTACTGCTTTCCACTGTACGTTCTGTGGGCGTTATGGGTGATGAGCGTACTTACGAGCACCCCGTCGCTCTCCGTGCCGTGACTTCTACCGACGCCATGACAGCCGACTGGGCTCCTCTGCCTTACGACTTTATGGCAAAGGTGTCTAACGAAATCATCAACAAGGTGCGTGGTGTGAACCGCGTATGCTATGACATATCTTCAAAACCACCTTCGACAATCGAGTGGGAATAAATTGATAATGGATTAATGGGGGATTATGAGGCGCGACAGACTGTTGCCTTGTAATCCCCCGTTTTTGTTGAATTTTATTTGAAAGGACTATTCTCATGAAATATTATGTAGCCAGATTCAATATAGAATGTGAGCCAGAACTGCTTCAGATCGCACGCGAACTGCTCTCTGCTTCGGCTTGTGAGGCTGGTTTCGAGGCTTTTGAGGACACCGAAACGGGCATCGACGGATATGTGCAGCGCCAGTTGTTTGACAAGAATGCGCTTGACAATGCCTTGCAGGAAATGCCGCTTGAGGGTGTCAGGGTGACATACGATGTGGCAGAAGTGGAGGACCAGGACTGGAATTCCGGTTGGGAAGAGGAAGGTTTTGAGCCTATTGGCGTGTCCGACGACTTTATTGTTTATGATGCGAAGCACACCGACATGAGTGCTTTTGCAGGCAACGACGGTGTAAGGCGGGTCTTCATCGAGGCACGCAATGCTTTCGGAACGGGTACGCACCAGACCACACGCATGATTCTGCGCCGTCTGCTCTCTATGGATTTGCATGGAAAGAGTGTGCTCGACTGTGGTTGCGGCACCGGCATTCTCGGTATTTCCGCCTCGCTGTTGGATGCCGGCTTTGTGCTGGGCTACGACATTGACGAATGGAGTGCGGACAACGCTCGGCATAACGCAACGCTTAATGGCGTGGACAATATGGAGGTTCTGCTTGGCGATGCAAGTGTGCTTGGTGGTGTGAAGGAGCGTTTCGATGTGGTGATTGCCAACATCAACCGCAACATTCTCATTGCTGACATGAGTGCATTTGCTACTCATATAAAGCCTGGCGGTGTGCTCATTCTCAGCGGTTTCTATGAGAGCGATGTGACAATGCTGACCCGTTCGGCGACGGAAAACGGTCTGGTTCTTCACGATGTCGTTACAGATGAAGAGTGGGCTTCAGCTTCGTTTCGGATGAAATGAAACCGGATTGGATAGAAAACAAAAGAAACGAGGGTAGTGTATTGAAAGTAATTCTCTTTCGATACTCTTCCCTCGTTTCTTTTTATTGTCGTTTTTTAGATTGAGCGCAGGAACATTACCACTGCATCGCGGTCTGCCTTGGAGAGGTTATAGAACTTCAACGCAGAGTTGTAAGCGTGGGAATTCTTGGAATAGGCGTGCCACATGATGGCTTCCACCTCGTTGCGTGCACGGCAGTCGTGCAGTCTTTCCACGCCGCTGCCATTCACACTTGCAAGTCCGCGACCCCAAAGTGGAGTGGTGCGGCACCATGAACCGTGTATGTCGTTGATCATATACAGCTTGTGCTGCATCATGTCGGAGTACGGATAGATGGTTTGATTTGCATAACGTGGCAACTTCTTGCCGGCAATCATGTTGGGAGTCCAGTAGTTGTCGCTGCCGGTCACCCACTTGGCACGATGACAATTGGTGCAACCTATCTCGTTGAACACCTTCTTTCCTCGCTGCACCCTTGCGTCGTTGAGGTTGCGTGCACGCGGAATGGCGAGTCCTCTGTGCCATACCATGAACTCATAGAAGTGGTCGGCACTCATCTCCGGCTCAAAGGAATGCCATTCGTTGTCAAACTGGTTTGTGCCGGGTTGGAGCAAACCTTCCACCTTTTCGCTTATTTTATCGTCGGTGTCGGCCCAGAAAGGAGAGGTCGGATCCTTCTTGATCTTTTCTATTACCTCATTATCCTCGGCCATAGCCTTTGCCCAAGCGTTGGTAGTGTAGAGCTTCGGACGGTCGGGTCGTGTCACATTGGTGATGTTCCAGATGGCGTTTGCGCCCGGACCGTCTTGCAGAGTGGCACGCGTAAGGGCGTAAGTGAATCGCTTCACCATCTTCTTTCCCTCCTGTCCATCTACGGTTTTGCCAGTACCTATGGTGGCGGTGTACCATGCTCCTGTAGCGAAGTCGTTGGCATCGGCATTCCAGAATTTCGGATTTACATACTCTTTCACATCAGCCACCTTCGCAATGTTCTTGTAATAGTTGGCGGTTGAGGCATACTGTGCCTTGAGATCGTCCTCGGTGATGGCGTCGAGCAAGCCCGAACCGATTATGCCGATGGTAGATTCTAGACGCACCGCAACTGCGCCGTTGCCCGTATCGTAAGGATTTGGGGTCGTACGGAATGCTTCGCGCGGAATATTTACTTCGGGATAGATGAGTTCATACTTCTCGCCGTCGGGGAATTGCATAGGCAGACCGCTTTCCATTGCAGTCACTTTGTGCCACTGAAGTTTGATTTTGCTCTCGTCGATAGGTGCCTTGAACGGTTCGGTGGCTTGTGTCTGTGGCATACCGGTCACTTCCGAAACGTATGAACCGTCGTTGCTGTTGGCACCGTCTTCGGGATGATAGACGGCAAGCAGATAACCGTTGCCGTTACCGTAGGCTGTCGTGTAGGTGTCCATACGCTTGCCATGACCGTAATTGGGGTGACAGTCGAGGCAGGAACGGCGTACGGATGCCGGGCCGAGACCGCCGAATCCGGAAGAGGAGACGGTGAACTGACGCTCGAAGAACTTCTCTCCTGCGTTGAAATCGTCGAGTAGTCCCTGTGCTGTTACGGCAGGAGCTTCGTCTTCGTAGCATCCTGAAGCCACGTTGTCGGTAGTTCCGAGTTCGCCGCCGGGATACCATTCCGACTTGTCGAAGTTGCCCATTGCCTGTCCTACATACTTGCCGTCCGACTCGATGGTTCCGTCGTCGTTAGGCACATCGTCGTTGCATGAAGCCATTGTCAGGGCTAAACCCATTGCAAGCGAGCTGAGTATAAAGTTGTGCTTGTTCATAATGTTTTGTTGTTAATCGTGTTTATTGACAAATAGCCAATACCCCTTTCCGTCATTTGCGGCGAGGGATATTGGCGAAATTCGTTTCTTTTGTTATTTCTCATTCTGTTTGTTTATCCAGCTGCCGGCCTTGTTCAACTCGTCGTCGAGTTTGGAGACAGCCTCAATGCAGTCGCCCACACGCTGTGCTCCCGGCTCTTCCACGAACGACTTGCCGCTGTTCTTGGCAGTTTCAAGAGCTTGCAGAGCTGAGTTGAGCGCATTGTTCAGGTCGTTGTAACCAGTGTAACCCACCTTCTGCAAGAGGTTCATGATGGAGTTTGCGGCAGGAACTGTGGCTGTGATGTCGCGTGTTCCGTAGAGAGAGTTCTTGATGGAGTAGATGTTGTCCTGGTAGTCTATGAACGAACGGTGGCTGTAAGGCGATTCGATGTAGTCGCGTGAGTCTTCTTCCGAACCCGTATTTGTTGCCGTACGGTAAGCCTGTCCCAGTTTCTGGTCGGCCACTTCTGCACAGATATTTGAGCATCCGCCCACGAAAATCTGGTTGATTGTGCCGAGCCATGAGCCGTAACCGGTCGTTGCTGTAGGTGAAAGCAGGAAGTCGCCGTAGCACATTCCGCTCTCGTTTGCCATACCCTTGTAACGTAGTGTGGCTGTGACGTAGCTTGCCTCACCGTTGATGAGGCTCTTTGTCTCGTTGCTTGCCTTGTCGCCGAGCCATGTGTATTCGAGCACTGCTGTCACGTTGCGCACATCGCCTGCCACTGCCTGGAGGAAAGCGAGTTCGTCGATGCCTCTCACTGATGTCATGCCTTCCTCTGTGTCGTTGTTGCTGAGAGCCTCAACCGTGCGGTTGCTGCCGTTGCGGAAGAGCACGAATTCCATACCGTGGAAGCCGAGCACTGACTGGAAGTCGGTGTTGTTCTTCGACACGAACTTTGCAGGGTCAGAGCTTTTGAAACCTGCAATGAGAGTAGGGTTGTTGAGTGCGTTTACGAGTTCCTTGTGGTCAAGAGGCCAAGAGTCGATGTGTGGGTCGAGGTCGTTGTTTGAAGCCGAACCGTAGAGGAATGCCTCGCTGCGCTCCCACTGGCATCGTGCTGCCTTGAAGGCTTCACATGCTGCGTCAATCTGTGCCTGGGTCATAGTGCCGTTTGATGCCGACTGGTAGAGAGCCTGGGCTGCTGCATAGAGAGTGCGGGAGTCCTTTGCAAGTTCAGTGTAGGTGGGATATACCACATTGTCTATGTAGGCCTGTGTCACATTCTTCATGTCTGATTTTGCGATAGTCACTGTCTCGCTGCCTTCCGGACCGTCGTTGTTGTCGCAGGAAGTGAAACCTAATGAAACGGCACCAACGAGGAGTGCCATAGCGTACTTGTTGATTTTTTTCATGTTGATATTAATTGTTTGTTATGATTTATGTCTTAACCTGAAAATTCTCTTTTTACTGTCCGTCGGGCATCAAAGGAACATACCCTGATAAGCCACTCCGATGTTCAGTGCCGGCTCGTCGTTGTATTGCGATTTGAACTTGCGGTAGTTGTATTCTGCCTTTACGCAAATCTGCGGCACGGGGTAATAGTTTATGCCACCTGCGAAAATCTTCTTGCTTGTGTATTCCTTCGAGCCTCCTAAGCAGGAATTGTAGTACTCGAAATGTCCGAACACATAGAGTTTCTGACGCTCTGTGCGCATCTTGCCTATCTGTGAGAAAATGTCGTAACCCACCTCTACGCTTGTCGCAATGGCGTGAGATCCGAAAGCCTGGTTGGTCTGGTAGGGCTTCACATATTGCACGTTAGGCTTGCGCATGGCACTGATGGTCTTGGCATCGCTCACATAACCGTAGTCGATGTTGCCTCGTGCCACCCAGTTGTGGGCATTGTATGTGAAGTCGAACGCACCGAGATAAACGTTGCCCTTTATCTTCTTGTAGTCGCCTTTCTCCATATCGTGAGGCACGGCGTTGTGCATTGACTGTCCGTAGTAGCCGCTCACTCCGAGGCGAAGTCCCGGCACTGTATAGTTGTCCACGCGTGCTGCGAATCCATATTTGTTGGCAACCTCGAATTCGAAAGGCTTCGTCGTACCAGATCCAATCCAGTTGTCGCGGCTGAATTGCCATGCGTCGAGTCCTGCCACCATCTGCGCCTCGTAGCGGAAATCGCCTGAACGTCCCCAGAACGAGACACCCGTCTGGTGCCATGTGCAGGGAAGTATGGTGCGCTCGCCTTCCGGACGATATACGGTGAAGAAGTTAAGCGGCTCGTGGTAGGCGTTGGTGAGACCCACAGGCACCACAATGTGTCCGGCGCGGATGTTGGCGAAGCGTCCGAACGACTTCTGAATCCAGAACTGTTCCAGTTCCACTTCTCCGCCGCGTTCCTGCTCCTGCTCGAACTCGATTGATTCCTCTGCCTCGTATTCTATTGCCGAACCGGCTCCTCCGTGCTCGAATTCAATCTCCGTTCCGAGTGTCCATCCCTTTCCGAAGTCATAGCCCAGATAGATGACGGCATGCGGAATGTCGAAGCGTCCGTGGCTCGGATCCTTCTTGTGAAGGCTTGCCGAACTGTAGCGGTTGCCGCTGTCGCTGTAGAAGTTGCGGCCGTAAGCCACCTCGCCATATCCGCCCACGCTCAGGCGGTTGCCTCTTGCGTGCTGCATGACACTGTCGGCAGCCACTTCCTGCGCGTCGCTTTCAACCGGGACACCGAGCGCCACTGCGCCGAGTGCAATGGAAACAATAGTTGCTTTATTCATGTTTTTATCGTTTTTTTAATTATTTTTTCGGTTGCAAAGGTATTGTGATTACATTTTGTCGGCAATACCCAAAAATCGGTAAATGGAGTTGTCACCATTTTTAGGTAATTTCTGCCACTTGTCGCTGCATAGTAACGTAAAATACCTAATTGTAATGATTGTGAGTGTCGCATATTTTTTGTTATTTTGCAACAGTAAATATTAAGGTGGCTTATGATAGTAGCCACCGCGTTTTAGAAACCGTTTTAAATAAACAAGGCGATGAAGAATCAGAAAATGTATGAGGCCGACGACAAGATGATATTCCTGATAAGGGACAACTACAACCTGTTGCAGAGTCTGGGATGCTTCGGAATAAGTCTCGGCTTCGGCGACAAGACGGTGCGTCAGGTCTGCGAGGAGCAGAATGTGGATACTTACACGTTTCTCGCTGTGGTGAATTTCACCATCAACGGTCATCGTGACATCGACGATGCCGGGCGGCTTTCGGTACCTACACTGTTGCAATATCTTAGGGCAAGTCACGACTATTTCATTGATTTCCAACTGCCTTTTATCCGTAAGGAACTCGTCGAGGCTCTTGATGAAAGGGACAATCTGGCACGCCTCATTCTGAAACTCTACGACGAGTACGCACGTTCCATCACATCGCACATGCGCTACGAGGAGAAGATGGTGTTCCCCTACGTTGAGGCGTTGCTCGAAAAACGTCAGACGGAGGACTACAGCATCGACACATATTCAAAGCATCACGGACAGGAGAGCACCAAGCTGCGCGAGCTGAAGAGCATCATCATAAAATATCTGCCCAGCGACGGACTGCACAACAACCAGCTTTCGGCGACGCTCTACGACATCTACAACAACGAGGAGTGGCTCTCCCTTCATGCGGAGGTGGAGGACAACATCTTCATTCCTGCTATACGCCGCCTTGAGGAACGCATGAAGCAGAACGATGTGACGGCGAAAATCTCGAACATGATTTCCAAGAATGCCGACAGTGCGGAGGCTCTCGGACAGCGCGAGAAGGATGTTATCGTGAGTCTGGTGCAGGGCATGAGCAACAAGGAGATTGCCGACCACCTCTGTATCTCGGTGAACACCGTCATAACCCATCGCCGCAACATAGCGCGGAAACTGCAGATTCACAGTCCGGCGGGATTGACTATCTATGCCATTGTCAATAATCTTGTTGATATTTCTACGGTAAAACTGTAAGCGCAGGAATGCTTGCAGTTGGCTGGATTTCTTTCTCTTTGATTTTCAGCAAGTTATGTGTGGCCTAAAAACAAGGCTTGTTTGCACTCGAAACAAGCCTTGTTTATAACGCAAAGAAGCCTTGTTTGGTGTGCAAACAAGGCTTCTTTGAAAACGGAATGTTTTATTTTGTTGCTTTTGCTGTCATAGTCATGGCTTTTGCCTTGGCTTTGTCGAGTGCCGCCTGTGCCTTCTTCTTGGCAGCAGGGGTCTTTGCATTCTTCACATTGTCGTACAGATTCCAGAGGTTGCACTTTGCTGTTGCAGCCTTGAAAGCCTTGGTGAATGCTTCGGCAGTGGCTTCTGTAGCAGCCTCTTCTTCGGCAGTGGCGTAGGCGTGCCTGTATCCTTTCGTCTTGTTCCAGAGTCCGCGTGTGAAGTCGGGGAATGTCACCGAGGCGCAGTCGTTGTCCATCGACAGGGCACTGAGTTCTCCGATGGAGCACCATTCAGCCAGGTCATAGACATCCATATCGAGTGGCAGTCCGTTTTGCAGGCAATATACGAGGCGTGCAGTCATCACGAAGTCCATGCCGCCATGTCCTCCCACTTCCTTTGCGAGTTCGCCGAACTTCTTCAGTATGGGGCTTTCGTATTTCTCTTCGAGTGCCTTGCGCTGCTCTGCGGGCATGAAACTGTGCGAAGAGAGGTTGTCCACCTGCGGTTGGTTGCCCGTAGTCGCGAGTTGTGCGCCGTCTATGGCGTAGCCTTCAACGGGATATTTGTTGGCGAAGCCCTTTGTTCCGGTGAGCTGGTAGAGGCGGTTGTAAGGCTGTGGTGTCATCACGTTGTGCTGCAGCTCTATCACCTTCTTGTTGGCGGTGCGTATGAGTGTGGTGGTGTGGTCGCCGTTGCGGAAGTCGTTGCATGGCTTGCCAGTGCGCTTTTCCACGAGAGCCTTGCCATTGACGCTCTTGGTGTCCATCGCCACAAGCGTTGTCATGCGGTCGCCACGGTGAATGTCGAGAGCCTGAGCCACGGGTCCGAGGCCGTGTGTGGCATATAGGTCGCCGCGGTTCTCACGGTTGTATTTCAGTCGCCATCCGAGCTGTTCGGGGTCGGAGCCGTCCGGATTTTTCCAGTAGTAGTCCCAGAACTCGTCGAGGTTGTGTATGTATGCACCCTGGGCACGGAGTATCTCGCCGAACACGCCGTGCTGTGCCATGTTGAGGGTGCGCATTTCAAACCAGTCGTAGCAGCAGTTTTCGAGAATCATACAGTTGAGTTGTTCCTTTTCTGCAAGGTTCACAAGTTCCCAGCACTCCTCCAGATTCATTGCCGAAGGCACCTCGTCGGCCACGTTCTTGCCGTTCTCCATGGCGCATTTTGCGACCACTGCGTGGTGCGCCCAGTCGGTGGCTATATACACAAGGTCGATGTCCGGGCGTCTGCACAGTTCTTCGTAACCCTTCTCTCCGTAATAGACGGCGGCAGGGGCGAGCCCGTTCTTGCGCAGAAGTTCGTTCTGCTTTTCGGCGCGTTCCTGCTCAAAGTCGCAGAGGGCAACAATCTGTACGCCTGGAATAAGGCAGAAATCGGCCACGGCACTCGGCCCGCGCATTCCCAGACCGACGAATCCCACGCGCACAGTCTTCATCTTGGGCAGGCGCAGATTGAGCACATCCTTCTGTCCGGCAGGACGCTCCGGAGTCTCGATTACGATTTTCCCCTTGTTCCAGTGCCACTTGGTCGATGGCGAAAGCGACTGTGCGTTTGTTGTCAGCGTGCCCAGTGTGAGCAGCGAGGCAAAGGCCAGACTGAATAGATTGAATGTTTTCATAAGTTCTTATATATTTAATAATGTGGTTGTTTGTTACAAAGTTAGCAAATGTTTGGCACATACGGAAATTCTGTTCTGACTTTATGCCGCCTGTAGTGCTTTTCGCCTGTTGGTGCGAATCTGTGATTTTAGCAAGACTGGACTGCTTTTTTTGACGGGTGGGGTAACATTCGTTCACTTGCTATGCTAACCTGTTGGTATTGCGGATGATGTAGGTTTTGCTCAAATTATTACTGTAGGACGGGTGCGTTTTTGTGACCTGTGGATGATGATTTTTTTCTGTTAATATTTCAATTTTGTTGTAATGAAATCGTTTTTTTATATTATCTTTGCAGCAGTTTCCTTGAAGCTGTATGAAGAAGTTTTCTTTACCGGACTTTTTAAAAGTTTGACAAAACGGAAAACTTTTTGAAAGACGAAAACGAAAAAGTTTCCCAAAACAGAAAACTTTTACAGGCTTCGCGAATGAAACGATGTGTGAAAAAAGAATGACAACTCTATATTGAATTACAAAACCCAAAGACAAATAACAATACACCGAATAGAAATGGAGAACTTCAAAATTACCAAGCGTGACGGTTCTCAGGACCGCTTCTCATTAGACAAGATAATGAATGCCGTGATAAAGGCATTCCAGTCGGTTGATGAACAGATCGACCTCAATGCAATATCAAAGATCATCAGCCGTCTGGATATTCATGAAGGCATCACCGTAGAGGATATTCAGAACCAGGTGGAGGAGGCTTTGATGGCAGAAGGCTTCTTCAAGGTGGCCAAATCGTTCATGCTCTACCGTCAGCGCCACACCGAAGACCGCGAGACTATGGAGAAACTGAAGTTCCTCACCGACTACTGCAATGCGTCGAACGCCGCTACCGGCTCGAAGTACGACGCCAATGCCAACGTGGAACACAAGAACATCGCGACACTCATAGGCGAACTTCCCAAGTCTGGCTTCATACGTCTGAACCGCCGTCTGCTCACCGACCGCATCAAGAAGATGTATGGCAAGGATCTCGCCGACGAATACATCGACAAGCTCAAGCACCACTTTATATATAAGAACGACGAGACCTCGCTCGCCAACTACTGTGCGTCGATAACGATGTATCCATGGCTCATCGGCGGCACTACGTCAATCGGCGGCAACTCCACAGCCCCTACAAACCTGAAGTCGTTCTGCGGAGGATTCGTCAATATGGTGTTCATGGTGTCGAGTATGCTCAGCGGCGCATGTGCCACACCGGAGTTCCTCATGTATCTCAACTACTTCATTGGAAAGGAATACGGCACCGACTACTGGAAGGACGTGGAGAAGGTGGTGGACCTCTCGCTCAAACAGCGCTCCATCGACAAGGTTATCACCGACTGTTTCGAGCAGATTGTCTATTCGATAAACCAGCCTACGGGCGCACGCAACTATCAGGCTGTGTTCTGGAACATCGCATATTATGACAAACCATACTTTGAAAGCCTCTTCGGAGAGTTCCGCTTCCCCGACGGCTCACGCCCCGACTGGGACGGACTGTCATGGCTTCAGAAGCGTTTCATGAAGTGGTTCAACAAGGAGCGCACCAAGACCGTGCTCACATTCCCCGTGGAAACAATGGCGTTGCTTGCAAAGGACGGCGACGTTATAGATAAGGAATGGGGCGACTTCACTGCCGAAATGTATTCGGAGGGACACTCCTTCTTCACTTATATGAGCGACAATGCCGACTCACTGAGTTCCTGCTGCCGTCTGCGCAACGAGATTCAGGACAACGGATTCAGCTATACTCTCGGTGCGGGAGGCGTATCGACAGGTTCGAAGAGCGTGCTCACCATCAACCTGAACCGCTGCATACAGTACGCCGTGAACAACAAGCTCGACTACAAGGAGTACCTCAGTGGGGTGATAGACCTCTGTCATAAGGTGCAGCTCGCATACAACGAGAACCTCAAGGAACTGCAGAAGCATGGTATGCTGCCGCTGTTCGACGCCGGTTACATAAACATGGGACGCCAGTATCTCACCATCGGTGTGAACGGACTCGTTGAGGCTGCCGAATTCATGGGACTGAAAATCACCGACAATCCTGACTATCTGGCATTCGTGCAGACCGTGCTCGGACTCGTGGAGAAGTACAACGTGCAGTATCGCACAAAGGAAGTGCTCTTCAACTGCGAGATGATTCCTGCCGAGAACGTGGGCGTGAAGCACGCAAAGTGGGATAGGGAAGACGGCTACTTCGTGCCGCGCGACTGCTACAACAGCTACTTCTATGTGGTGGAGGACGACAGCCTCAACATCATGGACAAGTTCAAGATGCACGGAGCACCCTACATCGAGCACCTCACGGGAGGCTCGGCGCTGCACATGAACCTTGAGGAGCACCTCTCGCAGGCACAGTATCGCCAGCTGTTGCGCGTGGCTGCCAAGGAAGGATGCAACTACTTCACATTCAATATCCCGAATACAATCTGCAACGACTGCGGATACATCGACAAGCGTTACCTCAAGAAATGTCCGCATTGCGGCAGCGAGAACGTTGATTACATGACACGCATCATTGGCTATCTGAAGCGTGTCAGCAACTTCTCGAAGGCTCGCCAGCAGGAGGCAAGCCGTCGTTACTATGCCGAAAAGAACAAATATGCAGAAGCCTGAACATCATGCTGAAATATCTTAACACAGGAATCGTCTTTCAGGAAATACCCGATGAAGTGACGCTTTCCATAAACATCACCAACTGCCCGTGCCGTTGTCCGAGCTGCCACAGCCAGTATCTGTGGCAGGACATAGGCGAACCGCTCACTCCTATGGTGCTCGACCGGTTCATGGCCGAGTACAAGAACGAGGTGACCTGCGTGTGCTTCATGGGCGGCGATGCCGAACCGGAGTATGTGGAACGCCTCGCAAGCTACATGCACCGTGAACATCCGGAGATGAAGGTGGCATGGTATAGCGGCAGGCAACGCATACCGGCAGGCATAAACAGAAAAGTGTTCGACTATGTGAAGCTCGGCCCCTACATCGAGCACCTCGGCTGTCTGAAGGAACGCACGACAAACCAGCGCCTGTACAAGCGTGCTGTGGGCGACGATTTTACCGACATCACATCACGATTCTGGAAAAAATAAAAGCATGCAACATCAGAACAGAATACCACGCATAGCGATAATCGACCCTAACACTCTCGCAGTGTTAGGGTTGAAGCATATATTGCAATCGGTGATGCCGATGATGCAGGTGGACGCTTACGGCTCTTTTGCCGAACTGTCTGCCAATCATCCGGAACAGTACTACCATTATTTTGCCGATACCCGCGTGGTGCTCGGCAACATGGCGTTCTTTGCCGCCAACCGCCATAAGACCATTGTGCTCACACAACTGGCTTTCGAGGAGTCGGGAGTGGGCGACTTTCATTCCATCTGCGTGTCACAGCCGGAGAAGCATCTTGTGCGCTCCATACTCGCATTGGAACAGCATGCCCATGCAAAAGGGCGCAACCTGCCGCCGACCCATGTCGCGCACGAGTGTCACGGAAACCAGCTCACAAAGCGGGAGATAGAGGTTATGACCCTCGTCGCAAAGGGATATATGAACAAGCAGGTTGCCGATATGCTGAACATAAGTATCCCCACCGTAGTGACCCACCGGAAAAACGTGATGGACAAACTCGGAATGAAGAGCGTGTCGGCACTTACCATCTATGCCGTGATGCACGGTTATGTGGATGTGGCAGACATATAGTCGGGAAAAGCAGTGCAAACTGCAATAAAACGGCACAACATTTTTCTTTTTATTTAAAATGTATTACCTTTGCAGGTGTATTGTCAGATGATTGGCAATGCACCTCGAATTTTTTCTACGAAAAAGCAATCAATAATCGGATTTATGCAGCCAGTTTTTATAGCAGGACCATGTGTGATAGAGTCGGAGCAGCTTCTTGACACCGTTGCTGAGCGACTTGTGGAGATAAACAGTCGTCTTGGGGTGGAAATCATCTTCAAGGCTTCATTCGACAAAGCCAACCGCACATCGATAAAGTCGTTCCGCGGTCCCGGACTGGAGAAGGGATTGCAGATGTTGCAAGACGTGAAGACAAAGTACGGATTGCGCATCCTCACCGATATCCATGAGAGTTGGCAGGCCGAAGCAGTGGGGCAGGTGGTGGATGTGATACAGATTCCCGCCTTTCTCTGTCGTCAGACAGACTTGCTTGTGGCTGCCGCCAGAACCGGAAAAACCGTGAATATAAAGAAAGCGCAGTTCCTGAGCGGTGCCGATATGGTCTATCCCGTTGAGAAAGCACGCGATGCCGGAGCTTCCGATGTGTGGCTCACTGAGCGCGGAAACATATATGGTTATAATAATCTTGTGGTCGATTTCCGCAACATTCCCGATATGCTTGACATCGTTCCTACCGTTATCATGGACTGCACGCACAGTGTGCAGCGTCCGGGAGCAGGTGGCGGCAAGACTTCGGGCGACCGTCGTTTCGTGCCTTCCATGGCAAAGGCGGCAAAGGCTTTCGGCGCAACGGGCTACTTCTTCGAGGTGCATCCCAGTCCGGATGAGGCTCTGAGCGACGGCCCTAACATGTTGCCGCTCGACGAATTGGAACAGCTTGTTAAAACATTGAACGAATAAATTGGATATGGATTCTAAAGCAATGGAACGCTTGAAGCATGTGAGAGAATACGCATCACAATGCATCCGCGATGAAGCCGAAGCTTTGTTGGGGTTGATTCCGCTTTTGGACGGCAACTTCGATAAGGCCGTTGAACTCATATACAACTGTCACGGCAAGGTGATAGTGACCGGTGTGGGGAAGAGCGGACATATAGGTGCGAAGATAGCCGCGACGCTTTCGAGCACAGGCACGCCGTCGTTCTTCATCAATCCGCTTGATGTTTTTCACGGCGACCTTGGAGTTATGACGCACGACGATGTGGTTCTCGCCATAAGCAACTCCGGACAGACCGACGAACTGCTTCGTTTCATTCCTATGGTGCTTCACATGAACATCCCGATCATAGGCATGAGCGGCAATCCGGAATCGTTGCTTGCCAAATATTCATCTGTTCATATAAACGTGAAGGTGCAGAAAGAGGCCTGTCCTCTCAATCTCGCACCGACGAGCAGCACTACTGCTACGCTCGCAATGGGCGATGCTCTGGCGGTGGCGCTGATGGAAGTGCGCGATTTCAAACCCAAGGATTTTGCACAGTTCCATCCCGGTGGCTCGCTTGGCAAGCGTCTTCTCACCACTGCAAGTGATGTGATGCGCACCGAAGATATGCCTATCCTGCCCAAGGACATGCATCTTGGCGAGGCCATAATCCTTGTGAGCAAGGGCAAACTGGGACTTGGTGTGACGCTGGACGACGGCAAAGTGACTGGCATTATCACCGACGGCGACATACGAAGGGCTATGGAAAAGTGGCAGGAGAAGTTCTTCGACAAGACAGTCGATGACATTGTGACACGCAATCCCAAGTCCGTCGGACCCACAACCAAAATCAGTGAGATTCAGAAAATAATGAACAAATACAAGATTCACACTGTCCTTGTCGTCGATTCCGACAAGCGTCTGCTCGGAGTAGTAGATCATTACAGTTGTATGGTGTGACGCATTGGCATGAGATTAAGACAACTTTTTATATTTATATTCTGCTGCATCGCCTCGCTGGCGAATGCCGTCACGAGTGATTCTCTTATTGTCGGGAAGCTGCGTGAGGCTGGTGTGAAGTTCTCCTGCAACAATAGTGTGACGCTGTTGATGAATGGTCAGGAGAAATTCGACGATATGTTCAGTGCCATAAGTCAGGCGAAAAGCAGCGTACATCTGGAATATTTCAACTTCCGCAACGACTCCATTGCTTCCCGTCTGTTCGAGATACTCGTGCTGAAAGCGCGTGAAGGCGTTGAGGTGAGGGCATTGTTCGACAGCTTCGGCAATTCCTCCAACAACCGTCCGTTGAAGAAACGGCATCTTGAAGAGTTGCGCAGCCACGGCGTTGAAATCTATGAATTCGACCCGTTGCGCTTCCCTTGGGTGAATCATGTGTTCCATCGCGACCACAGGAAGATTGTTGTCATCGACGGAAAGATAGCCTACACGGGTGGAATGAACGTGGCCGACTATTACATCAAAGGTACGAAGCAGGTGGGAGAGTGGCGTGATATGCATTGTCGGATTGAAGGTGACGAGGTGAACACGCTGCAATCGATATTCCTGCGCATCTGGAACAAGACAACAAAACAGAATGTTCACGGTGCGCAATACTTCCGTGGCTTCCGCGGTGCCGACTACATCACAGGTTTGAAACCGGACACTTGTGCTACTGCGGGGCATAAAATGGTGGGCATAATCAACCGCGAACCGCTCACTTCAAACAAGATTATCCGCACGTTCTACATCAATGCCATCAACGAAGCCATTGACAGCATAAAGATAATAAACCCTTATCTCACTCTGAGTTCATCATTGAAGCGTGCCTTGCGCAATGCGGTGAAGCGTGGCGTGAAGGTGGAAGTGATGGTGTCGGCACACAGCGACATACCATTGACACCCGATTGCGTGTTCTACAATGTCCACAAACTGATGAAACATGGCGTTGATGTGTATATCTACAAGCCCGGATTCCATCACACCAAAGTGATAATGGTGGATGGGAAGTTCTGTACTGTGGGCAGCGCCAACCTCAATGCGCGAAGCCTTCGCTTCGACTATGAGGAGAATGCGGTAATCATTGACAGATGCACTACGAAGGAGTTGAGCAACATGTTTGACGCCGACAAGAAGCAAAGTTTCAGACTTACGCCGCAGACATGGAACGAATTCCGCACTCCGTGGAAGAAGTTCGTGGGCTGGTTCGCCCATCTGCTGGCTCCATGGCTCTGATGATAGAAAACAAATGGCACATAGTTCCGATACCGGGGCTATGTTGCCATTTTTTTGTTTATGCTTTTATGATAGCTTTACCTGATTTGAATATATTTTTGAACTAAAACTGATACAAATGAAAATGAAAAGAACGCTTTTGCTGATGTTGCTTTTCGCGACATCCGTCCTGGGTTTTGCAGCCCAGAAGACAATCATGGTTTCAACCGGTACAACCGACCTCGTGATGCAAGTCGCGCCTAACGGCCGGCTCTATCAGGTGTATCTTGGCGACCGTCTGACCGACCCTTCCGAGTACGACAAGCTTGACTGGAGCGTCTATGCGGCCTCCGACGGTGCCGTATGCAAGCGCGGGCATGAGGTGTGCGCCACTTCCGGAGCGGAGGATTTCTTCGAGCCGGCACTCGCCATAACCCATGCCGACGGCAACATGACCACCTATTTATATTATAAGGACATGGCGACGCGTGCCGTGGATGGCGGCGTCGAGACCGTGATAACGTTGCAGGATAAGGCATATCCCGTGACGGTGCGTCTGCATTATGTGGCTTATGCAAAGGAGAATGTGATTAAGGCGTGGAGCGAGATAGAGCACAAGGAGAAGTCGCCAATCACACTCTTCCGTTACAGCAGTACGATGCTCTATTTCAGAGCGTCGCAGTATTTCCTCACTTCCTATCATAGCGATTGGGCAAGGGAGGGACAACCAGAGACGGAAAAACTCACCACCGGTAAGAAAGTAATCGACACAAAGCTCGGAACCCGTGCAGCAATGCAGACGGAACCGTTCTTTGAACTCGGCTTCGACGCACCTGCCCGTGAGGACGAGGGGCGTGTAATGCTCGGCACGATAGGCTGGCCCGGCAACTTCCGCTTCACTTTTGAAGTGGACAACGTGGGTGCTCTGCGTGTCATCCCTGCCATCAATCCGTATGCTTCGGACTATCGCCTGAAGTCCGGAGAAGTCTTCACCACTCCCGAATTCATATTCGCCATGAGTGCCAACGGAGTGGGAGAGGCAAGCCGCAACCTGCACGACTGGGCGCGGAAGTATCAGGTGAACATGGGACTCGGCGACCGTCTGACTCTGCTCAACAACTGGGAGAACACTTCGTTCAACTTCGACCAGCAGACTCTTGCCGACCTTATGAAGGACGCCAAGGACCTCGGCGTGGACATGTTCCTGCTTGACGACGGATGGTTTGGCAATAAATATCCGCGCAAGGACGACCGTGCCGGACTCGGCGACTGGGATGCTACCAGGACAAAGCTGCCCGACGGAATTCCCGGAATGGTGCGCGACGCCAAGAAGGCGGGCGTGAAGTTCGGCATCTGGATAGAGCCGGAGATGGTGAATCCCAAGAGTGAACTTTTTGAGAAGCATCCCGATTGGGTGATTATGCAGCCCAACCGCGACACCTATTTTTATCGCCATCAGCTCGTTCTCGACATTTCCAACCCGAAAGTGCAGGACTATGTCTTCGGCATCGTGGACCGCATAATGACCGAGAACCCTGATGTCGCCTATTTCAAATGGGACTGCAACAGCGTGATAACCAACATCTTCTCGCCCTATCACAAACAGAATCAGGGCAACTTCTACATCGACCACATCCGCGGAATATTCAAGGTGCTCGACCGTATCCATGCCAAATATCCCACGCTTCCGATGATGCTGTGCTCGGGCGGTGGCGGACGCATGGACTATGCTATGCTGAAATACTTCACCGAGTTCTGGTGTTCCGACGACACCGACCCGTTTGAACGCATCTACATACAGTGGAGTCTCTCAAAATTCTTCCCTGCCAAGACGATGGGTTCGCATGTGACCAACTGGAACCGCAAGACAAGTGTGAAGTTCCGCACCGATGTGTGCAGTATGTGCAAGCTTGGTTTCGACATCGACCTCAAGTCGCTTTCCGCCGACGACTACAAGTTCATGCAGCAGGCAGTGGCCAACTATAACGAGCTGAAGCCCGTGATTCTTGAAGGCGACCAGTACCGCCTTGTCTCCCCTTACGGCAGCGACCATTGCGCTTTGAACTATGTCCAGAAGGACGGCAGCCGTGCGGTGCTCTTCGCCTACGACCTGCATCCGCGCTTCTCGGAACCGCAGCAGAATGTGAAGTTGAAGGGACTCGACCCCAAACGCACCTATACCGTGCGCGAAATAAACCTCATGCCGGGTGCGCAGTCGTCGATTGAGAGCAACGGCAAGACTTACAGCGGCGACTACCTCATGAAGATTGGCATCAAGGTGTTCACACCGTATGAAGCCACAAGCCATGTGGTGCTGTTTGAATGAAACGGCGCTTGCTGTCGTTGAAGGAAACAAAACATGAATATACAAAAATCGGGCAAGGACGGGCGTCGTTCCTGCCCGATTTTTGTTAAAGACGGTTTTGCAGAGGTTGATACGCTGCCATTTCCGGGGATTCTTGTTCGGCAGTTTTGATGCCACATCTCCTTCATTTTCAAACAAGGCTTCTTTTGAGTGCAAACAAGGCTTCTTTTGAGTGTAAACAAGGCTTGTTTTGAGTGCAAACAAGACTTGTTTTAAGACCGTACTGTTTATTGCTGGCTTTCAGTGACTTAGCGTTTCGTTTTGACGGGGCAACATTGCCGGGCGCGGGTATATAAAAGTGAAGGAACCGACGCAATCCGTAATGGGATTGTCGCCGGTTCCTTCACTCTTGTTTCTTGCCGGTTGCAGTCGGTCGTGTGGCATTACTGCTTCTTCTCTTTCAGTAAGTCGCGTATTTCTGTGAGAAGCATTTCCTCCTTTGTCGGCTTTGGTTCCGCTGCCGGAGCAGCCTCTTCCTCCTTCTTCTTCATGCTTGCGAGTTTGTTGATGCCCTTGACAAGCATGAACACGCAGAATGCGATGATAGTGAAATCAATGATGGTCTGGATGAAGGCGCCGTAGTTGATGGTGGCAGCCGGCATTATCTCCTCGCCGATTTTCACCTGTGGCAGTTCGAATTTCAGGTCGCTGAAGTTCACTCCTCCTATTAGCCATCCGATGGGAGGCATAATGATGTCGTTCACAATCGATGTCACGATTTTTCCGAAAGCACCGCCAATGATGACACCGACCGCCATATCCACAGCGTTGCCTTTTACCGCAAACGCCTTGAATTCGCTGATAATCTTGCTCATAATCCTTAAATGTGTTAAAATGTTAAATATGTTGGTTCCTTGTTTTTTTTGTTGCAAAAATAGTGCAAACCGAATGCTATGAAGCTTGCTTCAAATTGCTGAGATGCAGCCTATCTTATGCAAATATTGTGCATCGGTGCGTTCTCCGACAGCCTGAGAGAGGTTTTAAAGGGTCGTTTTGCTATCTGTATTGAGCAAATTGTGCCCTTTTCAGCACTAATTATTGCATAGTGATTTTTTTTAAATAATTTAATACTGTATTTGTCTGCAAAATTAGAAAATAATTATTATCTTTGCAGCGGAAAAGAGAAAAATCCTCAAGGGTACATTGAATTTTATCATTTCATGCCCCGAAAAGGAACAACGAAGTTTAAAAGTGTTTTTAGGAAAATAGAATTTAACCCTTTAATTAAAAATAAAGTAAAATGATTAAAATTGGTATTAACGGATTTGGCCGTATCGGTCGTTTCGTTTTCCGTTCTACAGTTGAGGCTGAGAACGCAAAGGAAGTTCAGGTAGTAGCTATCAATGACTTGTGCCCGGTAGATTACATGGCTTACATGCTCAAGTATGATACAATGCACGGCCAGTTCGACGGTACTATCGAGGCTGACGTAGAGAAGAGCGAACTCATCGTAAACGGCAACCACATCCGTGTTACAGCTGAGCGCGATCCCGAAAACCTGAAGTGGGACGAGGTTGGTGCAGAGTATGTAGTTGAATCTACAGGTCTGTTCCTCGCTTACGACAAGGCTGAGAAGCACCTCAAGGCTGGTGCTAAGTATGTAGTGCTCTCTGCTCCTTCTAAGGCTGACGCTAACGGCAACCAGGCTGATATGTTCGTTTGCGGTGTAAACACTGACAAGTACAACGGCCAGAAGATCGTTTCTAACGCATCTTGCACAACAAACTGCTTGGCTCCTATCGCTAAGGTTCTCAACGACAACTTCGGCATTGAGACAGGTCTTATGACAACTGTTCACTCTACAACAGCTACACAGAAGACTGTTGACGGACCTTCTATGAAGGACTGGCGTGGTGGCCGTGCTGCTGCCGGCAACATCATTCCTTCTTCTACTGGTGCTGCTAAGGCTGTAGGTAAGGTTATTCCTGAGCTCAACGGCAAGCTGACTGGTATCTCTATGCGTGTCCCCACTCTCGACGTTTCAGTTGTAGATTTGACTGTAAACTTGAAGAAGCCCGCTTCTAAGGAGGCTATCTGCGCTGCTATGAAGGCTGCTTCTGAGGGTGAGTTGAAGGGTGTACTCGGTTACACTGAGGACGCAGTTGTATCTTCAGACTTCCTCGGCTGCGCTTTGACTTCTATCTTCGACGCTAACGCAGGTGTATATCTCACAGACAACTTCGTAAAGGTTGTATCTTGGTACGACAACGAGATTGGCTACTCTCACAAGGTAGTTGAGCTCATCAAGATCATGAAGAAGCACAACGGTTAATCATTTGCCGTAACGCTATAAATACAAAAGCCGCACAAGACAACTTGTGCGGCTTTTCTCGTATAATACGCTGAAATGCTTCCGCAGAGGCGGCTTTTCCGTCGATTATTCACGAATTTTCGCCAAAATGATGGTAAAAACCACGGATTTTATGTATATTTGTGGATTGATTCAAGCATAAACTGATGGAACACAATAGGATGATAACCATTTTAGGACCCACAGCAAGCGGGAAGACCTCTATTGCCGCCGCCCTTGCCGGTCGCATCGGCGGCGAGATAATCAGTGCCGACTCGCGCCAGGTGTATCGCCGTATGGACATCGGGACGGGCAAGGACCTTGCCGATTACGAGGTGGGCGGAAAGCACATCCCATATCATCTTATCGATATAGCCGAGCCGGGTTACAAGTATAACCTGTTTGAATATCAGCGCGATTTCCATACGGCATACGACGACATAACCTCCCGTGGCAGGACACCCGTGCTCTGTGGCGGAACCGGACTCTACATCGAGGCGGTGCTCAACGGCTACGCCCTCTCTCCGGTGCCGCAGAACCAGGAGTTGCGCGACAGCCTTTCCGCAAAGTCGCTTGACGAGCTTACGGCAATGCTCAAGGCTCTGAAGGAACAGACGGGAAGCAACATGCACAACCGCAGCGATGTCGATACGGTGCAAAGAGCCATACGGGCCATAGAGATAGAGACCTACAACCTGCAGCACCCCACGCCTGAACGCGAGATGCCCGGCATCAGTTCGCTCGTCATAGGCGTGGATGTGGACAGGGAAACACGCCGCCGCCGGATTTCCGACAGACTCGAAGCACGTCTGCATGAGGGCATGATTGACGAGGTGAAAGGACTGCTGGCTGAGGGAGTGAGTGCCGAATCGCTCATGTATTACGGACTCGAATACAAGTTTGTCACGGAATATGTGACAGGCAAGACCACATACAACGATATGCTCAGCCGCCTTGAAATAGCGATACACCAGTTTGCAAAGCGTCAGATGACATGGTTCCGCGGAATGGAGCGGAGGGGCATACACATCAATTGGATAGACGCCTCGCTGCCGATGGATGACAAGGTGGAGCTGATAATGGAGCTGAACGAAAAGAAACAATAATCCCGATAACACAAACAAAAATGATTGACGAAAGCCGCTGGGGCATCCTTTACTGCCCGAAACATGAACCTTTCCGCCCAAACCGCCGTTGGGAGAAGATAGAACGGTGCCTGAAGGAGAACGGCATCGAGTACGACTTTGTGCAAAGCGAGAGCACGCAAAGCGTGGATAGACTCGTGACGATGATGATAAACAATGGCTACAAGACCATTGTTATTGTCGGAGGCGACTCCGCACTCAACGACGCCGTGAACTGTCTGATGCAGACTGATGCGAGAGTGCGCAGCGAGGTTGCGCTGGGAGTGGTGCCTAACGGCATGATGAACGACTTCGCACATTTCTGGGGATTCAAGGAGGGCAATGTCGAACAGACCATTGCATGGCTCAAGAAGCGGCGTGTGAGGAAAATCGACCTCGGATGTATCAGATATACCAACAAGCGCAACGAGGCGTGTCACCGCTATTTCCTCAACTGCATAAACATCGGATTCATCGCGGCGATAATGAATCTGCGCCGGCAGACACACCATTTCTTCGGTTCGCGCACGCTTTCATTCCTCTTCTCCTTCATACTGCTCGTGTTCCAACGGCTTGAATACAGGATGCATCTGAAAATAAACACCGACGAGATAAAGCGCAATGTGATGACCGTATGCATTGGCAATTCGCTCGGTTACGGGCAGACTCCCAATGCGGTGCCGTACAACGGGCAACTCGATGTGTCGGTGGTGTATCACCCGGAGATGACACAACTCTTTGAAGGCATATATCTGTTCCTGCGCGGTAAGTTCCTCAATCATCGCAGCGTGCATCCATACCGCACGCGTAAGGTGAACGTTCTGGAGGCGAAGAAAGCCCTCGTCGGCATTGACGGAAGACTCATGAAGACACCCGTAGGACCGTTCACAGTGACGGTGGAGCAGGAAGTGATAAACTTCCTCATTCCCGATTGATTGTATAGACATTGTTTATAGGGCATCAGCCTGGCGTCATAAGCAAACTGTATGATGTCAGGCTGATGTCTTTTTTAAGGTTTATGCAGCCTTTTTATGCAACATCGGCTACATAAACATGAAAAAATGACACTTAATTGTGAAATTTGAAAAATATAGTTATATTTATTTTGCACATAATGTAAAATTTATTACCTTTGAGTTCGTAAGACGACTGCCGATAAAAGGCAGCCGCTGTTACTGACATAAGACATACTATTAACGAACCTTAATTTAAACCTATGAGTTATTTGCGATTCGAAAAAGCTCTGATGACCAACTTGGAAGAGTCTCTGCCGCGTGAGTTGCTGCGCACCAATCGCTCGGGAGCATATTCCTGCTCCACCGTAGTCGATTGCAATACGCGCAAGTATCACGGACTATTGGTGGTGCCTGTGCCTGAGATGGACGACGACAACCATGTGCTGCTGTCATCGCTCGACGCTACAGTCATACAGCATGGAGCGGAGTTCAACCTTGGCTTGCACAAGTATCAGGGTAATAATTTCAGCCCGAAAGGGCACAAGTATATACGCGAATTTGATTGCGACAAAGTGCCGACAACCATCTATCGTGTCGGTGGAGTGGTGCTTAAGAAGGAAGTAGTGTTCCAGCATTACGAGGACAGAATCCTTATTCGTTATACATTGGTGGACGCCCATTCGGAAACAATATTGCGTTTCCGCCCGTTCCTCGCCTTCCGTAGCGTGCGACAGTTTACGCATGAGAACTCAGTTGCCTCCCGCGAGTATTCCGAAGCGGAGAACGGCATAAAGACATGCATGTATGCCGGATACCCCGACTTGTACATGCAGTTCAGCAAGAAAAACGAATTTGTGTTCCTGCCCGACTGGTATCGTGGCGTGGAATACCCGAAAGAGCAGGAGCGTGGATATGCTTCAAATGAAGACCTCTATGTTCCCGGATATTTTGAAATGCCTATAAAGAAAGGCGAAAGCATCGTCTTCTCGGCTTCAACTTCCGAATGTAAGACAGGCGGGTTGAAGCGTTTGTTTGAAAAGGAAGTGGACGAACGAAGCCCACGCGACAACTTCTTCCACTGTCTTGTGAACGCTGCGCACCAGTTCCACAACCGCACGAAGAAGGACGAACGCTATATCCTTGCCGGATATCCATGGTTCAAGTGCCGCGCACGCGATACGTTCATCGCTCTGCCGGGTCTTACCCTCTCTATTGAGGAGGAGGATTATTTCGAGCTTGTGATGGAGACTGCGTCACGCGGACTCTATGAATTCATGGAAGGCAAGCCTTTGACGGTGAAGATATATGAACTCGACCAACCCGATGTCATGCTTTGGGCGATATGGGCAATACAGCAGTATGCAAAGCATTCAAACCGTGAAAAGTGCTACCGCAAATACGGAAAACTGTTGCGAGATATGGTCTATTTCATACTCGCCGACACTCATCCGAATCTCGAACTGCGTGAGAACGGACTCCTTTACAGTGAGGGAAGAGAAAAAGCCGTCACTTGGATGAACTCCACAGCAGGCGGACATCCGGTGGTTCCACGCACTGGCTATATTGTGGAATTCAATGCCTTGTGGTATAATGCACTTAAATTCTGCGCTTCAATGGCGGCTGAATTCGGCAACGAAAACGAAGCGAAAATGCTCGAAGAACGTGCTGAATTGTGCGGTAAATCGTTCCTGGATGTATTCGTGAACGAATTCGGTTACCTCTTCGACTATGTGGCAGAGGGAATCGGACAGGACTGGAGCGTGCGTCCGAATATGATATTTGCTGTCGCACTCGACTATTCTCCGCTCAGCCAGCAACAGCAGAAGAGTGTACTTGATGTATGTACCCGCGAGCTGCTTACGCCCAAAGGCCTGCGCTCTCTGTCGCCGAAAAGCGGCGGATACAACCCGATGTATGTCGGACCCCAGACTCAGCGCGACTACGCCTACCATCAGGGTACGGCATGGCCATGGCTTGGCGGATTCTATATGGAGGCTTGTCTGAAGATTTTCAAACGCACACGTCTCAGCTTCATCGAGCGTCAGATGGTGGGATATGAGGACGAAATGGTGAACCATTGCCTTGGAACCATCCCCGAACTGTTTGATGGCAATCCTCCGTTCAACGGTCGTGGAGCCATCTCTTTCGCTGTGAATGTTGCAGGAGTGCTGCGTACTCTTGAACTTCTTGAAAAGTATAAATATTAATAAATAAGGAGGATTAACAAGTATGAAAGTCTTAATGTTTGGATGGGAGTATCCTCCTCATGTGTATGGTGGACTTGCAACCGCAAACTTTGGAATATCACAGGGCCTTCATGCCCAAGGTGATGTCGATATAACGCTGTGCCTGCCGAAACCTTTCGGCGACGAGGACAGAAGTGCGGCACACATCGTTGCCATGAACTGCGTGCCTATTGCATGGCGCGATGTGGATTACGATTATGTGAAAAGCCGTGTGGGCAATGTCATGGATCCCGATTATTACTATCGTCTTCGCGACCATATTTATGCCGATTTCAATTATATGCATGTCAATGACTTGGGTTGTATGGAGTTTGCGGGAGGCTATCCCTCGAACCTTCACGACGAGATAAACAACTATTCAGTCATTGCCGGCGTCGTGGCGCGAACCGAAGAATTCGACATTATCCATGCCCATGACTGGCTGACATTCCCTGCCGGCATCCATGCCAAGAAGGTTTCCGGAAAGCCTCTCTGCATACATGTGCATGCAACCGATTTCGACCGCAGCCGCGGCAAGGTGAATCCCACGGTCTATTCCATCGAGAAAGACGGTATGGACAATGCTGACTGCATCATGTGTGTGAGCGAACTCACACGCCAGACTGTTATAAATCAGTATCATCAGGACCCGCGCAAGTGCTTCGCCATGCACAATGCGGTGTATCCTTTGCGCCAGGAACTGCAGGATATCCCGCGTCCCGACCATACGGGAAAGGAGAAAGTGGTGACATTCCTCGGTCGTCTTACGATGCAGAAAGGTCCTGAATATTTCGTGGAGGCAGCCAATATGGTGCTTCATCGCACCCGTAATGTGCGCTTCTGTATGGCTGGTAGCGGCGACATGATGGACGCAATGATTTATCTTGCAGCCGAGCGTGGCATTGCCGACCGTTTCCATTTCCCCGGATTCATGCGTGGAAAGGAAGTGTATGAGTGCCTGAAAGCCTCCGATGTCTATGTCATGCCGTCCGTGAGCGAGCCGTTCGGCATCTCGCCTCTTGAGGCTATGCAGTGCGGAACACCTACAATCATCTCGAAACAGAGTGGTTGCGGAGAGATTCTTGACAACTGTATCAAGGTGGATTATTGGGACATCAATGCTCTTGCCGATGCCATTTATTCTATCTGCCACAACGAAAGTCTCTTCCATTACTTGCAGGATGAAGGCAAACGCGAGGTCGATCAGATAACATGGGAGAAAGTGGGCGCAAGGATAAAGAACCTGTATGAGCGTGTCATTGCGCATGAATTGTAGTAGTGACGAATATTCTTAAGGACAATCATCTTTACAAAAATCAAACCAAAGAAAAGACAATGAAAACAATTTGTTTATATTTTGAGATACACCAGAATATCCAACTGAAGCGTTACCGCTTCTTCGATATAGGTACAGACCATTATTATTATGACGACTACGAGAACGAGCGCATAATCAACGACCTTGCAGAGCGTTCATACATGCCTGCCCTCAACGCCCTCGGTGAGATGATAAAGGAAAACGGCAACTACTTCAAAGTTGCGTTCTCTTTGTCGGGTGTGGGTATGGAGCAGCTCGAAATCCATGCTCCTCAAGTGCTTGAGAAGCTTCAGGAACTTAATGAAACCGGTTGCGTGGAGTTCCTTGCCGAACCTTATTCACACGGACTTGCGTCGCTTGCCAATGAGCAGAGCTTCGAAGCCGAAGTGCGTCGCCAGTGCCAGAAGATGAAGGAGTATTTCGGACAGACTCCCAAAGTGCTCCGCAACTCATCGCTTATTTACAGTGATGACATTGGTAACCAGGCTGCACAGATGGGATTCAAGGGCATGCTCACCGAAGGTGCAAGACATGTATTGGGTTGGAAGTCGCCACACTATGTTTACAACTGTTCGCTTGCGCCCAACCTTAAGCTCCTTTTGCGTGATGTTTCGCTCAGCGACGACATCTCTCTGCGCTTCAACAACCGCGACTGGGAGGGCTATCCGTTGTTTGCCGACAACTATATCGACAAGATTGCACGCTTCCCGGAAGAGGAGAAAGTGGTGAATATATTCATGGAACTCTCTGCCATAGGCGTTGCCCAGCCTTTGTCGAGCCATATCCTTGACTTCCTGAAGGCTCTTCCTGTCTGTGCAAAGGAGCGCGGAATAACATTCTCCACGCCTTCAGAGGTGTGCGACAACTACAGCAGCGTAAGTTCTCTCGACGTTCCCGACACACTGAGCTGGACTGATGAGGAACGTGATGTTAGCTCATGGCTTGGCAATCCGATGCAGCGTGAGGCTTTCAACAAGCTTTACGGCGTTGCCGACCGCGTGCGCATTGCCGACGACCCACGCATCAATCAGGACTGGGACTACCTGCAGGCAAGCAACAACTTCCGCCAGATGACCACCAAGCCATCGAATGTTTTCGTGGACAGAGGCATTTACAGCAGTCCATTCGATGCTTTCACCAACTACATGAACGTTCTTGGCGACTTTATAAGCCGTGTGAATTCCCTTTATCCGGAGGATGTGGATAATGACGAGCTGAGCTCTCTTCTCACCACAATCAAGAACCAGGACGAGGAGATTGAAATGAAGTCGAAGGAGATAACACGCCTGCAAACCAAGATAGAGAAGATTGAAGCTGCCGAAGCCAAGCTTCGCACACAGCTTGACAAGGCCAAGGCCGTAAGCGGTACAGCTGCCAAAAAACCTGCCGCAAAGAAGGCAACTGCCGCAAAGAAGCCTGCCGCTGCTCATGCAACAGAGGCAAAGAAGACTACAAAGAAAAAGGAACCAGCAGCCAAATAACCATTCTGTCAGTTACTTTAATGCTGTTATAAGAACATGAAATGAGAGAGGATTGGTTTTCAAGCCAATCCTCTTTTTTTATTGTATAATCCCAAAAGCCGCACGGCGAGATGTCATGTCTCTGCCGTGCGGCTTTTTTCGTTTTGCTAAGTTCCGTTCCCGTCCGGGCGGTTAGAGTGTGTGATTGGGGTTAAGCACATCGTTCACTTTCTTCGTGAACACTTTGCCGAGGCGGTAGGTTGCGGTGGAGCGTATGTCTTCCACATTGGCTCCGAACTTCAAGGTGTAAGTTCCGGCATCGCTGATCCACTGGTTGGCAGCCTCGTCGAACGATGCAAGTCCGTAATTGGTGACATCGAAGTAGAGTGTCTGTTGCTCGCCCGGTTTCAGATTGCGTGTCTTTGCGAAAGCCTTCAGTTCGCATTTGGGCTTCTCAAGCTTGCCTTTCGGTGCGCTGACATACAGTTGGACGGCTTCCTTTCCCTCCACTTTGCCAGTATTTGTGACTGTAATGCTTGCGCGGAATCCGTTTTTCGTGCTTTTCACCTTGGGGGCACTGTATGCGAAAGTGGTGTAGCTCAGACCGAATCCGAACGGGTATGCCACTTCCTTGTGTGCCGTGTTGAAGTAGCGGTAGCCTATGTTTATTCCCTCTTTGTGCAGTGCTGTCTGCTCGTTCTTGCCGTCGCAGAGCGGGAAGTTGTGGCTTGATGGTACATCCATCACGTCCATAGGCCATGTCATGGTGAGTTTTCCCGATGGGTTTGCCTTGCCGGTGAGTATGTCGGCAACCGAGTTTCCGCCTTCCTGTCCGGGTTGCCATGCCACGAGAATAGCATCTGCCAAGTCGCGCCATGAAGCCGTCTCCATCACGTTACCGGAGTTCAGCACCACTACCATCTTCTTGTTCTGCTGATGGAATGCCTTGCTCACGTTGCGCAGGAGTTCCATTTCGTCGGCAGTGAGTTTGAATCCCTGTTCGCCTTCAATGCGGCGGTCGCGTCCTTCTCCCGTCTGATGGCCTATTGTCACAATTGCAATGTCGGCCTTCTTTGCCTGGTTCTCTATGGCACCCCATGCGAGTGCGAAGTTGGGATACTGCGAACGACCCACTGCCCAGTCGAAGTCGTTGGGGTTTTCAAGCTTGTGCCGCATCTCCACGAAGTCGAAATACTTGCGGTAAACAGCCTCCATGTCGGGTGTTATGGCTATTCCTGCGTTCTTCAGTCCCTCAACCATATCTACCACATGCTTTGTGTTCACGCATCCCGAACCGAGTCCGCACGACATGAACGCATACGACTGTGAACCGAAGAGTGCCACAGTCTTTACGCCCGACATTGGCAGCGTGTTTGCCGAATTCTTCAGGAGCACCATGCCTTCAGTTGCGCTTTGGCGTGTGATGGCGGCATGTTCTGCCAGTTCGGGATTGTTGCTGAATGCGTAGCCGCGGAAGTGTGGCGTGCGTACGATGTATTGCAGCATGCGCTTCACAGCCTTATCGACATCGCCCATAGAGAGTCTGCCGCTTTTCACATCGCTGATAATGTCTGCCACATGCTTGTCGTTGCCGGGGCACAGCACATCGTTGCCGGCATGAATCTGTGCTGCGGTGGTGCGTGGTTCGGTCCAGTCGGTCATGACAATGCCCTTGAATCCCCATTCGTCGCGCAGTACGGTGGTGAGCAGTTCGTAGTCCTCCTGTGTGTAGGGGCCGTTCAGTCTGTTGTACGACGACATCACTGTCCACGGGTTCGCCAGCTTTACTGCCAACTCAAACGGCTTCAGGTAAATCTCGCGCAGTGCCCGTTTCGACACCACCTCGTCCACTTCCAGACGGTTTGTCTCCTGACTGTTCACGGCAAAGTGCTTTATGCTTGTTCCCACGCCCATGCTCTGCACGCCGTTCACCATTGCTGCGGCGGTGAGTCCTGCCACTACAGGGTCTTCGGAGTAGTATTCGAAAGTGCGGCCGCACAGCGGATTGCGGTGTATGTTCATGCCCGGAGCGAGCAGCACATCAACTCCGTATTCCAGCACTTCGTTGCCCATGGCCTGTCCTATCTGCCGCACGAGGTCGAGGTTCCATGTGCTTGCAATAGCGGTGCCTATGGGGAATGCCGTGGCGAAATAGGTGTGCGGGTCGCCGTCGCGTCGCGGGTCGATGCGCACTCCGGCAGGACCGTCGGAGAGAATGGTGTTCGGGATGCCCAGACGCGGAATGGCTGAAGTCGTTCCGGCTGCTCCCTGCACATCGTTCTTGAGCTGTTTGCGCCGGCTTTCAAATCCGTTGAAAGTGCAGTCGTGGTTGCCCACGAGAAGGTGGGCTTTCTCTTCAAGAGTCATTGCAGCCACAATCTTGTCGATGTTGTTGGCCTTCAATGTGAGATTCTGGGCATTTACTGTTGTCGTTGCCAACAGCGCGATGCCTAAAACAATCGATTTTGTTTCCATTTGATATAAGTTATATGGTTCGTAAATTTCATGTTATTATCTTGTCGGTTCTTAAAATCCGCTGGTTTTCAGGTTCTGCAAAAGTCGTAAAAAACATTTGTTCATGCAAACTTTTTAGCATAATCATTGTCAATAAAAAGGCTTTTTTATATAATTTCAAGTTTTTTGTGTTCATTATGTGTTTGCCGTTGTATGGCTTGGCGTATGCAAATATAGTGCATGTGCAGTAATTTTATTTGACATGCAGAGTTTCATTTCCAGCTGTTCTGCCTGGGTGTGCAATCCGGAATTTGGGCATTTTGTGGCGGAGTAGGGTACGATTTTCAGTCGGGTGAGGCTTGTCGGCCATGCAAACAAGGCTTCTTTCCAAGTCAGTGGAGTCGGTCTTGTGTGCCAACGAAGGGTAAGCGTATCCGCGATGCTAGTATATATACATCAAAAAAATATCGCTCAAGTTT
>USEC01000020.1 GCA_900553595.1 uncultured Prevotella sp. | reverse complement strand
GCTCCTCGTCTGGCCTATATTTATATTTAGCATGATAATAATGTCTAACTAAGAAAAATCAAATAATGGAATTTATGAAATATCTATGCTTTATACTCGGAGTTCTTCTTGTTGGAGCATGTTCCAGCAGAAGCTATAAAGACACTTTGTTTTGTGAATTGGACAAAGAAGTACAAGATACATTGCTATATATAAACCAACAAGTTTTAGAACACGGCTACGAGGCACCATCAATAATAGACTTCTCGGGCAACTGCAAATCGGACGTGAAGTTTTTGAGTTCTTGGGTGATTAGCAATCAAATAGAAGATACTGTTAACAAGATAAGTGTTTCGTTACCAACAAATGCCCCAAAGCCATATATCGTGCATAATAACACTGTTTATTATCCCGAAGATTACAACTTGATGGTGTTTGGATTTAATAAAAATACAAAATTCAGAACAATAAGAATGAAGTAATGAGTAATGAATAGACTAAAAGGAAGCTGCTGCAAAAGGACTCGTTTCGCCTTGCAAAAGGACTCGTTTTACTCTCCAAAAGGACTCGTTTTTTATTACAACTGTTCGGCTTATTACGAGCCTTCATACTTCATAGCGCGAAGCTATTTTGCAGGAGGATTCATGTAAAAAACAACCAATAAAATAAATGTTTATAGTAATATTATTTATCTTCCTTGGCATAGCCTTGGGTTATGTCCTGCGCACAAGGACAAAGTCGGACACCGTAAGCAGTGCCGCAAACGTATGGACAGCAAGAATCACGACATGGCTTATATGGCTGTTGCTGTTCATGCTCGGCATTGAAGTGGGAAGCAACGAGCAGATAATCTCATCACTGCCCACACTGGGGGTTGAAGCCTTGGTGTTGTCGGTATGCGCCACCTTGGGCAGTTGTGTCCTTGCATGGGCTTTATGGAAGACAGCGAAGGGAGGAGACGAGCAATGAAAGGAAGTCTGATAGTAGTGGCATTCTTCGTCCTCGGACTGTTGGCAGGACGCAGCGGCTGCATGCCGTCATGGGCAACGGGCAGCGGAACGAGTTTCGTGGCACTGTGCGCACTGCTCCTTTGCGTGGGAACGGGCATAGGAATCAACCCCGACATGAAAAGCGACATTAAAAGTCTGAATCCCCGTCTGGCGTTTCTGCCCGTCGCCACCATCGTCGGTTCGTGGATGGGAGCGATGGTTGCATTCCTGCTTATGAAGAGCGATGTATGCTCTTTCCTGCAGCACCGCGACCTAACCGACTATCTGGCCATTGACAGCGGCTTCGCCTACTATTCGCTGTCGAGCATCTTCATCACCGAATATCGTGGTGCGGAACTCGGCACCATAGCCCTGTTGGCTAACATAATCCGCGAGATGATAACCCTTCTGCTGACACCGTTGCTGACAAAATGGTTCGGTCCGCTGGCTCCAATATCGGCAGGCGGCGCAACGACGATGGACACCACTCTGCCCATAATCACGCAAACCATAGGGCAGCGTTATGTAGCACTGAGCATATACCACGGTTTTGCCACCGACTTCACTGTGCCGTTCATCGTGACATTATGGTGCACGATTGCTGCATAAGTATTATCTTTACATTGCGTATTACGAAGCTTTCGTTACGCAAAACTCATAATAGCGTAAATAGTTATGGCACAGAATAATCCTTTCCTCATAAAAGGCTGTCTGCCGCCCAGCTGCCAATGAACGATTTTGGTTTAAAAACAAGGCTTCTTTGCACTCAAAAGAAGCCTTAAACGGAAAGCAAAGAAGCCTTGTTTGCGATGCAAACAAGGCTTCTTTTTATACGGGGCATTACCACACTGTCACTCAACGAGTTGCAGAGCCTCTTTTGTGAGATATTGCTTTATTTCGGCGTATGGCACCGTGAACGACACCATACCTATCGCGTATGGACCTATTTCATACTGCTGATAGATGAAATGCACTCCATCGGCAGCAAGATACGGTGCGTGTGCCGGTATCGGGATGACGCCATTATCGATGAAAAGATGGTCGTTGAGGTCTTTCTCGCTCACCTTTTCCATGCCGCCCTTATTGAGATAAGCTGTCACACCCTTGCGCAGGATGGGCTGCAAGGCCTTCAGTTGCAGCGTATCGACAGTCTGCGTGAGCACCTTCCCCGAGGGCTTTGCGATGTTCACCACATAGTCTGTCGCCGAACCGTGTGCTCCGCCGAGATAGGAATATGACTTCACTTCATAGTTCACATAGCGTTGAGTGTCGGCAATCTTGGCGATGCTGAGTTCGTAGCTCACTGCCGGCTGACGGTCCATACCGGCATCGAGCATTTCCTTCACGGTCTGCTTCAAGTACGACAACGTTCCGTCGGCATAATAGTCCACCACAGCCTCGCTCTTGTCCGCCGCACCGTCATACAAGGGGTACTTGTCCTTTGAGTCGAGGTCGTAGAGTGCCGGCAGATAGTTGTTTGCCAGTTCGCCACGCACGAAGTCACATACGGCGAGCGAAAGCGAATCGTCGCCAGTAGGGTAATCCACAGCAAACTTGCACTGCAATGTGCTGTCGGTTCCGACATTACGCTCCAATGTCACTGTGGGCAGGGTTGCATCGCTGGCGGCAGGCGTGCCGTCAGACTTGCATCCTTTCGTCAAAAGGAGCACCGACGACATGAGTACGGATAAAATAAATACGTGTTTCATTCGTTTTTTCTTTTTAAAAATTTCACATAAGGGGTGCTATTGCTTTCTTTGTCTATGTCTGTAAAAAGCAATTCCTTGTCATGACACACCTCCGTGTCAGTCTGTCCGCACGCTTGGTGTCAGGCATTCTGAAAGTGTGCGGAAGTCGCTACGGCATCATTTCGAGGTGTCAAAAATCTTCGAAGCGTCGGTTCTTTTCACAAGACGCATATCGTTGAGTTTGCGGAGCAAGGCCACTCTTTCTGCCGTCCGCTTACCTGCCTTTACGCGTTTCTTGTTGTATTTCCACCAGTTTATGAGGTCGTGATTGTACGGCTTCTTCTTGTCCGGCAGTTGGTGATGCACTTCAAGATACTTCTTCATGGCATGGTATTTCTCCATCCACAATTCGTTCCTCGTCAGTTTATGTTCGTTTGTCTGCATAGCAACAGTTGTTTTTATATCGGTGAAGCATGCGTCACAGCACACCGCACCAATGATTAATAAGTGGTGCAAATATAGCGAAAACTTTTATATATCGGTCATCTGCACGCCTTAAAAGCACGTTTCATAGCTTTCATTTATAATTTAATAGATGTTTTTTATCTAATTTATTGATTGTTTTGGTGGCAATAGTCGTATTTAATGAGTATCTTTGCAAGAGATAGGCGGCATCCCGCCTTTCCAAGACAAAGACAAGACACCCCTTAATTATGTAGCAAGAAACAAAAAGGACAAAAAACAATAAAACAAAAAGGAAATGAGAACTGTATATGAATTCTCTGTAAAGGACAGAAAAGGAAAAGAAGTATCTCTGAAAGAGTATGCCAACGAAGTGCTGCTCATCGTGAACACTGCGACAAAATGCGGTTTCACACCACAGTATGAAGAATTGGAGAAGTTATACGAGAAATATCACTCGCAAGGTTTTGAAGTGCTCGACTTCCCCTGCAACCAGTTCGGACAGCAGGCACCTGGCACCGACGAATCGATACACGAGTTCTGCAAACTCAACTACGGAACAGAGTTCCCACGCTTCAAGAAGCTGAAAGTGAATGGCGACGATGCCGACCCGCTCTACAAGTTCCTCAAGGAACAGAAGGGTTTCGCAGGATTCGACGCCAGCCATCCGCTCACTCCCGTGCTCGACAAGTTGCTCTCCGAGAGCAATCCCGCCTACAAGGAGAATGCCGATATAAAATGGAACTTCACAAAGTTCCTCATAAACAAGCGCGGACAGGTGGTGGCACGCTTCGAACCCACGGAAAGTATTGAAAACATAGCAAAACAGATAGAAGAAATTTTATAACCAAAATGGAAAAAAGAGAACATACACGCTGCCTCATCATCGGCAGCGGTCCCGCAGGATACACAGCGGCGATTTATGCAGGACGCGCCAACCTCAGTCCTGTAGAGTACTGCGGAATACAGATGGGCGGACAGCTCACACAGACTACTATCGTTGAAAACTTCCCCGGCTATCCGCAAGGTGTGGACGGAAACCAGATGATGATGGACCTGCGCGAGCAGGCACTGCGCTTCGGAGCAGACATACGCGACGGTTCCATAGCAAAGGCCGATTTCAGCAAAGCACCGTATGTGCTCACCACAGACAGCGGACACGAGATTGAAGCCGACACCGTAATCATTGCCACTGGAGCAAGCGCAAAGTACCTCGGACTTGACGACGAGAAGAAATACAACGGTCAGGGCGTGAGCGCATGCGCCACCTGCGACGGATTCTTCTACCGCAAAAAGGTAGTGGCAGTAGTGGGCGGCGGCGACACCGCGTGCGAGGAGGCCATCTATCTGGCAGGTCTCTGCAAAAAGGTATATATGATTGTGCGCAAGCCTTTCCTTCGCGCTTCCGACGTAATGAGAAAGCGTGTGGAGGACAACGAGAAGATAGAAATCCTCTACGAGCACAACACTCTGGGACTCTACGGCGACAACGGCGTGGAAGGCGCACATGTCGTGAAGCGCAAGGGACAGCCCGACGAGGAGCGGTACGACCTGCCCATCGACGGATTCTTCCTCGCCATAGGCCATAAGCCCAACACCGATGTGTTCAAAGACTACATCAACCTCGACGAGACGGGTTATATAAAGACCATCGACGGTACACCACGCACCAACGTAGAGGGCGTGTTTGCTGCCGGCGACTGCGCCGACCCCGTCTATCGTCAGGCCATCGTTGCCGCCGGTTCCGGCTGCAAGGCCGCACTCGAAGCCGAGCGTTGGCTGACAGAACACAACAAGTAAGGTATCAAAAACAGATATCAGCGGAAGTTATTGCTTTGACAAGCGGCAAAACCAAGCGAATGATCTGTGACCAATGAAAGAGAACGGACATTAGCATTACTTTTCAACAAGTTGTGCTATTGTCCGTTATCTTATTTTTTATCAAGCCGTTGCATTATATCTTCAAGCTCGTCTTTCAGTCGGTTTATGACACATTCCCTCTCTTCAGCCGATGTCGTGGCTATGCGTTCGGGCGTGAGCGGCAGAAGCCAGTCGCATGAAGTGCCGTGGAGCATGGCGAGCACCGGCATCACCTTATGCGCCACCTGCGCCGTGTCGGCAAGCGAGGCGGCGGAGCCAAGAGCCGTCATATAACCTTCAACCGACTTGCGCAACTCGGCAAGTATCTGTCCTTCCGCCTCCTTGTCGCCGTCGGCAAACGATGTGAGCGGACTGAAATAGTCAGTTTCGGCAGCATGCACGGCAAGCCCTGTGAGGCGGCTTACGGTGCCGGCAAGGGCATCAAGGCGGAAAGGTTTGAACAGGCAGGCATCGAACCCACGCTTGCGCAGTTCCTCGGCAATACTCATGTCATGGGCGGTCATAGCCACCTTGTGCGCCGGAGAGTCGGCGACAAGCCGCAAGAGTTCCGTACCGTTCATTTCGGGCATCTCCACATCGGTGAACAGAATGTGCGGATGCAGCGAGCGCACAAGGCGCACAGCCTCATCAGCATGCTGCGTAGCGTGGATTTCCCAATGCGCCCCGGCGAGCCGTCCGAACATCTCGCGCAGCAGTTGCAGCTGCAAGTCGTCGTCATCCACAATCACTATGCGCACGCTTTCATCACCACCGACGACGGAAACACGCTCCGGAACACTGCCCGACAGAGCATTGGCGGCAGGAGCATTGTCGGCAGTCTGGCGTGCAGTGGCAGCATCGAGAATCGTCACCGGCACACTTACGGTGAAGCGCGAACCATGCCCTTTCTGCGATTCCACACTTATCGTTCCGCCAAGAAGCTGCACCATCTCGTGCGTTATGGACAATCCGAGTCCCACGCCCTCGCGCCCCTGAGCACCGGGCAGGCGTGTGAATGCCTGAAATATGCGCTGCTGCTCGTCGGCAGTCATGCCTATGCCGGTGTCAGCCACACTGAAAACAAGACTGCCGCACGAGAGCCGCGCTGCCACACTGACACTTCCTTCGTCGGTGTACTTCAGCGCATTGCCCAGAAGATTATCTACGATCTGCCTTATATGGAAGGCATCGGCACGGCATATCACATCATGCATCTCCGGCGACACGAGGCAGTTGAGGTGCAAGCCACGCTTCGCAGCAAGCGGCTGCATGCCTTCCACACACTCGACAAAGAGTGACGACGGACTGAATGTAACGGCATGACACTCGGTTTCGCCGCTTTCAAGACGGTGGTAATCGAGCAGCGAAGCAACGAGCCGGAGTATGTGCCGCGCCGAACTGCGCATATTGTCAAGATAGACAGAAGCCTTGCGGCCACTCACACTGTCGGCAAGCAGGTCGATGAAACCGGCTATTGATGCTGTCGGAGCCTTTATGTCGTGCGTGATGGTGAGCAACAACCGCTCACGCTGCATCATAAGTCTTTCCGTCTGCGCCTTGGCCTCCACAAGGCGTTGGCGACTGCGCTTCTCACGCCGTATGTCGCGCATGGTGTAGAATATGAACAGGGCGGCGGCGACAATGGCAAGGAGTCCGAGCACACATACACGCATGATGGTATTGCGGCGTGAACTGACGGCTTTCTCAACAGCACTGCGCAATGCAGTATGTTCGTCGGCCTGGATGTCTTCGAGCAGACTGCTTGTGCGCTCGGCGAGTTGCACGCTCACCCACTGCAACCGCTGGTTACGTCCGGCTATCGCCTCCCGTCTGTGCGAAGTGGCACGCTGTTCCATGCCATTTATCTGCACAAGGGCATCGGCGACAGAGTCGGCAATGTTGATATGCCCCTGCGTCAGACTGGCAGTATCGGCAACAGCGGTGCTTACAGTGCTCAACGTGTCGGTGCGTTGACGGCGGAAAGCATCGGCAAGACGGCGGAAGAAGCCCTTGCGATTGCGCACTATCTTATACACCGTTTCCTGGTTATGGCCGGAGGTGGCGGCGTTCTTCGGGTGTATCACCACCGAGTCGCGACCGCTACGCAGGGCTTTCACCTTGTCGTCGTAGAACGACTGGCGCACATCCGAACCCATCTGCGCCATCACAGCAAGCGTATTGGCACGCTTGGCGGCAAGCAGAAGAGCGAGCGAATCGAGCCGCTGCCGCTTGGAAGAATCATTGGAAAGTTCCTTGAGGCGGGCGGTCATTACCGAAGCCTGGGTAAGCATGGCATCGTAACGGCGCCATTCCTTACTGTCGCCAAGACACACGCTGCGCTCGGCATTGCCCGCCTGCAACAGACTGTAAACAAGGCTGTCGGTGACATCGCGGCGTTCCACCATACGGCGGGCTGCGGTGTTCACCGCCGAAAGCGAACGCGTGTTGATGTACATCATCCATGTGGAGAGGATGAGTACTACGGCAAGTATGGTGTAACCTATGATTATTTTCAATCTCATTGCGATTATCTTCTTTATGCTTTTGTTGTTAATTCAAGTCATGCAAGCCCATCTACATATTGCCGGAAATGTGGTAACTGGCGAACAAAGAATCGCTTACGATATGCAAAGTTAAAGCAATATGTCGGAAAAACGAAATGGGGGAAAACGAAAACAGACCTCCACTTGATATAAAAAAAGTGAAAGTCTGTTTTCGTTTTCCCCCATTCAGGAGTTATAAGTCATCATTTCAAGTTTCGCAAGCCATTAAAGCATTACCAAGGACGACGAATCGGTAGTAACCGAATCAGAGAACATCATGTAGGCGGTATCGTCCGATTTCTGTGCGGAAGTGTCTTCCGGCTCTGCTGTGGAGGGTGCATCGGCTGCCGGGTCCTCATTGACAGAAGGCTGTTCTGCGGCGGGTTCCTCCGCGGGGGCATCAACAGGGGCAGAAACCGTAGTGTCGGCTGGTGCAGAAACTGTTGTATCTTCGGGGGCTGCCATATTCATATTCATTGCCGACTTGCTGGCGAATGTGTTACTTACTGAAACCATAATCATTACTGCTACTGCAGAGAAAAATAACTTTTTCATAATCGTTGAATTTAAATTGTTATTAATGTTGATTCATTTTGTGCGGCTATTGCTGTAATTTTAGCACTGCGTTGCCTGACAATAAAAATGCAACGGGCGTGCCAAAACGCTAACAGATATGATAACACATTGATAATCAGCACAAATAATCACATTAACACAAAATCAAGGATTGTAGAAAAGTGTGGAAGTATTGTGGATTTTTTCCACACTTTAGTGTAGAAATGCGTTGGAAGGATGGGTATCAGATGCCCAGACGATCCAACTTATTGTAAAGAGTCTTACGGTCGATACCAAGCAGACGGGCGGCCTTCGACTTGTTGCCGGCTGTCTGTTGGAGGGCGGAAAGGATGCGTTGCCGTTCCGCCGACTCGTCATGCAAGGCGAGCACAGGTTCCTGATGCTGCGGTCCCATAGCTTGAGAAAGTTCGGTTGGGGTTATGTATGCATCGCGTGCAAGCAATACGGCACGCTTCACGACATTGGCAAGTTCGCGCAGATTGCCCGGCCAGGAATAGGAGGCAAGCATCTCCGCTGCCACAGAGTCGAACCCTTCCACATGGCGGGAGAGTTCGGCATTGGCCTGACGAACGAACAAGTCGGCAAAAAGGAATAGGTCGGAACCGCGCTCGCAGAGCTTCGGCATATAGATTGTGAACTCGCTTATACGGTGATAGAGGTCTTCACGGAAGCGTCCTTCGCTTACCGCTGTCTCCAAATTCTCATTGGTCGCACACACAAGGCGTATATCCACGGCGGTCTCCTCCGTACTGCCGACGGGACGGACACGACGTTCCTGCAATGCACGCAACAGCTGCACCTGAACATCATAACTCAAGTTGCCCACCTCATCAAGGAACAATGTGCCACCATTGGCAGCCTGGAAAGCACCTACTTTGTCGTTGTCGGCACCGGTGAATGCACCCTTCTTGTGACCGAAGAACTCCGATGCCGCCACATCACAGGGTATGGCTCCGCAGTCGAGAGCATAGAAAGGCTTTGAACTGCGCGCACTTAATTCGTGTATGCGGCGTGCCACATACTCCTTACCAGTGCCACTTGCACCAAGAATGAGTACCGACATGGGAGTGGGAGCGACAAGACTTACATAGCTGTAAAGCTGTCGTGACGCCTCACTCTTGCCTTCTATATGGCGTGGCAGGGCTTCAGTGGATTCTGCCTTAACCTTGTCCGCAACGGAATCGGCACTGCCCTGCAAAGCATTACCCATCAGAACGGAGGCGGAACGAGAGGCAGAAGCAAGGGCATCATTTATTTTCTGAAGAAGAATATCGGGCTGGACGGGCTTCGCAATATAGTCTGCAGCACCCGACTTCATCGCAAGTACGGCGTTCTGCACCTCTGCATAATTGGTCATTACGATGAAAGGTGCACACATATCACGCTTACGCATCCACGCAAGCAAAAAGAGTCCGTCGTGGTCGGGCAACCGCAAATCGGACAAGACAAGGTCGATGCCCTTGCCGTCAGCGGTGTCAAGCAACAGCTTTGCCGCCGCCCCTACCGATGTTGCCTTATCCACTTCAAAACCTTTCTTCCGAAGCCATGTCTGCAACATGGTTCCGAAAGTCAAGTCGTCTTCTACTATCAATATATGTGCCATCCTGATTTTTATGTATCGTCAAGTGCTTTTCCGTCTGCCAGTAAAAGGCGTCTTCTTTTTAAAACCGCTTGAACACGAGTCTTAACTTCTCTGTTCTCAACACCATTTCACTGCCCGTAAGACAATCGACACTGTATTTCTCATCAAGAGAATTAACCCCAAAGGGTGCGATGAGAGAGATGTCCTCGATGGCAGGGTCGGCATTCATGCGGTCGTCCTCATGCGGCTCATACAGGCGTAGTGTGCCGTTTGCATGTTCAAAACGGAAGAATGCGGAACGAAGCTTATAGTTTTTGTCGCTCACATTCAGTAACTTCATCTGCACAGACCAGAATAACAGCTGACCGGAAAGGTCGCAGCTTTTCCCCGTAGCAAGCGTATCTACACGCTCAAGATGCCAGAATCCGTCAAGTTTTCCGTTGTCAGAAGTCTCCAGTTCACACGAGGTGAAAGCAAGAGAGAGCAACAGAAATGCCGGCAACACGACAAAGATATATTTTAACTTTTTCATTGTTTCTGCAATTTAAAGGTTTATAACACACCACGTTTTGACACAGTAAGCTGGAAACCGGTATTGCTTCCGCGAATATGCCCGAAGTCCATACCGTACGCACCCTTTATCGTCCAGTCGTTTTTAAGTTTGCAAGTGCTTTCAAGCATGAAGCTCACGTTGTGGTGTTTCTTTGTGTATGGGAAGTGATAAGTGCCGAGTCCGTCCTGCCATGTAGCAAGTGCGCGATAGGAGAAAGTCTTCGACAGACAGCCGTCCAAACCGAGATGGAACGCCATGAAGCGTGAGTTCTGCACACTTACATTGCCGTCGGTGTTGTATATGGGCGAACGGAATAGCGGATTGCCTATCACCTGTCCCCAATGCTGCCATCCTGTATATACATAATGGTTGTAATAGTTGTCCAATCCGCCGACATGGTCGGATATTGAAGGCGTATGGTCGTGGTAAAGCGGACCGCTCTGGTATTTGGTGTAAATGTATTCAAACACCACATTGCGCAGCCATGTGCCATGTTTCAGATTCAGTTCCGCACCAAGCATCATGTCCTTAAGGTCGTAAAGCATATAGCGCGACTTCTTTTTCACCTGCCATTCGTCGCCAGTGCCGTAGCCGTCGTAATCGAACAGGAACATAGCCGACTGGTCTTCAAAGAACTTATCAGCGTAAGCACTTACTCTCATGTTGTCGTTGTCATAGTTAATGCGCATGAGCCATGAGCCCACCTGATTGCCGGCAATATTGGTATATACCGTTTCCCCGGCATCGGCACCACCGGGAATGAAGGCATGCCAGAAAGCTTTCAAGCCGCTTTCCGCCTTTACGGTAGTCATCTGGCCGTCGATAACCTTATGGGCTGTGCCGCCAAACTGTGCCGCCATTTCAAGACCGAGTTCCACAGTGAAGTGTCCAAGACGCTTCTCATCGCCGATTTTAAGATAGCCCGCCTTACTGTGCCACAACACATTGTCGGCATATTTCGACTTCTTTGCGGTAAAATCATGCTGCCATGAGTCGTCGGTCATCATGCCGTACGACAGATGTCCCTTCAGACTCACCCACCCTTTCGTAAACGGAACGACCCAATACTCAGGCAAAGCGAGACGCACCTGAGGCACAGGACGAGCGTTGATACCGAGTGTCTGCGAACCGCTGCTGAGTGTGTTGTTCTTCAATTCCATGGGATACTGCTTGCTTCCAACGGTAAGCGTACCATGCAACCAGCGTGCTTCGGCATAAGCCTGCTGCACGATGAAGTTGCTTGTATAATGCAACGGAGCCACAAGGTCGATGCCATAGCCCAACGCCCAACGCCGTGCCGAATCGACAGCTATGGGGCGTTCGACACCGGCACGCAGATAGCCATTGAAGTCACGCAGCGAACTGAGTCCGTATTTGTTGGCGTTAAGCCACAGCGGTGTGACATTGTTTGATACAGTCACCTGCGTCTCCACATTGTAACCGAGTCCCCGTGTCAAATCAATTCTGTCGGCTACGGTATCATTGTGGTTTGTTTCTGCCACAGAGCACGGAACATTCAGCAGGGCGAGAAGAGCAACCGCACACAGTCGGCACGCCCTGGTTTTGGCGTATTTGGATTTTGCCATAATAGTCA
Source organism: uncultured Prevotella sp. (assembly GCA_900553595.1). Lineage (GTDB taxonomy): Bacteria > Bacteroidota > Bacteroidia > Bacteroidales > Bacteroidaceae > Prevotella. Next base: position 23,060 of record USEC01000020.1, on the reverse strand, counting down.
ATAGTTTCCTGTTAGTTATTGAAGTCCGCCTGCCTGATGTCTGATGTCAGCAGACAGGCAGACAAGCGGAACTTGAATCAGTTGTATTGCGAATACCAATAACGAAGTCAATATGTGTTGCGACTCTTCCAACACATGCCGGAAAGCCGCCGGAACATCACTTCAACTCCGTCTTGAAGAACTGTGCCACCTGACGCATGAGATGGTTGCGTGTATTGGCTCCGTAGATGCTGTGGTTACGGTTGGTATAGAACAGTTCCTTGAAGTCCTTGTCGGCCTGTACCAATGCCTCTGAATATTCGTAGGCATTCTGCGGATGCACATTGTCATCGGCAGTGCCGTGACACAAGAGCAAGGCACCATGCAGCTTGCCGGCACGCTCTATCGGGTTCACAGCATAGCCGTCGGGGTTTTCCTTCGGAGTGCGCATATAACGCTCGGTATATACAGAATCGTAGAATTTCCAGTTGGTAGGAGGTGCGATAGACACGCCGGCCTTGAACACTCCGCGTCCCTCACTCATACTCATAAGCGTGTTGAAGCCGCCATAGCTCCATCCCCAGATGCCGATATTGTCCTTATCGACATACGGGAGCGAACCGAGATAGATGGCTGTCTCCACCTGATCCTTCGACTCAAGTTCGCCAAGTCGCAGATAAGTACACTTTTCAAATTCCGCGCCACGGCCTCCTGTGCCGCGTCCATCGACGCTCACGAGGATGAAGCCCTGCTGTGCCAGATAATAATCGAAGGCACCGCCCTGCCCCAACGAGCCCGCATTCCACGAGTTGGTGACCTGCTGACTGCCCGGACCGCTATACTGGTGCATGATGACTGGATACTTGCGTGACGCATCAAAATCGGCTGGTTTCACCATCCATCCGTTGAGAGTGACGCCCTCCGAAGTGGTGAACGAGAACGGTTCACGCTTTGTGAAACCCGCCTCCTTCACAATTTGGCGCAGTTCCTTGTTGTCCTCAAGAGTAGAGATGACGCGTCCGTCGCGGTTGCGTGTGGTAAAAACGAAAGGCGTATTGAAGTCGCTCCATGTATTGATGAAGTACTGGTAGTCGCCAGAGAAGAGTGCGGTGTTCCATCCCTCACGGTCGGTGAGACGCTGGGTCTTGCCGTTCTTGTGCGAGACATACACCTGGCGGTCGGTCGCACCGAGTGCTGCCGACTGGTAATAGACATCGCCCGTTGCCTCATTGTAGCCATAGACGGCAGTAATGTCATAGTTGCCGTCACCCACCTTGCGCAGTATCTGCCCGTTCATATTATAAAGGTAAAGCTTCATGAAGCCGTCCCTGTCGCTCGGAACAAGGATTGTGCTCTTGCCCACCGACACATTTTCCATAGCTTCCTCCTTGACATACTTCGGCACCTGTTCCTTGATGATGAGCTGCGATGTTGTGCTTCGCGGATTGACAGCATACAGACACAACATATCCTGATGGCGGTTCATGGTATATACCATCACCTTGTTGGGATCGGCAGTGGGCTTTATGCGTGGGATATAGCCGTCGGCATCAAGCGGCACCTGCATCTGGCGTGCCTTGCGGGTCTTTATCTCATAGCTCCACACGCTTACTACAGAATTGTCATAACCCGCCTTCGGGTACTTGTAAGAGTAGAAACCGGGATAATCGTCGTATTCAAGGCGCATGGGTTTGTCGCCCCTATAGAGTTGGAGCGAGTATGTCTTCACTTTCGACTCGTCGAAACGAATCCAGCATATCATCGTACCGTCGGCATTGAACGTGAGTGCTTTCGAGAAACCGAATTCCTCTTCGTACACCCAGTCGGGCACACCGTTTATTATTTCGTTGAATTTGCCATCCTTTGTCACCTCGCTTTCAGCGTTGTCATAGAGCAGCTTCACAAGATGGATATTGTTGTCGCGTACGAAAGCCACCTGCATTCCGTCGGGCGACCAAGTGGGCACCTGCTGCTTTCCGCCGTCGGAAAGGCGTTCAAGCTTGCGGCTCGCTATCGTATAGATGTAATACGCTGCCTTGAACGAACGGCGGTATATCTTCTCTGTCTTTGTCTGTATGAGCAGACGCTTGCCGTCCGGCGACATTATATAGCCGTCGAAATCCTTGATTTTCTCACCCATTGTGTTATCCACATCAAACAATACCGCCAGCTGTTTCCCCGTCTTGAACGAGAATGTGAGCACCTTCTTGCCGTCGTCGCTGATACGGGCATAGGTGTCGGTTCCGGCTATAGGGTTAATACCATTCACGGTCTTTGCCGCGAATTTTCCACTTGTAATATCACTGATGGCGATGCCACCGGCTAGCACATTTGTCATAAAGGTTAAACACATTGTGCAAATCAAAAATACACGTTTCATTTATCTGAGTCTGATTTTCGTTTCTACTTTTGTGCAAAGATACTTTTTTTTCCTTACTTTTGCAACTGAAAGCAGAAAAAGTATCAAATGATTCCACGCATATACAACGACTACGGCGCATGGATACGCCGGCACTTCCCGTTCAGGGTGCAGAAAATATCCATCGACGCAGGCTTTTCATGTCCAAACCGCGACGGCAGTATCTCGTCAGGCGGCTGTTCCTTTTGCGACAACCGCACGTTTAACCCCTCCTACTGCCAACCCGAAAAGAGCATAACGCAACAGCTTGAGGAGGGCAAACGGTTCTTCGCGCGCAAGTATCCCGACATGAAATACCTCGCCTACTTTCAGGCTTACAGCAACACCTACGGCACACTCGACGACATAAAGTGCAAGTATGAGGAGGCTCTCGCCGTTGAAGACATCGTGGGACTGGTCGTCGGCACGCGTCCCGACTGCGTGGGTGACGAGGTGCTCGACTATATCGAAAGTCTGTCGAGGCACTGCTTCACAACCGTGGAATACGGTATTGAGTCGGTGAACGACGACACCCTGCGGCGCATCAACCGCGGACACACGTTCCAATGCAGCCGCGAAGCCATAGAGCGCACCCGCAGCCGCGGCATAACAACAGGCGCACACATCATTCTCGGACTCCCCGGCGAGAACGCGGAGGAGAACATACGCCAGGCTTCCATAGTGTCGTCGCTGCCCATCGACATTCTGAAGATTCACCAACTGCAAGTGATTCGCGGCACGCGCCTCGCACGGGAGTTCAACGCGCACCCTTTCCGTCTGTTCACTGCCGACGAATATGCCGATGTGGTGATAAACTATCTCGAACGCCTGCGTCCCGACATCGTCGTGGAACGCTTTGCCAGCCAGTCACCTGCCGACATGCTCATAGCCCCCAAATGGGGACTGAAGAATCATGAATTCACAAATCTTGTCGTGAACAGGATGAAGGAAAAAGGCACATGGCAGGGTCGCCTTGCAGGAACAGAAGGCACCAGTGGGTCTGAATAAAAAGAGGAAAAGCAGAAAAAATCACTCAAAGTACTTGCCGGAAAGCATTTCAGCCACCGGCAGACCCTTGCATTCCTTCATCTTGGCATCGACTATTCGCACGAATTTCGTCTGAAAGAAATTGCGCTCCACAACCCTGTTCACCACCCACATTATCTTTCCCATGTGGATGTCGCGCTCATACTGCGAGCAGGTGTCATGGTTCTTCAAGGGAAAGACGCTGAGCAGATAAAAGCACAGAGCGTCGGGGACGATGTATTCACGTTTCATCGTGGCACGCTGGGTCTCGTCGTAATAACGTTCATACAACGGATAGTCGCTGCCGAGATACTTATCGAGCGAGATTCCCACAGTATTGTTCCCCACCACAATGCTCTGGTCGAGTGCGCCAATCTGCGCATATATACGGGGCAGACCGAGCGACGGACACATCTTGCCGAGTTTCTTGAAAGCCTTGCGGAACTGCATGTTTATGTCGTCCATGTTGGCGTATTGCGCTTCGGCATCAGCCACTATCGACTGTAGGATGGTGTCCTGATAGAATTTTAGGAACTTGCTGTTTATCGCCGGGTCGTTCACTTCTCCGAGACAAAGCACATCTTCTATAAGCGTGCGCGTTTCCATCGGGTAGTCAATGTTCATCTGCTGCAAAGCCGAGAAGTCGCCAGTGGTGAGATAACGACTTTCAAGACGGTCGTAACGCAAGACTTCCGCCTGGTTTTCACGACCATCGTCACCATTGGACTTAAGTTTGAATTCGCACGAAGCGAGGACAAACGCCAAGGCTGTCATCAATATAACTCTTAGCAGCTTCACAAACAAAGGCTTTCAAGAGAGCATTCTGCACTCTTACACTGCAAAAATACTAAAAAAGTTTTTAAATTCCAAATTTTTCGCTAAAAAAGTTAAACAAAAGTCCCAATTACGCTGTTTAACTTTAAAAATTTTGAAAAATCGGACACTTTTTCAGCTATTTTCCAAATCCGAGTAACGATGTATATGCTTGAAATAATAGTTCCAGAGGAGCGAATAAGTGCGGCGTCCCTCCGCACGCGCCACCACTCTTGTGCCCTGTATGTGCTCACGGTCGGCGCGGAATTCATGCCGCCACTTTCTGAAAGCCTTCCTTGCACGACACACCGCCATGAATTCGCCCACGTTTTTGTCGACGATGAGCATCTTCAGCGCAGCCACATAATCAAGCACACGGCGCACCATCATCACATGAGCGAGTTCGCTTTCAGGCAGATTTTTGTAAAGCATGGTTAGGTTATTGCGGAAGTTAAGAAATGTCTTCTTCGGATTTCCCTTAGGCAGAGTTCCGCCTCCAACATGAAACACCTTACTCTGCGGCACGCAATAAACCTTGCGTCCGAGGTTACAGAGCCGCCAACAGAGGTCTATTTCCTCGTTATGGGCAAAGAAGCGACTGTCAAGTCCACCTACTTTCCAGTAGTCGTCGCGCCTTATCAACAGACACGCACCCGTAGCCCACAGCACTTCCGCCACATCGTCATACTGTCCGTAGTCCTTCTCCACCGTCTCAAACAAGCGACCACGGCAGAAAGGATAACCGTAACGGTCGATGTAACCACCGCAAGCACCGGCATACTCGAAGGTGTCACGAGCAGTTTCGGCAAGTAGTTTGGGCTGGCAAGCGGCACATTCAGGGTGCGACACCATGAAGTCGAGCAGCGGAGTGAGCCACCCATCCGTCACCTCCACATCACTGTTGAGCAACAGATAAAAGTCGGACTCCACCTGTTGTAAAGCACGATTGTAGCCCTCAGCAAAACCATAATTCTTATCCAATGAGATAATGCGCACTCCGGGAAACTCCGTCTTCAGCACTTCCACCGAGTCGTCGGTCGATGCGTTATCAGCCACCACAATATCTGCCGATTCTGCCGAATGTTGTATCACCGACGGCAGAAAGCGGCGCAGCATGGCAGCTCCGTTCCAATTGAGTATTACGATAGAAAGACTTTTCCGTGCCTCTGCATTCATATTCATATTTCCGAATCAGAATTTCTGACAAAACACTTGTTGTTTGTCAAGTTTCTTATGCCTTCAACATATTTTTAGTAAGCAAGTTATCATGCAAGCATTAGGCATCAACAATTGTCGCCCTCAACGCCGATTTGTCGTGATTGAAGTCGCCGAGGCGCACGTTCATCAGGCAGTTGTCATACTCCTCGCGCGCCTCGCTTGGCGGAAGTTCCACCCTTATGTAGTTGCGCGTGAAACCATGCATTGCCTTTCCGCGCACCGCTTTCTCAAAGAGCACTTCCTGCACGGTGCCTATATGCCGGCGGTAGAAATCGATGCGTTTCTCTTCACTCAAGTCGAGCAACTGCTTGCTGCGGCATTTCTTGTCTGCATCGCTCACTATGTAAGGTATGCGCAGAGCGGCTGTACCGGGGCGCTCGCTGTAAGGGAACACATGCAACTGCGTCACATCCACCGACTTCAGAAACTTCAGACACTCCTCGAAGCATTCTGGTTTCTCGCCACGGCAGCCCACCATCACATCCACACCTATGAAGGCATCAGGCATCACACGTTTTATGTGCTCTATCTTCTGCGCAAAGAGTGCCTTGTCGTAGCGGCGGCGCATCAGCTTGAGCACCTCGTCGCTGCCGCTTTGCAGCGGGACATGGAAGTGTGGCATGAAGGCGCGGCTATGAGCGCAGAATTCTATAAGCTCGTCGCTAAGCAAGTCGGGTTCCATACTGCTGATGCGGTAACGTTCGATACCCTCCACTCTGTCGAGGGCACGCACGAGATCGATGAACTTCTCGCCGGTGGTCTTGCCGAAGTCGCCTATGTTCACACCAGTAATCACAATCTCCTTGCCGCCTTCCGCCGCTGCCTTCTCTGCCTGTTCCACAAGGGAGGCGACAGTGGGATTACGCGACAGACCGCGTGCATAGGGTATGGTGCAGTATGTGCAGAAGTAGTCGCAACCGTCCTGCACCTTGAGGAAATAGCGTGTGCGGTTGCCGCGCGAGCACGAAGGGGCGAACGACTTTATCTTGCTCGTGTGCACGGAGTGGTACTCATGCAGCGCGTCCACGGCTTCGCCGCCCTCCTGACGGCTCTCCTTCTCCGTCCAGGCATCGCTCAAGAACTGTAGCAGCTGGGCTTTCTCGTTGGAACCAAGCACAAGATCTACACCCTCAATACGGCTCACCGCCTCACTCTCAAGCTGCGCATAGCATCCTGTCACCACGACGAACGCTCCCTTGTTGTTGCGTACCATGCGGTTGATGGCCTGACGACACTTGTGGTCAGCCACCTCAGTGACGGAGCAGGTGTTTATCAGACAGAGGTCGGCTTTCTCGCCCTCGGCAGTCGGTGTCACGCCCATTTCGGCGAGCATCTGCCCGAAAGTGGAGGTTTCGGAGAAGTTCAACTTGCAGCCAAGGGTGTAGTATGCGGCTTTCTTGTTTTGGAAAACAGATGTATTTATCATTTCGTCATACCTTATTATATATGGCATCACAAAAACTAAGCGACGCCATTAGTCTTGATAAGCATTCCCGTAAAGCATTACGCAATGCCTCGCACAGGCGTACCGGAAAGGTGCCTCAACGGGAAATCAAGCGCAAAGTTAGCAAAAAGAATGAAATTTTAAGCCATAAAGCCCCGTCTTTTATCAACAACACACAAGCGCGACGCACAGGAAAAGCTGTTTTCGGACATAAAGTGGGGGCTGTTCCGGCACACAACATCGAGCAGAAAAACAGCATTTTTTAGGTTTTCATAACAGGCAATAATTATTTAACTTTTATTTACAGTTTGTATCTTATTGATATTCAAAGGATTAAAAATAGGTTACAAAAAGAACAAAAAAAAAACCGAAAAAGTTGAACGGCGTATTGAAAAATTACTTACCTTTGCAACGTTTTAATAAACAACTGATTGTTTTACAGATTTAAAAAGCAAAGAAAATGAAGAAATTAGTTTTGATGTTCGTAGCTATCGCAGCTATCTCTTTCGCATCTTGTGGTAACAAAACAGCTGCTACTGAGGCAACTGCTGATACAGACACTGTAGCTGCTGTTGATACAACTGTAGCTGACACTGCTGCTGTTGATACAACTGTTGCTGAGTAATTAGCTCGCTCGAACTAAAAAGAGATTAGCCATCAGACTCTCAGAGTCTGGTGGCTTTTTTGTTTATTTACACCAACAATGAAAAAACACCATCCGTTACACATCATCCCGGCAATGCTTGCCGTCCTCCTTTGCACCGCCGGCACTACCTTGCCGGCATACGCACGGACACTACCCGCCACCCACGAAAAGCAGCAAGCCGCTACCGACAGGCAGCAAGAGACCCTGAAACTCTGGAAGGCAGGACAGTGCGTATCTGAAGAAAGCATAAAGGAATACGGCATCCACCGCTGCTTCACAAGCGAACCCATAAGCGACGCCGTCTTCAAGCGCATCTACGGGAAGTCGTTCAAGAAAGACTGCACCGTTCCACGCTCGCAGCTGCGCTACCTTAAAGTGCTGCACTACAACACCGACGGAAAAATACAGTTGGGTGAAATAGTGTGCCACAAGGACATCAGCGACGACCTTACCGACATTTTCCGCAACCTCTTCAAAGCCCGCTACCCCATAGAGCGCATGGTGCTCATTGACAACTACAACGCCGACGACGAGGCATCGATGAACGCCAACAACACGTCGTGCTTCAACTTCAGATTCGTAGCCGGGTCGAAACGGCTCTCAAAACACAGTCTTGGGAAAGCCATCGACATAAACCCTTTATACAATCCGTATGTGAAGAAGCGTGCCGACGGGACGCTCATCGTGAGTCCAAAAGCAGGAAAGCGATATGCCGACCGCTCACTTGACTTCAAACACAAGATTACACACGGCGACATCTGCCACAAGGAATTCATCCGCCACGGCTTCGTATGGGGCGGCAGTTGGAAGACGCTGAAAGACTATCAGCATTTTGAAAAAAGGTAAGAGGAAAAGAGACGGCAAAGACTAATTATGCGGTTGGATTGCCACTTGTCCACCCCGTTATCTTCCATCCGCCGCAGGCGGACTAACTTCCGATAACTTCTGCTAATTCACGTTTTGAAACACCGACAATTATAAAATAAGAATCCCCGTCCGTTTCCCACAAAAAAAACGACGCATGAGCATCCTTTATGGAATGGCTCATGCGTCGCATGACTATAGAATATCTATGGATTCTTATTATCTACGTCTGTTATCAACAACGCCACGGATAGCATGTCCGAACGCACGGCAACCAATAACCTTGGTGAATACCTGACCGTTATTTGTCATAAAGCGGTAAGCTGACGGGAGGTAGTACTGGTTCCAGTAGAAGTCAGTCACACCCTCTGCACTACCTGTCCACAGACACATAACGTTGGAACCGATGATGTTACAAGCAGAGTCGAACTCACGACCGCCACCGAGTGCCGGCCACCAAGCCTTCTTGCCATCATACTCATACACATAACCACCATTCTTGAAAGAAGGTTCCATATTGTTCAGAACGAACAAATCCTCAACTGTCGGCAAACGATATCCAGAAGGACATGGGTCGTAGTTGGTCTTAAATGAACTCCAACGAGTGAGGTCTTCCTTGTAGTACCAGTCAGCAGACTCTGCTTCCGGAGCGATGAAGAAAGTCATAGGCGATGCAATGGCCTCCTCCATGGTCACTTGCTCGTCTTTCCGTTCCCACTTGAAGTCGTAAGCGCTGTTCACAACAGTCCATGAACGAGCCTCGTTGAGTGCATCTTCTTTATTCCACTCATTCTCTGCGTATCCGCCGAAGAAAGGAGTCGGACGGCCCCACTGCCATACGAGACCCCATGTAGCTGTACCGTCTTCCGGATTTGCACTTGTAGCGCCGATACAACGGTCCATGAACTGTACACCGTTCTCATAGCGCATGTTCTCCGGTCTGTCGGTGCACCACAGAAGCCATGTCCACACCACCTTGCCTGCGTCGTCGAAAGCGGCAAGTACAACAGAACCCTTCTTGCCGGTTGCGTCGAATGTCACGCGGCCGGTTGATTCATCAATCGCAATGTTTGAAACAAGATTCTGCTTGTTGCCAAGACCTGCCTTTGTACTCCACAGCCAGTCCACCTTTGTGAAGCCGGAGATAAGAGTTCCATCAACATGCATAGGCATGAAGCTGTACTTACCCTTTTCAGGAACGATGTAAGTGTTGGCGCCCTCACCGAGGTCGTAAACGCTGCCGTCACCTATAGAAAGTTCTGCTGTACCATAGCTGATCACGTCGCCGTCGTCAGTATATGCCTGCACACCAACGAGATAGTTTGTGTTGGCGTCGAATCCTGTTACAGTCCACTGGTTGCTGGTCGCATTCATGCGCTGTATGCAGTGGCTTTTGATGTATGCAGAGATGTCGGTCACAGAACCGTTATCTGGAATCAATGCCATTTCACCGTATCTGCATCCGGGAGGCAGAGTAGCCATACCCAATGCCTTTGTGATTTTCTTTGTGCCTTCCTCTGCAATCGTGGAAGCCATAACGGAAACGGTAACGCCACCTTTCATAGTGCTCTTCTGGAAAGTAACACTATCCACATTTTCCAGCACATAGGTTTTCTCAGCACCGCCCTTCTGATGAACGACCATACGATTGACTTTCTTCTGCGCATGTACTCCCACTGTCATTGCAGCGAAGAGCATAGCTAAGGTAAGTAAGAATTTGTTCATAACGAATCAGTTTTATAAATTAAAAAATAATTGTTTCCTAATGTTCTAAAGTAAAGACCGTTTGCATAAGCAAGCAATACTTTTTCGCCACAAATTTATATAATATTTTTGAATATCCCAAAATTTATACCCAACTAAATAAAAAAATGATGCAATCATTCTCTATTTACCACAATTTCATGCACTTTCTGCATGTACTGTGCAATTGTAAGCGACTCGTTATCCGGCTCCAAATCCACTCCGCAGAATGCAGAATTACGACAGAACGCCGCCACCACTTCACGGATTTCACCCACCGGACAGCTAACGAGGAACGGCACTGTGCCGTGATAAGCATCGGCGATACGGGCCTTGGCGTCCCATGAAATGTCACGCAGGGCATCGGTGTCAAAACGGAATATGAAGCGGTAAGCAAGTTCTTCATACTGCCGGCAGACGGCGAAATCGTCAGCACACGAGACATGGAACAGTTTTATAATGTCAAGATGCGGGCAGATGTCGGGCACAACCGTACCGATAAGGTTGCGGATGAAGATCGCGCCACAGTCGTCGGCGAACTGGACAGCATCAAGACCATAGGAATACACCGCCGTAATGACACTCTGCGCACTCTCGCCGGAGAACATACCAACAAGCGAAAGAGCACGCCCCGCACCTTCGGACGAAAGCGACGAGAAGTCGGCCTCAGCCATGTCGGGAAGCGTTCCCGTGCTACGCTGAAGCATGACCACACGATGCGGCTTGCCCTTGCCGAACTGCATCCCCACATAGTCAGCCCCTGATTGTGCCACACGCCTGATGTCGTCGGCATGGCACAGACCGTTCACCTTTATCTGCATCTGTTTCATTTTACTAAATGCAAATATAGCAAGAAAGACTATAACGGCATAATTTTTAAGAGAGAAATGTAATAAAATTCAGAAAACGCCGTTTTATAAAATAGATCAAAACCCTATTGCCCATGAAGCATTTTACTCAAGAAGAGCTGAATCCATCAGAAAGAACGCTGAACATCATACGGCAGATAGCATACACCTACCGTGTGATAAAAGTGAACGGGCGCAAAGAGGTGTATTGTCTGAACTGACACCATGCCTGATTAACAAACAAAACCAAAGAAGAAATGAAAACAATTATTTCGCCTTCTCTTCTGTCTGCCAATTTCCTCGACCTCAGAAAGGAAGTGGAAATGATAAACGGAAGCGAAGCCGACTGGCTTCACATTGATGTGATGGACGGTGTATTCGTACCTAACATTTCCTACGGCTTCCCCATTATGAACGCTGTAGGAAAGATTTGTAAAAAACCGCTTGACGTGCATCTGATGATTGTGCACCCCGAAAACTACATCAAGCAGGTGGCCGACTCCGGCGCATTCATGATGAATGTACACTACGAAGCGTGCACACACCTTCACCGCACAGTGCAAGCCATACACGATACCGGCATGAAAGCGGGCGTGACACTGAACCCATCAACCCCCGTCTGCATGCTTGAAGACATTATCTGCGATGTGGATATGGCTCTGCTGATGGGCGTAAACCCCGGATTCGGCGGACAGAAATTCATCGAGAACACTATTAATAAGGTGAAAGCACTGCGACAGTTCATCGACAGCAAGGGCAGCAAGGCACTCATACAGGTGGATGGCGGCGTACAGGCCGACACCGCACCACGCCTCGTGGAAGCCGGCGCCGACGTGCTTGTCAGCGGAAGCTATGTGTTCAAGGCTTCCGACCCTGTTGCCACTATCCACGATCTGAAGCAGCTCAACCGCTAAGACATTGCGGCTCAGGCGAGCTGCAATGTCATGCCGTAGGTCTTTGCCATACGGCGCAGATTGAGGATGGCATAGCGCATACGGCCGAGGGCGGTGTTTATGCTCACACTTGTAGTGTCGGCAATCTCCTTGAACGAGAGTTGCTGATAATAGCGCATGAATACCACCTCACGCTGTGTGGGCGGCAGATTGTCGAGAAGATTGCGCACATCGCGCATCACCTGACTGTTCACATAATGGCTTTCAATGCTTCCCACGACGAGTTCCGACCCGCTTATGTTCGAGAGGTCGTTGTCCTGCGTGGCTTCAACGACACGCTCGGCACGCTGGTCGCGGTACCAATCCATTATCACATTGTGGGCAATGCGCATAATCCATGCGCTGAACTTGCCGCTTGTGGTGTATTTGCCGTCCTGAAGACGGGTGATAACCTTCACGAATGTCTCCTGGAATATATCCTCGGCAGTGTTGCGGTCGCGAACAACGAAAAGTATATAGGAAAAGAGTCTCGACTGGTTGCGTGACAGCAACAAATCAAATGCCCGGTTATTCCCATCGATGTACAACATGGCCAACCCTTCGTCGGTCATATTTTCTAATGTCTTCATTTCTTTGTTTTATAAGTTTCTGAAGTAGAATTTCTCGATAGGCGAACCTCTTTAATTTGTTGTTTTTAAATGTTTTGATTTTTATCTGCGAGCAATGGCTTTGCATAAGAAATGCGCCACGACCCATATCGAAACGGAAGCCGCATTACAACTTCCAAACGCAAAGGTAAATACTTTTGCCGATATACACAAGAAAATGAACATAAAAAAAGAGGTTGGCGCAGGATGCTACCAACCTCATAAGCGATTTCGTAAAATACCGAAATCTTAAAAAATGATACGGCAAATATATAGTTTTATTCCGAAAGTGCAAAATGTTTCTTATAAAAACATGTAATTTTTAACACATTACGCCCTTTTTCGTGTAAAAAGCTATAACTTTGTCAAGGATATTCGAATTAAAAAAAATGGGAAGAAACAAATACTCAGCCAAGGAAATTGACGAAATAATAAAACTCCTGCGACTGAAAAACGCAGCCAACCGAGGCAAACAGAAGGAAATAAGGCACACTCTGCGCGTGGAATACGAGTTCAACATCTCCGATTTCAACGAGCAGGGCAAGGCTTTCGGCGACAAGGAACTCCTCGATGCCATACAGCGCGGCGCAATCTGCGTGCTCGACGACGCAACAATAGCCGACATGAAAGCCAAACGTGCACGCGACAAGGCACGCGATGAAGCGGCAAAACAGAAGGAAGCGGTGGAAGCAGGAGAGCAGACCGACTGGAAGGCGGCAATGAAAGAATGGGAAGAGTACTACCCTTCCGACAGTAAATCATAACATCAGCATGGTAAATGCGAGGAGGATAACGCACGGGCAGCAGCGTTATCCTCTTTTTTTTATGATTCTGTCAAGCCCCAGATGAAATCCCACATATATGATAATGTCAATGGCGACAATGAACGTGACGGGCACTAATGGATAGAGAGTGAGATTTATCGCATCGAAAAAGAGGGCGAAACACAGAATTACAATGAGTGTTCTGTGCTGCGTAAGTCCACATTTCAGGAGCTTGTGATGAATGTGACGCTTGTCGGCCTTGAAGAGAGGCTGGCGGTCGCGGAGGCGTGTTATGATGACACGCACGACATCGAAGCACGGCACAATAAGCAGGGTGTAGGACACAAGCAGACTGTCGCTGCGGTAAGGCATGACATGAGTGTTGTTCATTGCGAACTTCACCACAAGGAAACCAAGGATGAATCCGAGCGTCAGACTGCCCGTATCGCCCATGAAAATCTTGCGGTTGCGCTCGGCCTTACCCCACAGATTGAAATAAAGATAGGCTGCAAGCACGCCCATAAGTCCCGAAATAAGCACGCAATAACTCCACACTCCCTCACGGGCAAAGCACACGAGGAAGCCCAGAAGCGACATGAGCGCAAATCCGCCGGCGAGCCCGTCGATGCCGTCGATGAGGTTGATGGCATTGTCGATGAACACTATCACGAAGACGGTGAGCGGTGCTCCCACCCAGAAAGGTATCTCGGTGATGCCGCAGAAACCATACAGATTGTTTATGTAAAGTCCCGATATGGGAAGCAGAGTCGCCGCCACTATCTGCACAGCGAACTTTGTCTTTGCCCCAAGCCCCACGACATCGTCGATAATTCCCACGACATAAATCATGAAAAGACTTATGATGAACATGAACGACCAAAGGCTCAGAGTGACCTGCTCGCGCCCCGTCACACTCGCGACAACGAATATCGACACGACAAAGGCGAGCAGCATGCTCGGCAGAAACGCCACGCCTCCAAGCCGCGGCACTGCCTGTGTGTGCACCTTGCGGGCTTCGGGAATGTCGTAGAGTTCGCGCTTGTAGCAGAAGTTGAGAATGCTCGGTATGACAATGAAGCCACAAATCATGCTCAACACAAATGCAAGTATCGTAAAGAAAAGATAATGTACCATAGCAAAAAAGAATGCGATTATATTTTCATAACCGCATTTCTTTAAATTTATTGTCTTTTATTTTAGAAAATTTTATCATTTTTTGCTTTCCGATGCGAGGTCGGCTTCATTTCGCCGACTCTATCACCTTGAGCATATTTGCCGCCAACAGCTTGCGGTCGAAGTTGTCGGCAAGATGCCGGCATCCCTCCTTGCACTTGGCGTATGTCGCAGGTTCGAGCAGCGCGGTGAGCTTCTGCCTGAAGTCTTCGAAATTCTCCGGCTCGAAACAGAGTCCTGCCCCGTACTGGCTGATGATGTCCTTAGCCTCGCCTTCCACTCCCATAAGGATTGGAATGCCCATTCCCGCATTCTCGAATATCTTCGACGGGATGACCGTTGTGAACAGCGGCGACTTCTTAAGATTTATCAGACACACATCGAGTATGGAGATATAGCGTGCCACCTCTTCCTTCATCACGGAGTCGAGCATCGTCACATTGGTGCAGCCCAGTTCATCCTTGAGTTTCAGCAGGCTGTCCTTCATCGCCCCGCCACCTATGAGCAGGAAGTGGAGATTTGGATTGTCCTCAAGTTTCTTGGCACTTTGCAGGATGAAATCGAGTTTGTGTGCCATGCCGTGCGTACCGATGTAGCCGATGACGGTCTTGCCGGCGAGTCCGAGCTGCGCTTTGAGAGCCTCGTCCTTCGGGCGTGGTGTGAAGAGAGCCTTGTTCACTCCGTTCTTCACCACCTCTATCTTCGCCGGATCGATGCCACGCGAAGTGAGTGTGCGCTTGAACGAATCGGTGACAACAACTATCTTCTTAGCCGAACGGTAGCAACGCTTCTCCTGCCACTCGAAGTAGCGTATGAAGACGCTGTCGTTCATTGCTCCCACCGTTTTGATGCTCTCCGGCCAAAGGTCGCGCACCTCCATAACCCAGGGTTTGCGCTTCCACCATGACAGAGTGCGTCCTGCCAGAGCCGTAAAGAACTGCGGCGAGGTGGCTACAATGACATCGGTCTTTACGAAAAGAGCTGCCAGAAAGCCCGTGACCGAGAAGCTTATGTAGTCGAGAGTGCGCTTTATGAAGCCCTTGTTCGGCACCATGTAGGTCCACACGCGTATCACTCTGATGCCGTCCATCATCTCCGTCTGCCACAATTTGTTTTTGTAGCCGGGATAGACCTTGCCTTGCGGGAAGTTGGGCACACATGTCACCACAGTGACTTCGGCGCCTGCCTTCACCCATTCGCGGCAATGGTCGAAGGTGCGTGAAGCCGGGGCGTTCACCTCAGGAGGGAAGTTGTCGGAAAGGAAAAGTATTCTCATTATCGCTTGAAGATTCCGCAGAAGTCGAGTATCACCTTGTCGTCACGCCACTGCAATGTCTTGAACACAGAGTGGGCAGTGAGGAATACCACTATGTCGGCCTTGTCGTAAGCCTCATTATATTCCGAGAGTTTGAACACGGGATGCTCGCTGATGTTCGGCTCCACGATGAGAATGTTGGCGTTGCAGCAGTCCTGCATCACACGGGTGGCGATGTATTTCGACGGACTCTCGCGCAAATCGTCGATGTCCGGCTTGAAAGCCAGACCCATCATTGCCACTACCGGCTTGCGTTTGTTGTCGAGTTCAAACTTGAGTATGGCGTTCTTCACCTTCTCGGCACACCAGAAAGCCTTGTAGTTGTTCACCTCACGGGCTGTGGAAATCATCTTCGATTCGGCGGGGAACTCCGTTGAAATGAAGTAAGGATCGACGGCAATGCAGTGTCCTCCCACTCCGCATCCGGGCTGAAGGATGTTCACACGCGGGTGCTTGTTGGCAAGACGGATGAGCTCCCACACATTGATTCCTGCCTTGTCGCAGATGATTGAGAGTTCGTTGGCGAACGCTATCTGCGAGTCGCGGCTCGAATTTTCGGTGAGTTTGCACATCTCGGCTGTCTTGCAGTTGGTGGGATGAAGCTGGCCCTGCACGAACTGCGAGTAGAAATGCTGCGCAGCCGCTGTCGAAGCCTCGTCGCGTCCGCCTATCACACGGTCGTTGTGCACGAGCTCGTAAATCACGTTGCCCGGCAGCACACGTTCTGGACAGTATGCCACATGTATTTTGTCCACGAGTTCGGGACGCTCCTCGAATATTATTTTCGCCATCTTGTCGGTGGTGCCGACGGGCGATGTCGATTCTATCACAAAGAGATTGCCAGGCTCAAGGAAGGGTATCACCGAGCGTGTGGCAGCCTCAACATACGATATGTCGGGTTCATGATTGCCGCCACGGAACGGTGTCGGCACCACGATGAAGAAGGCATCGCTCTTCTCCGGCTGTGTTGTGGCGTGTAACTGTCCTGCTGCCACCACCTCCTTGAGGAGGTCTTCCAGTCCGGGTTCAATTATGTGCAGATGCCCTGCATTGGTCTTATCGACTACTTCCTGGTTTATATCAACGCCTGTAACCGTCACGCCATGCTTGGCGGCAATGATGGCTGTCGGCAGTCCGATGTAGCCAAGACCCATGAAACATGCTTTCATCTTATTTAGTTTTTAAATTCTATATTCTTGCTTAAACTTTCGTTCTTCTGTTCCTAATCCTTTACGAAGTCGATGATTCTGCCGCAGGCCTTGCCGTCGCCGTAGGGGTTGGTGGCATGACTCATTGCCATGTAGGCATCGCTGTCGGTGAGAAGTCGCGACACATTGCCTACGATGGCATCGTAGTCTGTGCCTACGAGCTTCACGGTGCCGGCTTCAAGGGCTTCGGGGCGTTCCGTCGTATCGCGCATCACGAGCACCGGCTTGCCCAGACCGGGAGCCTCCTCCTGTATGCCGCCGCTGTCGGTGAGCACAATGTCCGACTTCTCCATGAGGAAGATGAACATGAGATATTCGAGCGGTTCGATGAAGAACATATTGCCAAGTGACGACAAATCCTCGCCGAAAGTCTCGTGTATGGGGCGGCGCACATTGGGGTTGAGGTGCATGGGATAGACGAAATCGACATCGGGATGCTCCTGCGACAGTGTCTTCAGAGCATTGCAGATGTTGTGGAAACCATCGCCGAAGTTCTCGCGGCGGTGCCCGGTGATGAGCACGAGGCGACGGCCGGCGTCGAGGCGTGCCACGTCGTAACCGCGTGTCTTCAACGCTTCGGCAAGACTCGCGTCAAGACTCGCGTCGCTCTTTATCTTCGCCGTCACCCAATGCAGGGCATCGATGACGGTGTTGCCCGTCACTGTGATGTGGCTTGCATCGATATTCTCCTTCAGAAGATTCTCGCGGCTCAGCGGTGTGGGCGAGAAATTGTAAGTGGCTATACGCCCCGTTATCTGGCGGTTTATCTCTTCCGGCCACGGACTGTAAATGTCGTGTGTACGGAGACCTGCCTCAACGTGTGCCACGGGTATCTGGCTGTAGAACGCGGCGAGTGCGGCGGCAGTGCTTGTCGTGGTGTCGCCATGCACGAAAAGTATGTCGGGGCGGCACTCCTTGAACACATCGCGCATACCGAGCAGCACACGCGAGGTGATGTCGTAGAGGTCCTGTCCCTGCTTCATTATGTTGAGGTCGAAGTCGGGTTTTATGTCGAAGAGTTCCAGAACCTGGTCGAGCATCTCACGGTGCTGGCCCGTAACGCAGACCACTGTCTCAAACTCTTCGCTGCGCTGCTGGAACGCTTTCACCAGAGGAGCCATCTTGATGGCCTCCGGACGGGTTCCGAACACGAGCATTATCTTTTTCATATTTATCTTGTTGATATTCTTTTTTCTTGCTTTATCATTTACAGAACGGCATTTTGCACACAATATTGCATTGCAAAGCCACTGTTATCGCCATACTTCCCTGACTTTAACGGAAAGCCCTCACTATGTTGCGCGACAATGCCGCAATGCGTGTGGCGAAGAAGGGCAGACTGTAATGCGCCACATCGCCCAGATACAGCCCGATGTAGGTGCGCATGAGCCGCAGTTGGTTGAGCACATACTCCTTGCGTGCCACCACACGCCGCGAAGCCGATCCGGCACGAAGCCGACGGTAATAGAGCGTGTCGGCGGTAGCGAGGGCGATGGTTTTGACGCTGTTGCTCACCGTTGCCATGAACAGCGCATCCTCGCCTTGGCGGAAGCGTGTGTCGAAACGGCGGTTGCCTATGACTTCGCGACGGATAATCTTGCAGCACGACGACGACATGAAACTGCGTGCCGACACGAGTGTGACACGCTCACGGGCGGCATTGCGATGGAAGGCGCGTGTGAGATAGTCGTCATGGCAGGTGCCGTCGGTCTCGTCGTAATCGGCGACATTGGCCTCCACCACATCGGCACCTTTGGCAGCTTCTGCCAGAAGGTCGGCAAGATAACCGGGCGACACCCAGTCGTCGTCGTCGATGAAAGCCACATATTCGCCACAGGCGGCATCGAGAGCCATGTTGCGTGCATTGGAGACTCCGGGGCAGTCGGTCTGCATGAAGCGCACACGGAAGCCCTGCATAGTGCCGACGACATACTTCCTTATTTCTTCAGAATAAGGTTCGTTGCAACCGTTGAGCACGATAATCACCTCAAACGAGTCGCTGCCAAGAGTCTGACGGCACAGACTTCCGAGGCACTCGTAGAGGTAATCGCCGGGGCGGTAGGTCGGTATTATCACCGACACCTTTATATCATTCATCTTTATATGGGTCAGTAACATTAAAGCACGGCATTGTGTATGGCATCGATGAAGCCGTGTCCCCACTCCATGTCGGGTTCCACATAGTTGCCTTCGCCCCACTCGTTCCACGACTTGAGGAAGAGTATGCGGTGTTCGGGCTGCTTGTCCTTTATCAGAGACAGTGCCTGACGGATGTGGTTTTCAAACTTTTCGGGAGTAGCATTCACATAGACCCCGTCCATGGAAGCCACACGTGGTGTGCGATCCCACTGCGGAAGGATGGATGGATAGACATTCTCCCAAGTGTCCTCCGGCGCGAAATAGTTGCGCACGGTGCGCTCGTAGTCATAGCGCATGCTGCCCGTGGGGAACCCGATGTGGCGCAGCACGGTCTTGGCTATGTTCTTCCACTTGCCTTCGTAGAGCATCTCGCCACGGCGTTTGCCCAACGAATTGACGGCATCGAAGCCGAGGTCGAGCACACGCCGGTATATCTCGGCACTGCTTTCAAGGTTGGGCATCACGCGCTGGCGTGTCCCGTCGGGCGCAGTGCGTATAGTAAGCGTGGAGGGTGTCATGCCAATGAAGTGGAATCCGGGCAGGCCGTTTTCCTCGGCAAGGCGCCGCCATGTGGCGATGAACTGCTGCACGTTCTTGAATCCGAAGGGGTCGTAGATGGCGAAGATGAGTTTTCCATCGACAGTCATGTAGCGTCTGTCCTTGAACATGGGCAGCAAAGTGTTGAAATGTGCGATGTCGTCCTCTGTTCCGGGATAGGTCTGCTCCATCAGCACGGAGTTCTTCTGCACCGCCGACTTGCGCTCCCATGTCTTGTTGCTCCATGTATGGTTGGCCCAGCAGATGCAGAAGGGGAAGTCGGGCTTGCCGCTCGCCACCACTTCCTGCAACGGGCGTTCAAGCAACTGGCGTCCGTTGCCGAACCAATAGTGGTAGTAACAGAATCCTTCCACGCCTGCCTCGCGTGCCAGTTGAGCCTGCTGCTCGCGCGTTTCGGGCAGACGGAGGTCGTAGAAACCAAGGTCGGCAGGAATGCGCGGCTGCTGGTGTCCACGAAACAACGGTTTGGCTTTCGCCACGTTAGTCCACTCGGTAAAACCCGGTCCCCACCAACGGTCGTTTTCGGGAGTCGGGTGAAACTGCGGCAGATATAATGCTATTACGCGTGCTTTCATAATGCAAAGATAGCTTCTTTTTATGTAATTCTACCATTTCTAACAGACAATTTACGAGCAAAAAGCAAAACTGACCGTCTGCCGTCAGACTGTCTCTTTGCTTTCTGAAACAAATTCACACCATTTCCGCTGCTTTTTCACAACATTCTGAACCTATCCTGCAAGTCTTTTATCCTTTCCAAAAGTTTCTCAAACGACAATGTCGAGCCATAGATAAAATGATCGCACATATCCTTGTAGTCTGCCTTCCAATCCTGCATTATTTCCGGGCGAGGCACAAAATCTATTTCACCCGGCATAAGCTTGGAATAATCCACACGGCCTACGGCATAATAAACGGAACGGTGTCTTACTATACGCTCATACAAAGAGTTGTCCTGCAAGGCCTGCCTGCCGAATTCCGTATCCATCAAACGTTCAAGATCATACAGATGCCGGGACATACGGACATGACGAGGCACCGGCCTTTGGAATTCCTCACACAGAAGAAACGCTTTTTCCAAAAAAGTGCGTACAGGTGAAACTGTCCTTATAGTCGCACTCGCAGAATCGTCTTCTCCGGGAAAAGTCTGCTCCACATAAGACGAAATCAAACGGTTCTCCGTAGGCTCGTTCATTGACAGGCAACTGATTTCGATTTTAACACTCGACGGAATGTATTCTATATTAAAGCCAAGCACGGATTCATAGTGAACGAGTATGACAGATGGATCCTTGTCGCTTGCCACCATTCTGCTGTTTCCATCAACATCAATCTCCTCCAAAACGCCCTCTATGCGAAACCCCTTCACGCCTATTTCCTTCAAGTTGGTCTCCAATTCAGACGAGACCGTATCAAGAATATATCGGCGTGCCTTTCTGCGTAGTTTCTCCCGCTGGTTCTTACTGGTCTTTTCTATTCCGAAAAACTCGTGGTTTATCGACAAATCAATATCTTCACTGAAACGCTCTATAAGGCTCCAACCCTTGCTTAGGCTTGTACCTCCCTTGAAGATAAGCTGCTCTGCACAAGAACATCTGAACAGAGCATTAAGCACCACCGTCACCCACCAGTCTTTTTCAAGAGCCACTTGGTTGATGCCGAACTTCTCTTCCGCACGCTGCAGCATGGCAATACGCTCAGCTTTCGTATGCTTTATCCAAAGTGTCATGATGCCCGTTGTTTTTAATTATGACGACAATCATTTTCCTTATCCATACTGGCATAAGAACCAAGTCCTGCATGAACAAGTCGATACGCTGCTCGTTTCTCACAAGCTGCCTTATGACAGCGAGTTCCTTTTCTCCGACATTATCCTGTCCTGTAGCCTTTAATGCCTGAACAAGCAACGAAGCCAGCACTGTCTTGAAAGCGAAGTTTTTGGGAACGCTTCGCTTCATCTCTATGATACGATTGCCAATCGTAATGGTCCGACCACTCCCGGAAGTCAAATAAGTATATTTGGTCGGCACCTGCGTGGAAAGACCAAGCTTGTTCAGAGCCGTAGCACCACAAGGCTGCACCTGCACTTTATCACGCTGCGCTATCGCTTTCACCATTTCATCGACCGAAGGATAAACAATGCCGAAACGAGTTTTCTTCGGACGAAGATACATACCGTTGGTCAAGCGGACTATATTTCCCTTCTTCTCTTCTACGGAAAGGGCACGACTCACTGCCTTCTCATTATCGTTGATGCCTGAGAAGTCTGATATGAAGAGTATCTGCCCTTCGCGTGTTTTGTCTATTCGTTTTCCTATTTCTGTCATAGCATTCCATAGTTTTACAATGCAAAGTTACACAAAACCAATGATATATCCAACCATACCACCACATTCATTAACTATTTTTAAGTGGAAAACTTTGCAAAAACTTTCCACTTAAAGTACTGTTGCACGCTAAAAACAGTCTGCAATGTATTTCACTAAGCTGTGATTATGCTGTTTGGAAGTAAGCGTATCCGCGATGCTAGTATATATACATCAAAAAAATATCGCTCAAGTTTTTATTCTTGAGCGATATTTTTTTGTTTCCATTTGTCTGGCAGCAATTCCCGGTATTTGCTTATCGGTGTTCTTGGCGGCAGTGTTGCTGCTTTGTTGATGACATCGGATATATATTCAAAGAAGTTAACACCTTGCAGTCTGCAGGAGCATGCAAGCGAATAGAACATGGCTGCCCGTCTGGCACCAGTATGCGACCCGAAGAAAAGTGAGTTTCTTCGGGATAATGATATGTATCTGTTGAGTCGTTCCACAAGGTTGTTGTCCAGATGGTAATCTCCTCTTGTGAAGATATTCATCAGGGCGTCCCACTCGTTGAGCATATAATGCACGGCTTCATACTTCTCCGTCTTAGGCAGAAGGCGGTTGTCGGCTGCCATGCGGTCAAGCTTCTTCTTTATGATATGCATGACTGGTATTGCGTATTGTTGTCGCCATTTGTAGTTGTCGCGTTCCGTCCAGCCGTCTTCTCCGATCTTATGCTTGTGGTTCTTGTGGTAAAGGAAGTTGATAAGGCGTACGATAACCTTGGCATCGAAATCGTCCCCACAATCGAGAAACTTTCTCTTCACATGCTGGAAGCATGCCAGACGCAACAGCCACTTTGCCATTTTGCGGTACGGGGAAAAACCGTCTGACTGGAAGGCCCCTTTATGGCCCTTTATATAATCCAGTATGATGTCCTCCTTTCTTGAGCCGTCATGATAGAAGTAGTATACAAGACCGGTGTTTACTGCCGTCACCACCCATATATAGGCTTTCTTTATTCCCTTGCCGTCCTTGTTCTTGTCTTTGACAAGTACCTTGTGGTAGGTCTCGTCGCCTG
>USEC01000019.1 GCA_900553595.1 uncultured Prevotella sp. | reverse complement strand
AAAAGTCTTATTGGGCAACAATTACCTTTTATAGAAGTTCTTTAACAGCGTTTGATATTTATTACGACATTACTCTCGCCATTTCAAATCAAAAAACAAGAAAAACGATATAATTAAATAGATATCAACTCGATACAGATGTAGTTACAACTTTATTGCATCAGTAGTGTTAAGAATTCAGAAGTTCTTGCCAAGACAAGCGGCAGAGCCGAGCGAAGCCGTATGCCTTGCCAATCATAGGAGGTCGAGCGAGACGCTCGACCTCCTATATTTATCCATTGCAGTCCGGCAAAAAGAAATAATACCGCCGCAAGCCACAACCCCATACAAAAGCTACAACCCACGCTCCGCCCAGTCGCCCCGGTCAAGATTGCGGTAGCCTATGGCTTCGGAGATGTGGCGGCTCTGCACGGTGTCTGATGCGTCGAGGTCGGCGATGGTGCGTGCCACTTTAAGGATGCGGTTGTAGGCGCGTGCCGAGAGCGAGAACTTCTCCATGGCGGTGCGAAGCAGTGCTATGCCGTCGGCATCGGGTTCGGCATAGCGGTGAATCATGCGCTCCGTCATCTGCGCGTTGCAGTGTATGCCCTTGAAGTCGTGGTAGCGTGCCGTCTGTATGTCGCGTGCCTTGATGACACGCTCGCGTATCACGGCGCTTGGCTCGCCCTGTGCCTTCCGTGAAATGTCGCTGAACGGCACGGGATGTATCTCGCACTGAATGTCGATGCGGTCGAGAAGCGGACCTGAAATCCTGTTCATGTAGCGCACAATCTGTCCCGGCGTACACACGCAGCGGTGTGTCGGGTCGCCGTAGTAGCCGCAGGGGCAAGGGTTCATCGATGCCACGAACATGAAGGAGCACGGGAATTCCACGGTGTACTTGGCGCGCGAGATGGTGATCTTATGGTCTTCGAGGGGTTGGCGCAGCACTTCGAGCGTGGTTTTGCTGAACTCCGGGAGCTCGTCGGCAAAGAGTACGCCGTTGTGTGCGAGCGATATTTCACCCGGCTGCGGGTTCACTCCGCCGCCCACGAGCGCGACTTCGGAGATGGTGTGGTGCGGAGCACGGAAGGGACGCTGCGAGATGAGCGACGTGCCGCGCCCCAGTTTGCCGGCGACGCTGTGTATCTGCGTCGTCTCCAGACTCTCGGCGAGCGACAGCGGAGGGAGAATCGACGGCAGACGCTTTGCCATCATCGACTTGCCGGACCCCGGAGGCCCCACCATGATGAGGTTGTGACCTCCGGCGGCAGCCACTTCTATGGCGCGTTTCACGCTTTCCTGACCGCACACGTCGGCGAAATCGAGGTCGAAATTGTACTGCCGCTCATAAAATTCGCGCCGCGTGTCGATGACGGTGGGTTCGTATTGGGCTGCACCTGTGAGGAACTTCACGACATCCACAATCGATTCCATGCCGTAAACCTTCAGATTGTTCACCACGGCGGCTTCCCTTACGTTCTGCTGCGGCACAATAAGCCCCTCAAACTTCTCTGCCCTTGCCCTGATGGCGATGGGCAGTGCGCCCTTGATGGGCTGCAGGGTGCCGTCGAGACTCAGCTCGCCCACGAGCATATAGCGGTGCAGGCAGTCGCTCACGAGGCTTCCGTTGGCCGCCAGTATGGCTATGGCCAGCGGCAGGTCGAAACTGCTTCCCTCCTTGCGCAGGTCGGCAGGAGCGAGGTTTACGGTGATGTCGGCATGTGGAAACTTGTAGCCGTTGAACTGAAGGGCGGATGCAATGCGGTCGCGACCCTCACGCACGGCGGTGTCACCAAGCCCCGTGAGACGGTACATTATGCCGGGCACGAGGTTCACTTCCACGGTGACTGTGGTGACATCAAGGCCGTTCACGGCGGCGCAATAGGTTTTTACGAGCATGACAGATTATGGTTTCGCAGTTGGAGATTATGAATGGTACGGGGTGTCGGCGGCGGTTCAGAGATCGACATGGCGCACAGCCACGTCTTCGTGGAGGAATATCCGCGCCGTCTGGCTGAATCGTTCCTCGCTCTCGCTTGTGAAGTATTGGCATGTGCCGCCTTGTGTGAGCTTGCGCTGCATCTCGGGATGGCGGCAGAGATAGTCCTTGAGCGAGTTGGCGACGTATGTGCCCTGCGCCACGATGCGCACTCCGTTGGGCACGTTCTTCGCCACGCTGCTCATGAGGAGCGGGTAGTGCGTGCATCCGAGGATGATGGTGTCGATGTCCCTGTCCTTGCGCATGAGCTGGTTGATGCGCTTCTGCACGAAGTAGTCGGCACCGGGAGAGTCGGCCTCGCCGGCCTCAACTATCGCCGCCCAGAGCGGACACGCCACGCCGGAGACGTGTATGTCGGGGTGCAGCTTGTGTATCTCCATGTCGTAGCTGTGGCTGTTTATGGTGCCTTCGGTGGCGAGTATGCCCACATGGCGGCTCTCCGTGAGCGAGCCTATCACCTCTGCCGTGGGCCGGATTATGCCGAGCACGCGCCGCGAGGGGTCCCATTCGGGCAGGTCGCGCTGCTGTATCGAGCGCAGGGCCTTGGCTGAAGCCGTGTTGCAACCGAGGATGACAAGCTGGCATCCCATGCTGAACAGCTTCAGAACCGCCTGGCGCGTGAACTGATAGACCACCTCGAACGAGCGCGAACCGTAGGGAGCCCGCGCGTTGTCGCCGAGGTACATGTAGTCGTATTCGGGCAGCAACTGGCGTATGCCGTGCAGCACCGTGAGTCCGCCGTAGCCCGAATCGAACACTCCTATCGGGCCTGGAGTCTGTGGAAGCAGTGTCATAGGCGCGGCATCAGTTGTTCATCCCAAGGAGTTCGCGGATGAAGATGGTGGCATCCTCGCTCATCGATGCGTCGATGTAGGGGCATGCGTCGCCGTCGGTGTTGAGTATAAACGCATAGCCGCGTGCACTGCCCACCTTTGCGGCGGCCTCGTTTATCTTCTTGCGCAGCGGTGCGTAGGCGTCGTCCTGCGCCTGTTTGAGAAGGCGTTCAGCCTCCTTGCGGAAGGCAACGTTCTTCTCCATCATCTCCTGCAACTCCGCCTGACGCTTGTGAAGGATGCTAGGCACGAAGTCGCGCTGGCCTTCAAGGAACTCCTCATACTTTACATTGAACTCGTTTTCGGCACGCTTCATCTCGGCGTCATACTTTATCCGCAGGTCGGCAAGGTTGCGGTCGGCCGCGGCACGGTCGGGCATGGCGTTGAGGATTTCGCTGAAACTGAAGTATCCGAACTTCACCTGTGCGCCAGCCACGAGCGGCATGGCGATGACAAGAAGCGTCAAGAGAAACTTTTTCATAATGTTCATTTTTTTAAAATGAGAGTGGAACAAAAAAGGCAGACACTGCCGTGCGGGGTTCGTCGCCGCCCCGTGTGGTGCGTGAAGCAACGTGCCGCGCAGCAGAGTCTGCCGTAGTGATAAAGGTGTGTGAACTATTATTTCGTCTTGTTGAGCTGTGCCTTCACCTCAGCTGTCACATCCTTGCTCAGAGTGTCGCTGATGTAAGGTATTCCGGCAGCCATATCCATGATGTAAACATAGCCTCCTGCCTTGCCGACAGCCTTTATGGCTTCAACGACTTTCTGCTGTATCGGGCCGAACTTCTCCTGCTGGAGCTTGTTGAGAGCCTGCTGGTTGTCCTGCTGAGTCTGCTGTATCTTCTGAGTCATCTGCTGAAGGCTCTCTTCAGTCTCCTTCTTCTTTGTCTCGTTCATTGTCGATGCGTTCTTCTCGTACTCCTCATACTTGCGCTGTGCCTCTTCGTACATTGCCTTGAGGTCGTTGTCGTACTGCTTTGCGGCAGCCTCGAGTTCGCCACGTACCTTGATGAGTTCGGGCATGGAAGACATGATTTCCTGAGTGTTCACATGACCGAATTTCTGAGCGAATGTTGCCATAGGTGCAAGCAACATAAGCATTAAGATAAGCTTTTTCATTTTTTTCTTTTGATTTTATTGTTTGTTATTGTTGTTTTTTTGAGTGGGGAGGTGGGCGGTTCTAAGCACTTTCTAAGCCTTGCTATGCCTTACTAAGCCTTTCTAAGTACTTGGATGGAACCTTACTATGCCTTACTAAGCCTTACTAAGCACTTCTAAGCCTCACTAAGCACTTGGAATGGGGGCTTGGAGGAAGGCTTTGGAGAGTGCCGTTTCAGTTGCTGTAGCCGAGCTTTTGCAGCACCTCGTTGCTTATATCTATCTTCGGCGAGCCGTAGATTATGCCGGTGTCGCTGGCGCGGTCGATGACGAGCGAGTAGCCGCGAAGCTCCGAAACCTCCTTGACGGCGTTGTAGATCTCCTCCTGAATGGGCGACATGAGGCTCTCGCGCTTCTTGAAAAGCTCGCCCTCCGGACCGAAGTATTTGCGCTTAAGGTCGCTTGCTTCCTTCTCCTTCTTCATTATTTCCTCCTGCTTGGCCTTTTTCTGCTCCTGCGAGAGGAACACCATTTCGTTCTGGTAGTTCTTGTACATCGTGCTCGCTTCGGTGTTGAGAGCCTCCACTTCGGCCTGCCATTTCTTCGAGACCTGGTTGAGTTGCTCGTTTGCCCGCTCGTATGCCGGGATGTTCTTGAGCACATATTCCATATCCATAAGCGCGAATTTCTGCGCGCTTGCCGTGATTGCCATGATGGCAAAGAGGGCTGTGAAAAGTATCTTCTTCATGTCGTTCTGTTGTTTAGAATTCCTGTCCGAGGATGAAGTGGAACTGTCCTCCACCCTTCTTTCCGAACACTTTGTCGAAACCGTAGGCATAGTCGATACCCATCAGACCCACCATCGGGAGGAAGATGCGTATTCCGACACCTGCCGAACGCTTCATATCGAATGGGTTGAACTTCTTCGTTTCCGTCCATGCGTTACCTGCTTCGGCGAAACCGAGTCCGTAGATGGTGGTGTTGCCGAGCATGAACGGGTAGCGGAGCTCGAGTGTCATGCGGTCGTAGGCGTAGCCTTCCGAGCCGTAAGGCGTGAGCGATCCGTTCTCGTAACCGCGGAGTCCGATGGTTTCCTCGGCGTAACTCGTCGAGTAGCCGGTCATACCGTCACCTCCGACATAATATGTTTCAAACGGCGACTTCTTCCACTTGTTGTAAGAGCCAAGGAGTCCGAACTCCACTCTCGTCATAAGCACGAAGCATTTCTGTCCGCTTGTGAGCGCGGTGAAGGTGCGTGCCTTGAACTTCCACTTGTGATATTCCACCCAACGGTACTTCTCCTGCTGCTCCGCATTGTAGTTGGCCGAGCGCGGATTATTGGCGAGATTCCTGTAATCCTTGCCGTCCCAAGCCGACCATGGCGGTGTGAGTGTCACCGAAGCGACAAATTCCGAACCTCTACGCGGGAAGAGTTGGTTGTCGGTTGAAGTGCGCGCCAGCTGTATGCTGAGGTTGAGGTTGTTGGAGTTTCCGTTGGTCATGAGGAAGTAGCTCCAGTTCTTCAGCATGTAGCGCGTGTATTGCAGCGAGAGCGACAACTGGAAATAGTCGTCAGGCCAACGCAGCTGCTTGCCCCATCCGAGCGATACTCCGAAGAGTTTCACGAACTTGTCGGGGTCGTAATAGTTCTCATAATTGTTGTAACCGCCATAGCTTCCGTAACCGTACATGTAGTTGTAGTAGTTGTTGAAGTAGGCGTTGTTGTAGTAGTTGCTCGACACATCGGTCTGCTTCGAGTAGTAGGCACCTACGGAGAACTGCATCGGTCGCTTTCCACCGAACCAGTTGGTGCTGTACGAAGTGTTGTACGACTGGTAGTAAGTACCGTTGGTCTGTGCTCCGATGGAGAGCACTTCGCCGTCGCCGATGGGCAGGATTCCGCGGTGCTCCTTGTTCTTGTTGAAGAGGTTGCGCATGGAGAAGTTGTTGAGCTTCAGTCCGACTCGTCCGATGACACCCGTCTGTCCCCAACCGAGCGAGAACTCAATCTGGTCGTTCGACTTCTGTTCGAGGTCCCAGTTTATGTCCACCGTACCGTTTTCGGTGTCGGGTTTCACATCCGGATTCACCTTCTCCGGGTCGAAGTGTCCCATTGAAGCGATTTCTCGTACAGAACGTTGCAGAGCCTCTTTCGAGAAGAGGTCGCCCGGCTTTGTGCGCAGTTCGCGTCGCACCACGTTCTCGTACAGTCGGTCGTTACCGTTTATTCGCACATGATTGATGTGTGCCTGCGGACCCTCGAAGATGCGCATTTCGAGGTCGATGGAGTCGCCCACGATGTTCACTTCCGTCGGGTTGAGCGAGTAGAAGAGGTAGCCTGTGTTCCAATAGTTGTTGCCCACGGCGTCCTCATCCTCAGAGAGTCGCTTCTTCATGAGCTTCTGGTCATAAACATCGCCCTTCTTCATGCCGAGCGAAGCGTTGAGGAAATCGGTGGTATAGACCGTGTTGCCCACCCATGTTATGTTGCGCACATAGTATTTCTTGCCCTCATCCACCTTGAGACTGATGTTCACATGGCGGTCGTCGGCGTTCCATACGGAGTCGCTCACGATTACGGCGTCGCGGTAGCCAAGCTCGTTGTACTTGTCTATGAGATTCTGTTTGTCGGTCTTCCAGCGTTCCGGTGTGAACTTCTTGGCTTTGAGGAATGTGGCGAGCTTGCCCGACTCGTGTGTCTTTGCAAACGCGCCTTTCTTCAAGAATCCACCCTTTATCTTCGAAGTCTTGAGTGCGTGGTTGCCCGAAATGATGATGCTGCGCACCTTCATCTTCTCCTTTTTGTCGATTATGATGTCGAGGATGACATGGTTCTTGCTCGTCACATCGTCGCGTTCAACAATCTGTATTTCAGCGTTTTTGAATCCTTTGTCGTCGAAATACTTCTTTGCGAGAATCTTGGCACGGTCCACCATGTTAGGTGTTATCTGTGCTCCTTTGAGGAGTCCGAGGCGTTCCTCGAGGTCGGTGCGTTCCGACTTCTTGACGCCCACATAGTTGATGGTGGACACACGAGGGCGGAGACGGAGGCGTATGTGTATGTATGCCTTGTCGTGTATGAGCGAATCGACTCCCACCGACACGTCGGAGAAGAGTCCGTAACGCCAGTAATGCTTCACGGCGTTGGTGATTTCGTCGCCCGGAAGTTCCACCTCCTGACCTACGGTAAGTCCTGATATGCCCGTGAGCATGTAGTCCTCATAGCCTTCGGCACCCGTCACGGCGATTCCGGCGATGGTCACTGTGCGCGGGGTTCCGGCATACGAGATGTCGGGATGCACTATTTTGTCCTGCGCTTGTGCGGCGAATCCGCTTACAAGGAGGCAGATGGTTGTAAGCACCTTTATGAAATTCATATCTTGATAATATTTTTTTTCTAAACGAACGGGGCGTGGGCAAGGTTGCATGAGGAGGCTTTTCACGGGTCTCTCCCGTCCTTCTCCGTCAGTTTCAAGACCTTGCCGACTTTCGGGGCGTCGCTGTCAGGGGTTGCCTTATCGGCCGCCCGGGGCAGCAGTGGCGGCTTCGTCCTCCACCTGTGCTTCTGTCTTTCCGAACCGTCGCTGACGGTTTTGGAAACTGAGGATGGCTTCTTGGAGGTCGGCTTCCGAGAAGTCGGGCCAGAAGGTGTCGCAGAAGTAAAGCTCCGAGTAGGCAATCTGCCATAGCAGATAGTTGCTTATGCGCTGCTCGCCGCCGGTGCGTATGAGCAGGTCGGGGTCGGGCATGAACGCCGTGGCGAGGTGTTTTTCCACCGTTTCCTCGCTGATTTCCGCAGGGTCGAGCACGCCTTCCTTCACCTTCTGTGCTATGGCGCGTGCTGCTTCTGTTATTTCCCAGCGTGAGGAATAGCTCAATGCCACCACCATTGTCATTGCCGTGTTGGCTGCGGTGTGGTCCATTGTCTCCTGCAGCTTCTGCTGCACGGCTTCAGGCAGACGCTTCATGTCGCCCACGACACGGAACCGCACGTTGTTCTTCATGAATATCTCGTCCTCGAGGGATGAGAGCACCAAACCCATGAGAGCTGCCACTTCGTCGGCGGGGCGGTTCCAGTTTTCGGTGGAGAAGGTGTATAGCGTGAGGTATTTCACGCCGAGGCGCGTACACTCGGAGGTTATACGGCGCACCGTATCCACTCCGGCCTGATGGCCGTAGCTGCGTGGCTTGCCTTTCTCTGTCGCCCAACGGCCGTTGCCATCCATGATGATGGCGATGTGGCGGGGGATGCGGGTGGTGTCCAAGGTGGTGTTCATTGTCTGTTTCTGGATTATGAATTTGAGGCGAGGGAGTGGGCCTTACTGGGCCTCTCTAAGCCTTTCTAAGCCTTTGGGAGGCTTTTCCGGACTGGCTACTCGTCGTCGTTGTGGCATGTGCGGCACTTTGCCATGAAGCTGTACGAGAGTGTCAGCTGGAGGGCGGAGTAGCAGTCGGTGTTCTTGAAGATTCCGCTGCTTTCTATGCCGTAGGGGTCTTTTGCGCCGTCGAGGTTGTCGCTGAGCGAGAAGTGCATCGCCCATTCCAGTCCGAGGTTAAGCCGCGACCCTATCTTGTACTTCACTCCGAGGCCTATGGGCATGTTGGCGGTGAAGGCGTTGTTGCCTCCTCCTGTGGCGTATGTGGCTCCTATGCCGGCGAAGACGAACGGGGTGAGACGCTTCGCGCCGCGGTATTCGCGGCCGGTGCCGTAGGGCCAGAAGTTGTATTCGTATGTAATGCTGACATCGACGAGCGTGTTGTTGAAGTCGTACTGCTCTGCCACATAGTCGGGGATGTATGTCTTCACATCCTTCGACGACCCTTTCAGCTTGCCGTATTCCGCCATCAGCCTCAGACCCATGTAGGGATTGAAGTTGCGGCGCAGCAGCAGCGAAGCCGTGGGCTGCATGTTTGAGAGTATGCTTCCGTTGAAGTCGCCCTCGTAAGCCACCATACCCACGCCGCCGCCTATCTCCATGAGATATTCATCGTCGGTCTGTGCGCTTGCGGGCAGCATCGCTGTCCACATTATTAATATAGTGAGCCACGTTC
This sequence comes from uncultured Prevotella sp., assembly GCA_900553595.1. Classification (GTDB taxonomy): domain Bacteria; phylum Bacteroidota; class Bacteroidia; order Bacteroidales; family Bacteroidaceae; genus Prevotella. The sequence goes on along the minus strand of USEC01000019.1, from coordinate 26,443 downwards.
TCATCGGCGTCAGTGTTTTTTATTCCTTTGTGAAGACTTTCTGCTCTTCAGCCCATCCGAGGCGGTTGATGCGTCCGCGCCACACCTCGCCGCTGGCGAGACTGGTCACCCAGATGTAGTTCTTGCTGTCGGCAGCGACGGTGTATTTGCCCGGCACCACGCTGATGGCTGTCGCCGGAGCTATGACGGTGTCCTCATGCCATGTTATGCATCCGTCGTCGCTGCGGTAGCTTTTCAGCCGGCTGTCCTTTATGCCGAAGGTGTAAACCGCCCCGTCGTAGATGAATGCCGTCATGGTGTCGAACGCCGGCAGACGGTGTGTGTTGTCGCCGGCAACATCGTAGTAGTTCCACGACTGGTCCTCGCTGCCGTCGGGTTTCTCGTCCACCTTGCCCCATACGGCCGTGCTTCCCTGCGCCTTGCCCACGATCATCACGCGGTCGGCATCGGTGTTTGACTTCATGGGCAAGCAGAGTCCCGACACGTCGGTATCGGGAAGGAGCGAGAGGTCGGCATCCACTGTCGCCACACTCCATGTCGCACCGTTGTCGGCGGAAGCCATGAGGCGTCCGTCATCGGCGTAGGCGTAGAGGCGGTAGCGGCTTGCTGCCACCAGACGCTTGATTCCTGCCGCTGCGGCACGCACCTCCCATGCGTCGGCGTCGCTGCTGCGCATGACAGTGCCCTGGTCGGCGATGTAGATGTATCCGTCCTTCACCACCACGCTGTTATAGGCATCGGCGGCGAGGGTGTGGTTGAAGTTGAACACCGCATTGCGCCAGCTTTTGCCGTCGGCGGTGCTCACCGCCACGGTGTTGCCGCCGGCATTGCCGAAGACGAAGAGGCGTCCGCCGCACGCTACCGACTTGGCTGCCGACATCTGTCGCAGCATCTCGCTTGCCGGCATGGCTGTCCACGCCATCGAGTCGGCCTGCTCGCGGTGGATGTTCACCTTGATGGTATATTTGCGCCTGTACTTTGCCGAATTGCTGTAGATGTAGAACACACGCGGCTTGCTGAAGTCGGTGCTGTCGGCAGAGTTGAAATAGTCGATACTGTCGCTCGTCATGCTCTGTATGACGAGTGCCCCTGAATAGGAACTTGATATGGTGCAGAGCAGTTTCCGCGCGTCAATGCCCACTGGCAGTGAGTCGGTGTTGTAGATCTCGCCTTTGAGCTGGTCTATCTGGAACTTGTATGCGCTCAATGTCACCGCTTTGACATAGACGCTGTCCGAGCCGTCCTTGGCCTTTGTGTGTACATACTGTTTGCCGGCATTCACCGAGAATGCTGTTATAGCCGTGTTGTCGGAAAGCACAAGCTCCTCTTCTTCGCCAAAGCACGATGCCAGCAGAAACAATGCGGAAAGCAGCATCGCAAAAGGCAGAAACTTTATTTTCATTATACTCAATCTGTGGTTTTTAGCTGCAAATTTACTTAGAATTCTGCAAATAGTCATTGTTTTGCCATGTTTATTATGAAAAAAGATGTTTAAAGGGCTGATTTTTAAGTTTGTTTAGTGATTATGACAGGGGCGGATTGCAGTGCGGGCGGAGTAGGAATGCGCACACACCCCGTCTCAAAACAAGGCTTGTTTGCACTCAAAACAAGGCTTGTTTACAACGCAAAGAAGGCTTCCTTGCAGTGCAAAGAAGCCTTCTTTTCAATGGGGCGGATTTTTGCCGCGCGTGGAGAGGGTGCGCCCTACTCGCGCGTCACGAAGTGCATGGTGCCGGGGACGAGTTCGAAGCGTGTGCCTTTGAGCCTCAGCTGCACGATGGCAGTGCGTCGGGGATGCACCTGTGTGTCGCTGTAATGGGCATGGAAGACATACTGCCAGCGTCCCTCTTTGTCCTTGAAGAGGTCGCCGTGGCCGGTTCCCGGCAGACCTGTGTTGCGGGTGCTGATGAGGGGTTCGGGCTGCTTTTTCCACGGTCCGAGGGGCGACGGGGCTGTCGCCACGCCCACGGCGTAGTCCTTGCTGCGGAAGTCGTTGGCGGAATAGAACATGTAGTAGAGTTTGCCCACCTTGACTACGGTAGGCCCTTCGGCTATGGGTGTGGCTGAACGTGCGGTGTTCTCCCACGGCTGGTCGGCCTGTATGCACTCCTTCACGGTCTCACTCTTGACGGAGAGGAGGTCGGGGTTCATTTCGGCTACGCAGATTCTGTTGCCTCCATCCACGCGCACATGATAGAGATATGCCTTGCCGTCGGTGTCGAAGAAGACGAAGGGGTCGATGGCTTTCGTCGGTGTCTGCACGCGGCGTGTGCTGTCCTTGGGCTGCGTGAAGGGTCCTTCAGGGCGTGTGGCGGTGGCTATTGCTATGTGTTCGTTGGCGGTGTATGCCATGTAGTACCTGCCGTCATGGCTGAACACCTGCGGTGCCCAGAAGCCGTGCGAGCCGTAGGTCTCGCCGCGCAGGGCGTAGCCTCCATCGCGACGGCCTACGGGTCCGCGCCAGTGCATGAGGTCGTCGCTCTCGTAGGCGAGGAAGCCGGCGTCGGCACCGGGTTGTGTGCCGTAGAGGTAGTACTTGCCGTTGTCGCAGAATATGGTGGGGTCGGCCTGGTGGAGGGGTCCGAACACGGGTCGCGGCTGGGTCTTCTTCAGGGTGCCGCCGTCCACCACGGGCCAGCCGTCGCGCCAGTCTATGCGCACGAGCCACACCTGGCGACCTTTTTCCGGCGCCTCACGTTCGTAGCCGTGCAGCGGCATCCATGTCGTGCCCTCGTCATCGACGACTATCTCTGCGTTGTGTCCCGGTCCTGCCACGAAGTCGTTGCCGTGGAGCACTTCGCTGAATCCGCCGTCGCAGGTGCGTATGCCTTCCTTGGAATAGTAGGGGCCGAGCACGTTCTCGGAGCGTGAGCAGACGATGCGGTAGGTGCTGTTGGCACCCTCGCAGCACGAGCCGTTGGAGCCGAAGAGGTAGTAGTAGCGTCCGCGCTTGAACACGTAGGAGCCTTCCATGAAGTTGCTTGCTATGTGCACTTTCCGTGCTCCGGGCTTCACGCTGAGTCCGTCGGCGGTGAGTTCTATGCCGAACGTGTCCCAATAGCTGCCCCAGATGAGGTATTTGCGTCCCTCGTCCTCGATGAAGAAGGGGTCGATGCTGCACCATACGCCCGTGTTGTGGTAGCTCACGATGCAGCCGTGGTCGGTGAAAGGCCCTTCGGGACGGTCGGAGGTAGCCACGCCCACGCCGGCGTCCTTGAGTCCCATCCACTCCGACTTGGAGTAGTAGAGCACATACTTGTCGCCGATTTTGTTGATGTCGGGAGCCCAGATGCCTCCCTTCGGGTTCCACGAGGGGCGCGAGGTGTCGCTGAACGCCGTGCCGATGAGGGTCCAGTCCACGAGGTTGTCGGAGCGGTAGATGGGCGTGTTCGGCGTGTCTTCGGTGGAATAGAGGTAGAAGTGTCCGTCGTCGGCGCGTATGACTGTCGGGTCGGGCGCACTGCGGCGGATGACGGGGTTGGTGAATGTGTCGCCGGCAGAAGCGGCGGCGGAGGTGGCGGCAAGGATTGCCGCGCAGAGTAGTGTCCGTGTATTTGTCATAGGTTTATGGTGGGTAAGTATTGGATGAGAACAAAACGGGGCGTGGAAACAGCCTTGTGCCATGTCCATGCCCCTTTCAGTGTAAGAATCTTTAAGATGTTCAACGCTCCACGAAGTGGAATGTTCCGGGCACTACCGTCACTTTCTTGCCCTTTATCTTGAGCTGTACGACGGCGGTGCGGCGCGGACTTACCTGCGTGTCGCTGTAATGTGTGTGGAAGACATACTGCCAGTTGCCCTTGCTGTCCTTGAACAAATCGCCGTGTCCGGTGCCCGGTTGGCCGATGTTCTCCTTGGTTATCACGGGTCCTTGCTTCTCCCACGGACCGAGAGGCGACGATGCTGTCGCCACGCCCACGGCGTAGTCCTTGCTGCGGTAGTCGTTGCAGCTGTAGAAGAGGTAATAGGTCTTGCCCTGTTTCACCACCGTGGGACCTTCCGAAACGGGCCATTCCGCCTTCTCGGTGTTCTCCCATCCGTCCTCGGCGTGCAGGCATTCGCGTGCCGTTTCCTCCTTCATGCCGAGCAGATCGTCGGTGAGTTCAGCCACGAAGATGCGGTTGCCGTGGTCGAGACGCACATGGTAGAGGTAGGCTTTACCGTCGGTGTCGAAGAAGACGAAGGGGTCGATGGCACGCACGGGAGCGTGGTAGCAGTAGGTGGTGTCGCGGCGTTGCGTGAAAAGTCCGAGCGGACTGTCGGCCGTTGCGAGTGCTATGTGCTCGTTGGCGGTGTATGCCATGTAGTATTTTTCGTTGTGCTTGAACACCTGGGGAGCCCAGAACCACTTCGAACCGTAGGTCAGTCCGTCGTTATAGAGTGCGAATCCCTCGTGTTTTCCGAGCGGTCCGCGCCACGATTTGAGGTCGTCGCTCTCGAAAGCCCAGAATCCTGCGTCGGGAGTGGGGGTCGTTCCGTAGAGGTAGTACTTGCCGTTGTCGGCGAAGACAGTGGGGTCGGCGAGATTGACGGTGCCGAAAACGGGTTTGCGATCGGTCTTCGCCACGACGCCGTTCTCAACGTATGGCCATCCGTCCTTCCAGTTGATGCGCACGAGCCACACCTGGCGTCCCTTTTCGGGATTGCTTCTGTCGTAGCCGTGCATGGGCATCCAGTCGGTGCCTTCATCGTCGGTCACGATTTCGGCATTGTGTCCCGGTCCGGCAACGAGGGCGTCGCCGTGCACCATTGTCTCGTAATCGCCGTCGAGCAGACGGTCGCCCGACTTGGTGTAATAGGGTCCGAAGAGGCTTTCGGAGCGTCCATATACCACGGTGTATGTGCTCTTCGCGCCCTCGCAGCATGCTCCTGCCGAGCCGAAGAGGTAGTAGTAGCGGCCGCGTTTGTGTATGTATGTGCCCTCCATGAAGTTGCTTGCGATGCGGAACTTCTGCGCTCCGGGCTTCACGCTGAGTCCGTCGTCGCTGAGTTCAATGCCCCAGATGCCGTGGAACGAGCCCCAGAAGAGGTATTTGTGACCGTTGTCCTCGATGTAGAACTGGTCGATGGAGTTCTGTACACCTATGTTTTTGCTTATGAACATGTTGCCGTGGTCGGTGAATGGACCCTCAGGACGGTCGGCAGTAGCCACGCCAATGCCGCAGGTCCACTCTCCTCCCCACACCGACTTGGAGTAGTAGAGCACGTATTTGTCGCCGATTTTGTTGATGTCGGGTGCCCAGATGCCGCCCTTCGGGTTCCATTTCGGGCGTGTTTCTTCAGTGAATGCCGTGCCCACGAAATCCCAGTTCACGAGGTCTTTCGAGTGGTAGATGGGCAGATTGCGTGTGTCTTCCGTCGTGTAAAGGTAGAAGTCGCCGTTGTCCGCACGGATGATTGTCGGGTCGGGCGCACTGCGCTGTATGACGGGATTGGTGAATGTGTCGGCAGCCTGTACCGCTGTTGCGGTGATGGCGAGCATTGCCGAGCATAGAATTTTTTTAAGGTTGTTCATTATCTATAAGGTTTTTAATGATTAATCGGTAGTTGGAAGGAGTGCTTCCCGCCTGCCGGCGGCAGGAAGGAAAGCTGGAAGCCGGCGGCGGAGACGCCCGTCCGGCTCCCGTATCCTGTCCGTATTACTTCTTCTTGGTGAGGAAATCGTCGGTGCGTGTGGGCGTGTAGAGTTCCCAGAGCGACGCTACCGCCCATGCCGGGGCGAAGATGTCGTTGTAGAAACCCTTGCCGTTGCGTCCGTAATCCCATGTCGTGTGCTGCACCACTTCGGGGTAGAATCCATCCACGGCGATGCCGCAGTGACGCTCCTTTGTGGGCAGAAGCTGGTTGAGCGAAGTGTAGATGACATCGTACATCTGTGTGAAACGCTTCTCGCCGAGCTTCTCGCCGAGCCACTTCATGATGTGCGGGAACTCGAAGACGAACACGTCTATGTGGTTGTTCTCCACCGAAACGTTGCCCCATCCGCGGCTCTTCAGTCCCAAGTCGCCGAGCATCTGTCCCTGTGCGAAGGGCACGTCCCAGAGGTAATACCATGAGAGTGCGAAGTAGGTGGCCTTGCGGCAGAGGTCGATGTAGTGCTGCTGTTCCTTGCCTTTGGTCATCATCGCCATGTAGTAGGTGGCTGTCACGGCGCTGATGGCAGCTTCCTTGTCCTCACAGTTGGCGTCGAGTGTTGACGAGAAATAGTCGCTTTTCGATATGATGTTGTTTTCCAGATAGCCTACGGTGCGCTTGGCGGTGGCGAGATAACGCTTGTCGCCGAACCATTTGTAGCCCATCACGAGTGTGGAAGTGGCCGACGGGGTGCTGCCTCCGCTTCCGTCGATGTCGGTTCCGTTGTCATGATACTTGCGTGCGAAGCTTCCGTCGCTCTTGATAAGGCCGACGAAGTTGTCGAGAAGAGTGCGGAGTTTCTTCTCCCAAGCCTTGTGCTGGCGGCCGTGCAGACGCTCGTAGCGCAGGTAATGGAACACGGCGTAGGCTGCTTCCGACTGCTGTCGGATGGAATGCACGATGGTTTCCTCGGTGGGTTCTTCCTTGCCGTAGATGATGTTGTCCCAGAAATAGCCTCTGGATGTGAATCCGTGCTCAAGGAAACTGTCGAAGATATCGTTGCCGAGCTTCACCAGATCGGGGCGGTTGTGTGCCTCACCGTACTCAAGAGCGTTGAAGGCGTTGAGCAGGACACGGCCGCAAAAACCTATCTGCATGTGTGTAAACGGCTTGCAGTCGTCGCAGCGCAGACCATGACCCGAATTGAATTTCAACGGGAAACGGTCCACATACGACTTGGTGAAGTAGTTGCTCATGCCCTGCTTCATCTGTTCTGCGGTGTAGAGCGGCTTCAGCGGCTGCGGATTGAGGCGGTCGAAGCAGTACTCCCATGTTGCCGCCACGAAGTCGCTGTATGTCGGTTGCTGCTGTTTCTTCACTCGCCAGACGATGGTCTTGCTTTGTCCGGCGTCGAGTTTGGCGAAGGCGAAGATGGCAGGAGCGAGTGTCAGCTTGCGGATATAGCGTTTCGGGGTCTCGATGTAGGGGTAGCCGAAGGTGAGGAGTGCTGTCTTTCCCTCTCCGTCGAAGCCGGTGTAGCCCACGGAGGTGCTGCCGGAGAGTATCACTTCGCCCTCGGTGTGTGTGGTGAGTGCGTCGCAACGGTCGTTGTGCTGGCGCAGTACAGTCATACCTTCGCCCGTCTTGTCGTCATAGACAGCTGCGAGCGGCGACGAAAGGCGGTCTTCGCGCACGTTCCAACTCTTTGATGTGTGGAACGACGGAGCCTCTTTCGGCGAACGCAGGTTGCGGTGATACCAGAATCCCGGGAGGTAGTATTCGCAGTCGGCGGCGTTGAGTGAGGTGTTCACTTCGGCTCCGAAGTTGTAGTAGGCAGTGGTGTTGGCGGTGATTTTCACTGTCACCACTTCTTCGCCTCCTGCTTCTGTCGTCACTGTCTTTGTGATTTCGAGCGGCAGACGGCCTTGGCTTGGCACGAGTTTCCCGTTTTGTTCTTTTAGTTGATAGGTCACGGCTTTGTCGCCAGGTTGCTTGATACTGATGTGTGTCTTCATGTCGATGGCACGCACAGTCTGTGTCGCCAGCATGAGGGCGAGGCACAGCAATGGTTTGAATGCTGATTTCATGTCTTTCAGTTTTTATTCCTTATGTTTACTTTTAGTTTTTCACTTTTTCCAATAAGCATGGTATTTCACGCTACAAATTTACTAAAAATAAACAAGAAGAAAGAATAAAAACCGGTCAAAGTTTGGGAAAAATGGGGATTTTAATGGGACGGAGGGGGTGTATGAGAATACAGAAGTTAAGAATTCAGAAGTTAAGCCAAATGCTTTGAGGAGGCAGGAGTTAAGAATTCAGAAGTTAAGCCAAATGTTTTGAGGAGGCAGGGGTTAAGAATTCAGAAGTTAAACCATTAGCTTTAAAGACTCGGAACAGTGGCAGCAAAGCCTGATTATGGATTCTTAATTATGAATTAGCGACATAGGAGGTCGAGCGTCCCGCTCGACAACACCATCCCGAACAAATCATGCGCTGTGTTGTCGAGCGGGACGCTCGACCTCCTATGATAGGCAAAGCATTTGGCTTCGCTCGGCTCTGCCGCTTGCCTTAGCAAGAACTCCTGAATTCTTAACTTCTGACTCCTCAAAAGTATTGGTTACTCCTCCCCTCCGTTATACTGCTGCATTGCGTCGCCGTCGCCCTGCTGCATGTCGCGTTTGGGCTGACGCTTCTGCTTCATGTTACCGAAGTTCCATGTGACGGTGAAGCTGACGGTGCGTCCTGCGCGGCGGTTGAGCTGGTGTCGTGTGAAGTTTTCGCCGCTTGTGAACGACTCCCACTTGCGTGTATTGAGCAGGTCGCGGCAGTTTACGGAGAGCGTTATGAGCTTGTTGAAGAAGTTCTTGCGTGCTCCCAAATCCACGGAACAGTTGGCCGGGCGGTAGCCTTGCGTTATCACTTGGCGTGCGCGGTAGCGTCCTGTCGCCTGTACGGAGATGTCGTAGGGCAGCATAAGCGATGCCGTCATGCGTGCGTTCCATGTGAAGTTATGGTCGGCGTTGCCCGTTACGGTCTGTCCATCGATGTCGTAGGCGAATCCGTCGAGCTTGTAGTAGTAGGCATTTGCCGATGTCGTGAGGTCGAGTATGCGGAAGAGGTTGTTCTTCAGTGTCACTTCGAGACCCGTGCTAAGGCTCTTCGCCACGTTCATTGATGTGGAATAGAAGAGTCCGTCGGCTGAGTTCTTGTAGCTGATGCGCTGTATCACGTCGCTTGTGGGGCGGTAGTACGCGCTCACGAGGAGCGAGTGCTGTGTCCATGTCTTGAGATAATTGAGCGAGAAGGAGTTGCTGAATTCCGGCGTAAGCAGCGGGTTACCGAACGACACAGTCGTTGCGTCGCGCGTATCGCGGAACGAATTGAGCTGTCCGCCCCACGGACGGCGCAGGCGTCGTGTGTAGTTGAGCTGCAGCTGCTGGCTTTCCGTCATCTGCCACGACATGAAAAGCGAGGGGAAGAGTTGGAAGTAATCCTTCTTGAAGGGCTTTTCGCGCAGTGTGGCGTCGTGTTCCTGCTCCCATGTGTAGCTCTCGGTGTTCACGCGCCAGTACTCGCCCCGGAGTCCTGCCATGATACCCACGGGGCCGAGCTTGTAGCTCAGTGTGGTGTAGAAGGCGTGCAGGTCCTGGTCGTAGATGAAGCGGTTGAAGTACTTTTTGTCCTCCTCGGCTGCGCTGCCTCCCCATGTCGTGTTGTCGATGAACGACTCCTGCGGCGTGTTCTCGTGCGAGAAGTTGGCCTGATAGCCTGCCTCTATCTTGAGGTCGTCGGTTATCTGGTTCTCATAGTCGAGCTTTATCTCGCTGCGGCGGTTGTTGATGCGCTGCGGGCGGTACTGGTATTCGTAGTCCACATCGGGTGCGATGCCATAGCCCCGTTCCGTGACGGTGGAGTCCTGGTACCAGTTGTCGCCGTCCATCTTCCACTTGCTCATGTCGGCAGTGAAGTCGATGAAGTGGCGTTCGCCGAACGTGTGGCGGTAGTTGAACTCGCCGTAATACATCTGCATCTCGTCCTTCGAGCGGTCGAGGCGGTCGAGGCGGTAGTCGTTGAGCCCTTCGCGGACGGCAGTATATATGTAGGGTGTGAACGAGTTGCTGCGTCCTCCGCCCCGCATGAGCATGCCGCTGAGTGTGAGGTCGTCGTTCTTGGATGCGTGCAGAGTCAGTCCGGCGCGCGTGAAGAGGTTGTTTCCCCAGCGGTTGTTGTCGCTGCTGTATGTCTGGTTGTAGGTATTGCTTGTCTGTTGGCTTTCGCCGTGTCCCTTATTGCTGCGGTGGCGGTAGCCGATGTTGGCGTAAGCGTCGAGCAGGCCGCTGTTGTAGTTGATGTTGAAACTTGAGTTTGCGCCTCCGCGTGTGGTCGCTCCTGCCTGAACCGAGCCGTAGTAGCCTGCCTTGCGGTCCTTCTTGAGCACGATGTTGATGATGCCCGCCGAGCCTTCGGCAGAGAATTTGGCTGAGGGGTTGTCTATCACCTCTATGCGTTCGATGCTTTCCGCCGGCAGTTGTTGCAGTATCTGCGCGCGGTTGTCGCTTGTCAGTCCGCTGGCCTTGCCGTTTATCCACACCTCCACGCTGGAGTTGCCGCGGAGCGACACGTTGCCGTCGTTATCTACTTCCACCGACGGGACGTTGTCGAGCACGTCGGATGCCGACTGTCCGGCGTTGCTGATGAGCTGCGACACGTCGAACGACTTGCGGTCGACCTCGAGTTTCATCGTGCCTTTCTGTCCTGTCACGGTGACGCCCTTGAGCAATTTGGCGTCCTCCGTCATGTACAGGCGCGAGTAGCTCTGCTGGCGTGCCGCCGCAGTGATTTCAAACTGCCGCTGCTCTTCCTTGTAGCCCATGAACGAGAGCGACAGCGTGTATTTGCCGTTCTTCAATCCTGCCACGCTGAAGTTGCCGTCGGCGTCGGTCATTCCGCCGCCCACGAGTTTACTGTCTGCCGTGCTGCTGACACGGACATTGACGAAGCCGAGCGGCGTGTCGGTCTTCTTGTCGAGGACCTTTCCTTTCACCAGGCCCTGGGCTGTGGCTGTAAGGGCAGCCACAATGAGTAGAGAAAAAAGTAATATTCGTTTCATAACTATCATTTTTGACGCTTCATGTAATTGCGGGTTTAAATGCTCCACCCCGTTTTTTCGTTTTTTAACGGTTACGAGGGGGCTGAGTGAGGTATGGGCGGATGCCTGTCCTGCTGCAAGACCCGACCCAAGGGAGGTGCGCGACAAGCGGGAGCGGCAGCGCAAGGGGCGCACGGCTGAGACAGGCACGGCAAACCCATTGATTTCCAATAGGTTCGCACCGTCTTGAAAACAAGCCTTGTTTACTCTTCAAAGAAGCCTTGTTTGCATCACAAAGAAGCCTTGTTTGCAGTGCAAGTAAGGCTTCTTTTCAGGCGTGGGGATTTGTCATTTACTTTTAGTTTCGCCGTTCCTCTTCACCCAACACACTATCGGGTAGTGGTCGGAGGCCTTGATGGTGTTGTCCACGCGGCAGGCGTAGGGGGTGAAGTCGTGCGAGCACATGATGTTGTCGATGCGCACGAAGAAGCCATTGTAGTGGTAGGAGATGCCGGGACCGTTGGCGGTGGCGACATAACAGTCGGTGAGACGGCTGGCGAGGGTGCGGCGTGTGTAGGAGATGGGCGAGTCGTTGAAGTCGCCCACAAGTATGAAGCTCTCTCCGGGGCGTTCGTCGATGTATCGCGCCACGGCGTCGGCCTGCGGCGCACGGATGGCCGCTGCCTCGGCGAGCTTGCGCAGTATGCGGCGCGACTCCTGCCGCGCTTCCTCGTGGCGCACTTCGCCTTTCACTATATGCTTGAACTGCGACTTGTCCTCTTCAGAGAAGCCTATCGACTGAAAGTGGTTGGCTATGACGGTGACGGTGTCAGCTCCGGTCTTCAGGCGGAACGCCACCGAGTGGTTGCTGCCCGATGCATAGTAGATGCGTTCCTTGCCGACGATGGGGTAACGGCTGAGGATGTCGATGCGGTCGTTGCCTCCCCCGCGCGACGAGGAGTCGCGGTACTGGTAGTGGTGGGCGTAGAGCGAGTCGAGCTTGCGCTCCTTCGGTCCCCAGACTGCCGCCTCCACGAGGCACACTATGTCGGCATCCTCGCGCAGGATATAGTCGGCGATAGGACAGGGGGCGTCTGCCGACTCCCATGTGAGGTAGTTGTAGATGTTGTAGGAAAGCACCTTTATGGATCCTTCGGGCGGCGAATGGCGCAGGTTAAGGGGCGTGTAGATGCGCATGGGGCCGTATGCCACGACGAATCCCAGCGCCGGAATGAGCGCGCGCATGGGTTTCACGAAGAGCCAGAAGATGAGGAATGCGGCGTTGAGGAAGATGAAGACGGGGAAAGCCAGACCCATGCACGAGAGCGTAGGATGCGCCGTGGGACTGACACGGTCGGCCAGTCCCACAAGGAGCATGACGGCGATGGTCGCCACGTTGGCTCCGGAAAGGAGTTGTATGGTGAAGTTTCCTAAACTTTTCAAAAGAGTCTGTGCTTATAAAGATTGTCCTGACGATAACGTGAGACGGCCCGTGACGGGAATGTCCCCGACGGCGCAATGGCGTCACTTGTTGTTGCTTGCGTCGAAGAGGGTCTGCTTCTCGTCGCGCGTGAGACTGTCGTAGCCGTTGCGGCGTATCTTGTCGAGGATGCGGTCGATTTCCTCCTGCGATGCACGGCGGCGTGCATTGTAGTCCCAGTCGGGGTTGCGCTCGCCGTTGGAACGTGTGGAAGCGTGTCCGAAAGAGCTTGTTGTGTCGGCCTTGCGGTGCGTGCGCTGCTCCCAGGAAGAGCGCATCGAGTCGAAGAACTGCCGCCCGCCGACACGGTTGTAGCCGCGCCCCGGATGGCGTCGCCAGTAGCGTATGAGCAGGAATCCGAAGAGCATGCCGCCCAGGTGAGCCAGATGCGCAACGCCGTCGCCCGATGTCGAGATCGCCATAAACAACTCTATGGCGGCGTAGCCCACCACGAAGAACTTCGCCTTGATGGGTACCGGCAGCGGGAAGATGAACATGCGCTCCTCAGGATAGAGCATGCCGAAGGCGAGAAGAATGCCGTAGATGGCACCCGATGCGCCCACAGTGGTCCACAGGTTAATCCCCGCGGCACTGGCTTTGGCCACTGTCATTATCTGGGAGACGCTGAATCCGTGGATGTTTTCAGCGGCAAGCATGTAGAATTGCACAAACTGTGCCATCTCCTGCAAGAGTCCGGCACCGATGCCGCACGCCATGTAATAGAAAAGAAACTTGCGCGCTCCCCATGTACGCTCCACTATGCAGCCGAACATCCAAAGGGCGAACATGTTGAAGAAAAGATGGCTCAGGCTGGCGTGCATGAACATGTAGGTGACAAACTGATACAGCCCGAAGTCGGGAGCAAGGAAGAAATGAAGACCGAAAAGGTCGTTAAACCCTCCCGAATGGACACCAAACACCATGCCGACAAGGTAAGCCAACACGTTAATTATTAAGAGATTCTTTGTGACTGTGGGAATATTGCGCATGATTTCTATTGTCGTTTAATTTAAAAAGTGAGGCAAAATTACGAAAAAATCCCTGCAAAGGGCATAAAAACATGGGTTCGGAGAGTTTTTTTTGTTATTTTATGCACTTTTTTCTGTTTTTTGTTTGATTTGTGACAGGAATAACCTAAATTTGCCATATAAAGTTGATTTCGCACTCGAATTCAATACATTTTACAAACATTAAATCATAAAACAACATGAACAAAACAGAATTGGTAGAGAAGGTAGCAGTAGGCGCCAACCTGAGCAAAGCTGATGCAAAGAAGGCTTTGGAGGCAACACTGGAAGCAATAAAGAACGCTCTCGTAGAAGGCGACAAGATTCAGCTCATCGGCTTCGGTACATTCGCAGTGAACGAGCGTCCTGCACGCGAGGCAAGAAACATCCGCACCGGCGAAAAGATCAGCGTAGCTGCCAAGAAGGTAGTCAAGTTCAAGGCTGGAGCAGAGGTTACAAACTCTCTGAACTAAGGCATAAGACAACCCTTAATACAGAACATCCAAGGAGTGTCCATGCGGCAAAAGCCGTATGGACACTCCTTTTTTTAATGCAGGAAAAGGCTTTTTTAATACGGGAAAAGGCACTGACGCATACCCACATCTCGGTAATTTCATGGCAAAAGCATACGGATTAGAGAAACAATTACTACTTTTGCAAAAAATAAACAATATCGCTAAAACCTAAAAGAACAAGTCTCCAAAGAATGGAATCGTACAGAATAATAGCACCGCAAGGCCGCGGGACATTCGCCGCAAGACTCGACGAACTGCATGACAGCATGCTGGCGTGGCTCAACGAAGAACAAAGACAGGGGCGACGCCTCGAATATGCCAAGGTGTTCATGAGCGACATACAGAACCAGCACGCCGACTTCTGCCGCTCGAAATGCTTCACACAGCTGCTGCAGAACTGCGCACTCAGCGTAGTGGAGCAGGCTCCGCTCGACAACTCGAAGATAAGCATACTCGCAAAGACCTCCGACACGGCGCCGGACTACCTGTTCCACGCACTCCGACTGAACGACGACGACACACGGGGAATGAACTCCTACCTGCAGACGGTGCTGCTCTTCGAACGCTACATAAAGCTCATCGGGGAGCAGGGACTCGACATCGCCACACATCTCATACGCACATGGATCTACGTCGCCGACATTGACGTGAACTACCAGGGCGTGGTAAAGGCACGCAACGACATATTCCGGCAGCACGGACTCACCGCCGACACGCACTTCGTAGCAAGTACCGGCATCGGAGGCAACACCGCGGCACGCTCCGCTTCGGTGGGAATCGACTTCCTGACATGCCCAGCAGCCACCGCCGCCGACCAACAGTTCCTGCACGCCCCCGAGCACCTCAACCCCACACACGAATACGGTGTGGCGTTCGAACGGGGCACACGGCTGCACAACGACAGCATCGACAGGTACTTCATATCGGGTACGGCAAGCATCGACAGGCACGGAAACGTGGTGCACGAAGGCGATGTGGAACGGCAGACCGAACGCCTGCTCGACAACATCAAAGCCCTGCTCGACGACGGCGGAGCCGGAATGGACGACATCGCATACTTCATCGTCTATCTGCGCGACCTCTCCGACTATCAGCTCGTGAGTTCGCTCATGCGCCGACTCCACCCCTCCACTCCACACATCATCGTCCATGCCAAGGTGTGCCGCCCTGCATGGCTCGTGGAAATGGAGTGCGTAGCCGTGAAAAGGCAACGGAGCTGAACAGCGACGAAGCCCCGCCTCCTATCTCCGTTTAATGATTGATGACTCATACAACGGCCCCTTTACAACGCGAATCCCGCTTGAAAGTAACGAAATTGTTGCTCCAACGTTTCCGTTAAATGAACGCAAAAGCCTCCGCAGCATGGTGCTACGGAGGCTTTTGCGTTTGTGTCATACCGGTGGCCACGAGGTGTCTTCGGCGGCATCGGTGCCGGAGTGCCGCCCGTCAGGCGGCTGCCTTCACATCCTTACTTCCTTCGATATGTCGGTGAACGACATGTCTGTGCCGACGACCTTGCCGTTGTGCAGCAATATATTGTCGGGGATGTTGTGCATGCCGAGCTGCCGGTAGAGCCGGCATTCTATCATGCGGCCGTCGCTTACGGTGGTGCATTCGAATCCGTTCTGCTTCAACAGACGGCGGACGGAGGCTTCGTCGGGGTCGAGGCAGATGCTGACGACGGTGAGCGTGCCTTTGGAATCCTCGCGGAGCTGCAGGAGCTGGCGCAGGAGGTTGAGGCTTTCGTAACTCCACGAAGCCCACGCACACACCACGGCGTATGGAGTTTGGCGCAGGGTGGCGTCGGAAACGGTGCGACCATCAATGTCGGCGGCGGTGAAGCGAGGCAACTTGTCGCCGGCACGGAGCGGCGTAGCGACGCTGACGGAGCGTTGCAGACGGCGCAGGGTGCCGTTGTCGGGCTGTGCCTTAAGCATCGTTGCTATGAGAGAGCGGGCCGCGGTGTAGTCGGGCGAAGGCGTGGCTATGAAGTAGCGGCGCACTATCCAGACGCTGACGGGCGACTCCGGGTGGTCGAGGATGAACTGACGGGCATACTTCAGTGCCTCCGGTGGCGAGGCGTTGGCTGTCTGCCGGCGGAAGGAATTCATAAGTTTGTTGTCCTTCGTACCCTCCACAGTAAGCTCTTTCAGGTGGTATGCGTCGCCTTTCACATCGACTGTCTTGCCGGGCTGTGCGAAGATGGGCTGCTCGGTGAAGTTGGGAAAGACGAGCATGAGCGTCATGGGGCGGTCGCAGGCTATCTCCTTCGTGAAGCGCCCTGCCTGCACCTTGACGGTGTCGAGCCCCGGAAGTGCTCCGTCGGGGCTGTAAACGTAGAACTCGCCTTGGTTGATATTGAGCAGACGACCGTCGATTTTGAAATGACGGCTGTCGGTTCCGCACGACGCAAGGGTCATGGCGATGATGAAAGCGTAGAAGAAATGTTTCATTCCGATAAAACAAAAGAGCCGCCTTTTGCCACACACGGGTGTGGTAAGGCGGCTCCTTATGGTGATGTTGTTTACTTCACGATTGAGAGTTCGAGGTCGTTGTCGGCGTAAGCCTTGAGTGACGGATCTTTCTGGAGAGCGTCCTTCAGATAAGAGTTGGCTGCGAACTTGTTGTCGCGGCGTGCAGCAACGATGGCGTGCAGATAGTCGGTCACGCCGTCGGGTTCAGCCACCTTGTCGAGAGTCTTGGCTGCGTCGGCGTAGTTCTTGTTGAGGAGCTGTGCCAGAGCGGCTGTGTTTGAGTTGCTGTTGCCGAAGTCCTTCTCAGCCTGTGCGTAGTTGCCCTTGGCGATGTTGAGTGCTCCGAGGGCGAGAGAAACGTTCTCTGAGCCGGAAGCCTTAGATATCTTGGCCTCAGCATCCTGTGTGTCGCCGGCGATAAGAGCGAGCAGACCGAGGTTTGCGCTTGCCTCCGGTGTGTTGCTGCCGAGCGACTGTGCCTTCTTGAGGTAGCTCTCTGCTGTCTTCACGTCACCCTTGGCGATGGCGAGAGCGGCGAGGTTGTTGTATGCACGGTAGTCCTTGTCGTAGAGCTTTGCTGTGGTCTTGTAGATTTCCTCCTGCTTTGCCGGGCTTTCCTCGAGAGTAGCGGCGTAGAGAAGTTCGTCGGCACTCAGCTTGGCAGCGTCCTCTGCATACTGTGCCTTGATCTGGTCGTCGCTGCGTCCGATTGTCTCGTAGTTGATGATAAGGCGTGAACGACGGAGTTCGGGGAGGATGCCATCGGCGAGTTCCTGGAATCCAGCAGACATGTTACGAATCTGCTCCTCGCGCTCCTGCGGATCCTTATACATTGAGAGCACGCGCAGAATCACGTCCTTGTCCTGCAGGTTTGAGGCCTGTACGAGGCGCTGGAAGCCGTCCCAGTCCTGTGCGGTGTAGTGTGCGTCGATGTTTGCTTCCACCTTGGTCTTCTTGAGCTGGTTCTTTACATACTTCTCTGATACGTTCTGACGGTTGTTTGCCAGACGGTCGTTGAACTTGACGCCACCGTCAGGTGAAGCGTATGCGAGCACCTCAACGTTCTGCACGTTCAAGCCTTCGCGATCGGCATTGATCTTCTTGAGCATCTTCACGAATTCCTGCACCGAGTTGTTCTGCAGCTCGCTCTTGCGGAGCTGTGCCTGGTTGATGAGGAACTTGATGTTGGCTTCCTGCTTCTGTGTCTTTACACGCTGGAACGAGTCGGGTGCGATGCAGCCGCCGTCGCTGAGGAGAGTCTTCTTGTAGAGCTCGGAAGTGGCGATTACGCCGTTGGCAACCTTCACTGCCGGTACCTCGCACTTCTTCTTGCCGATGTATGCGTCGAAGGTGAGGTACATCTCGCTCTTTTGCATTTCAGGCACATAGTCGAAGCTTGTCTTCATGGTGTAGCGTCCGCCCACCTTGTAGCTTACGGTCTGGTTGTTGCCCATAACCTTCTCGCCCTGGAATGTGGAGGCGTTTCCGCGTGCCACCTGTCCGTCGGCATAGCGCAGCTCGGGCACTACCGTCACTACGGCTTTCTTCTTCATGTACTTCTCCGGGAAAGTGCCGTTGATGGTTGCGGGCACCTTTCCTGCCTGTGTCTCAAGTGGGTTCGGAGTCACTGTGAAGTTGTCGGCAGAGAGCGGGCCGAGCTTCGAGCACGATGTCAGCATAAGCAATGATGCAGCTGACAGCATCAAAAAGTTTTTCTTCTGCATTGTCTTAATATGATTTTTAAGTTTTTCTCTTTCAGTTTTCTATGACCAGATTGAATTTAACCACAAAGATAAAAAGTTAAAATCGAAGTTGGTAACAAAAACCGCTTTTTTATATTTAATTAACCCAAGGAACGCCATACAAACACTTTACATAGCCTACCGCAATGAAAAACAAGCCTTGTTTGCTCCCAAAACAAGCCTTGTTTACACTCAAAAGAAGGCTTCTTTGCAGTGTAAAGAAGCCTTGTTTTTAAACAGAGAAAAGTCATTGTGTTTTTTAGAATACAGGAGTTAAGAATGCAGAAGTTAAGCCAAATGCTTCAAGGATACAGAAGTCAAGCCAAATGCTTTGCCAATCATAGGAGGCGAGCGTCCCGCTCGACAACACCATCCAAGCAATTCCTAACTCCTAATTAGCAGACTTGCTTTGTGTTGTCGAGCGGGACGCTCGACCTCCTATCTTTTTACTTTTTTACTCTTTTACTTTTTTACTCTTTCATATTGCAGTCAGGCGACGGCGACGCCGTGCCCGCCGGGACGGCGGACGGAAACGAAAAAAGGCAACTCCGCATTGGAGTTGCCTTCCTTCACGTTGTCCTAGGCGGATTCGAACCACCACAAACAGAACCAAAACCTGTTGTGCTACCATTACACCATAGGACAATTTGCGGTGCAAAATTACTGCTTTTATTTAAAACATCCAAATTCTGCACCGTGTTTTTTATAGTGCTTCCGCCTCTGCCTGCCCTTTGCAGTGTTCTGTCTGCGGGCTTGCAGAGCCGGATTCCCTTACTTCACGGTGATGAAGTAATAGTTCTTCTTTCCGCGCTGGACGAGGAGGTATTTGCCGTCGATAAGGTCGTCGGCTGTCACGGGACGGTCGAACGCGGCGAGTTTCTCCTTGTTGAGCGACACGCCACCGCCCTGTACGAGCTTGCGCATCTCACCCTTGGACGCGAATACCTTCACATCGTCGCGTGTGAAGAGATCGACTGCGGGCTGACCGAGCTGGTCGGCTGGGAGGACGAAGTGCGGCACGCCCTCAAAAATGGAGAGGAGTGTGGCTTCGTCGAACTTCTGAAGCGTCTCCTTCGTACCCTTTCCGAAGAGTATGCTCGATGCTTCCTGCGCTATTTCGAGGTCTTCCTTGGAGTGTACCATTGTGGTCACTTCCTCGGCGAGACGCTTCTGAAGCACGCGGCGTCCGGGGTCCTGTCTGTGCTCTTCGACGAGAGCTTCGACGGTTTCCTTATCGAGGTCGGTGAATATCTTGATGTATTTCTCCGCGTCATCGTCGCTGACATTGAGCCAGAACTGATAGAACGCGTATGGTGTCGTGCGGTTGCGGTCGAGCCAGATGTTGCCGCTTTCGGTCTTTCCGAACTTCTTTCCGTCGCTCTTTGTGATGAGCGGGCAGGTGAGGCAGTAGGCCTCGGCGTCGTTGCCGAGCGTGCGGTGGATGAGTTCGGTACCGGTTGTCATGTTGCCCCACTGGTCGTTTCCTCCGAGCTGGAGGCGCACTCCGTACTTACGGTACTGGTAAAGGAAGTCGTAACCCTGCAGGAGCTGGTAGGTGAACTCGGTGAATGAGAGTCCGTCGCGGGCTTCTCCGTTGAGTCGTTTCTGCACGGAATCCTTCGCCATCATGTAGTTTACGGTGATGTGCTTGCCTACTTCGCGTGCGAAATCGAGGAAGGTGAAGTCCTTCATCCAGTCGTAGTTGTTCACGAGTTCGGCCTTATTTGGCTCATTTCCGTCGAAATCGAGGAACTTTGACACCTGCTTCTTTATCGCTTCCTGGTTGTGATAGAGCGTTTCGGAGTCGAGAAGGTTGCGCTCCTGGCTTTTCCCTGACGGGTCGCCAATCATTCCTGTTGCGCCTCCCACAAGGAGATAGGGTTTGTGTCCGCAGCGTTGCAGATGGCGAAGCATCATTATTCCGCAGAGATGTCCTATGTGGAGAGAGTCGGCTGTCGGGTCGGTACCGAGATAAGCGGACACCATGTGGGTGTTGAGGTACTCCTCTGTGCCCGGCATAATCTGCGCGAGCATGCCGCGCCAGCGCAGTTCTTCAACGAAATTCTTTGTCATTATTGTTGGTGGTTATTATTGTTCCTAAAATCTTTTGCGGGGTGACGGGTGTCGGGAGACGGCTCTTTACGCGTGTCTCCGGGCGTTGCTTCACGCCTTTGCCTACGGCACCGGGTCGTAGCCGGAGCCTCCCCAGGGGTTGCATCTCAGTATGCGCCAGATGGCGAGGGCGGTGCCTTTGAGCGGTCCGTGCTTGAGTATTGCCTGCCGTGCGTACTCCGAACAGGTGGGAGTGAAGCGGCACGAGGGCGGCGTGTAGGGTGTTATGCAGCACTGGTAGAACCTGATGGGGAGCACGAGGAGCCATGCCGCAGCCCGTGAGAGGCGTCGTGTCAGTTGGCAGAGTCGTGACATAGCGATGCTGTTGTTTTTTCGCCGAGCCGTGCAAGCAGCTTCTTCATGCGGCTTTCTATGCCTGCCGAGTCGGAGAGTTCGTCCGATGTCCAGATGAATGCTATGAGCACTTGTGTGCCGGGATGCTGTGCGAGCATGTCGAGCAGCAGGTGTTTGTTGCGCCGATAAGCCTCGCGCAGCTGGCGTTTCACGCGGTTTCGCTTGACGGCGCGCTTGAAGTAGCGTTTCGGTACGCTCACCATTATCTTCGCCTGGGGTTCCCTACTTGCCGCATCGCACTGCCCAATGGCATAAATCATGCGTATGGGATATATCGACATGGCACGTCCTCTCCCTCCCATGAAGAGGGAGTCCACCTGCTTTTTCCCGTTCAGCCGTTCGGCTTTGCATAGTGTCTGTTGTCGTGTCACGGGCATGTCGGTGTAGTTACGACGGTTTTTTATTTGTTGTTTTCAAGATAGTGGCGCAGCGCTCCTGTCATCGACAGGAACTCCTTCGACGGTGCTTCGAGGTCGAGACGCAGTCCGGCGTCCACCACTGCCTTTGCCGTTGATGGTCCGAATGTGGCTATGCGGAGGTCGTCCTGCTTGAAGTCGGGGAAGTTTTTCGTGAGGGCGTTGATGCCGGCGGGGCTGAAGAACACGAGCATGTCGTAGTCGAAAGTCTTTACCTCCTCATCGGTGAAGTCGTTGCTCACAGTGCGGAACATGACACACTCGGTGAAGTTGAGTTTCTTCGCCGATAGTACTGCCGACACGGAACCGTTGTTCACGTTGCTCATAGGCACGAGATAGCGTTCGTCCTTGTGCTTCACCATTGTGGGAAGGAGTGAGTCTATCTTGCCGGTGTTGCCGAAGAACACTTTGCGTTTGCGGTACTGCACATACTTTTGGATGTACAGTGCGATGGTCTCCGTCACACAGAAGTACTTCATTGTCTCTGGGATGGTGATGCGCATCTCCCTTGCGAGGTTGAAGTAGTTGTCTATGGCGTGGCGCGACGTGAACACCACTGCGGTGTAGTCGAGCAGCGCTATTTTCTGCTGACGGAACTCTTTCGGACTGAGTCCTTCGACCTTGATGAACGGACGGAAAACGATATCCACTCCGAAATCTCTGGCGATGTCGTAATAAGGCGATTTCTCGCTCGACGGTTCGGGCTGTGATACCAAAATCTTCTTTATCATTTCTGTGTCTTTATATCTTTACTTTCAAATAATTACTCGTGATAGCCAATATTCCAAGCAAGGTGGTGACAGGCATTACTTCAAGTGTGCAAAAGTACAAAAAAATCTGCAAAGAGAGCCCCTCGCGCCTGAAAAAGATGATGTAGGTGCGCCAAAAAGACAGCATTTTGAACACTACGATTACTGCAGCCGTGCACACAAGCGTCGCTTCCACCGCCATTCCGAAGTAGGCTTGCAGCATCACGAGCGGGAAGATGCACACTCCTTCCATCGCAAGGAGGAAGAGGAACGACTTCATCCATAGCTCGTTGCGCTTGTGGTCGAAGAAGACGAAACCCGTGAGCGAATATGCCGCCGCCTTGAAGACGGCGTAACCGAGGATGATTGCGGCGAAGATGCCTATCACCTGGTACTGGTCCACGATGAACGTATCGGCTCCCCGCGTCTGCACATAGAAGAAGTAGATGAGGGCGAAGAGCAGACAACTCTGCCCCACGAGGAAGAACTGGAATCGGAATTCTCCCGATGTCTCTGTCATCACCGTCATGTTCTCGCCGCGCGGTGTGCGGAAGAAGTCCTTGACTTGTCGCAGAATGAAGCGGCGCGACTTGGCGTAGGCGATGAGTGCGAGCATGAAGCAGGCAAGGAGGAGTATCGTTATCACGTTGTCGCGTGCGATACTGTATGGCACGGGGTCGCCGGCCACGCCCTGTCGTCCGCCGAAAAGGTCGGGATTAAAGCATGGCTTGCCCTCAAAGTAGCTTTCGCGGTAGTACTTTGGCAGACTCACATCGCGAAAGCTGCGCCCTGCCGGATGTCCGGGCAGGTGCAGTGTGTCGGGGCATTCGCTCCAGTGTATCTCCGACGGCTTTATGTGTGCCTGTATGGCGGAGTCCTGCTGCGCCGGAGTGGCGTCGGCAGGGAGCCAGCTCAACACCTTGGCAGGCGTGAGCGGCACATGCCGTTGCTGCGGCGTGGCGTCGTCTTCGAGGAATATCTCCTCGGTGATGATGGAGTCGGCGTGCTCGGTGTGCACTGCCGTAACTATTTCATGATTCATGATTCATAATTCATAATGAACTGCGCCAGTCGGTCCCTGACCTCTAAAAACGTACTGAGGTGTGCCAAGGAACGGCTGTTCCCGTCCCGGCACACCGCTTTGCCGGCAGTCAGTCCAGCCTGTTTCCGTGACGGAATCAGAGTCCGAACTCCTTGCGTATGTCGTCCACACGGTCGAGCTTCTCCCATGTGAAGAGCTCCACCTTCATGGTCTTCGTCTCATGGTAGCGCGAAGAGAATGTCTTTTCCACCACTTCGTTCTTGCGTCCCATGTGTCCGTAGGCGGCCGTCTCAAGGTAGATGGGCTGGCGGAGCTTGAGTGTACGCTCTATAGCCTTGGGCTTGAGGCAGAAGAGCCGCTGTATGCGCTGTGCTATTTCACCGTCGGTGAGAGCCACATGCGAGCGTCCGTAGGTGTTCACATACACGCTCACCGGCTCCGCAACGCCTATGGCGTAGCTCAGCTGCACGAGCATTTCGTCGGCAACACCTGCTGCCACCATGTTCTTGGCGATGTATCGTGCGGCGTAAGCTGCCGAGCGGTCGACCTTCGACGGGTCCTTGCCCGAGAAGGCACCACCGCCATGTGCGCCCTTGCCTCCGTAGGTATCGACGATTATCTTACGGCCTGTCAGACCGGTGTCGCCGTGGGGTCCGCCGATGACGAACTTGCCCGTGGGGTTCACATAGTACTTTATGTCGCCGTGGAACAGCGACAGCACCTTCTCGCTGTGCACCTGGGCGAGCACGCGCGGCATGAGGATGTTTATCACATCGTCCTTGATCTTGGCGAGCATACGCTCGTCGTCGGAGTCGAACTCGTCGTGCTGTGTGCTCACGACGATGGTGTCGATGCGCTGCGGCACGCCCTCGTCGCTGTATTCCACCGTCACCTGGCTCTTCGAGTCGGGGCGCAGATAGGTCATTACCTTGCCTTCGCGACGTATGTCGGCAAGCACACGCATGATGAGTTGTGCCAGGTCGAGCGACACGGGCATATAGTTCTCCGTCTCGTTGGTGGCGTAACCGAACATCATTCCCTGGTCGCCGGCACCCTGTTCCTCCTCCTGCTCACGGCTTACGCCGCGGTTGATGTCGTCGCTCTGCTCGTGGATGGCGGTGAGAATGCCGCACGAATTGCCGTCGAACTGATAGTCGCTCTTGTTGTAGCCGATGCGGTTGATGGTGCGGCGTGCGATGGTCTGAAGGTCGATATACACATCCGAGCGCACCTCGCCCATTATCACCACCTGTCCGGTGGTAACGAAACTCTCGATGGCGCAGTGCGCCTGGTCGTCGTAAGCAAGGAACTGATCGACGAGCGCATCCGAAATCTGGTCGGCCACCTTGTCGGGATGACCCTCGGATACTGATTCGGAAGTGAATAAATAAGCCATTACTTTAGGTTTTTGCGCACACAGAACAATCTGCGTTCCGTTAATAATATGTTTTCTTAAGCATTCGGGAGCAAAAAGGCTTGAAAACTCAAACCGCAAAAACCATGTACAACAGGAATCCCCGGCGGGGCCGACGTTTTAGCATTGTTTTTTAGTGGTTGCAAGCAGTACAAATCTATCCACTCTCGTGCTTATCGGCTGCAAAGGTAACACCTTTTGCCGGAACGGCAAAACGCGCGGTAAAAAATCTTCAAGAAAAAACGCGATGCCCGAGTGCAAAACCGGAGCCCGAAAACGGCGTTTTCCGCGCCCGAAAAATGAAAACTGGTTTTCAGCGCGTTTACCCCGCCCGGGAGCAAGGAAAAAATACAAGGCACATATTTCGAAATATGTCAGACATATTTCAAAATATCTCAGACATATTTTCCTTCCTCTGAAAACCCGTTTGAAAACTGCCCCGAAAATGCGGACAAAAACGGCACTCCCCTTGCGCCGCACGCAACCATGCCGCGAAAACCGCGACAAGGCGGGCATTTTTGCGGCACACACCGCCGCACACGGGCGGAAACGGCAAAAAAGTTACGATTATGCTAATTTTTGCCGCACGTATGCAAAAAAAGCCCTCCAACACATTGTATATTAAAAATAAAATAATAATTTTGCAGCGTACAAGGGTGAGGGGCTTGCAAAAGTTCCTCACTTATTGTTAATAACCCAAGAGCTATATGATAGAAAAATCGAAAGTTGAAACCATCGTAAACGGATGGCTTGAAGGCAAGGATTACTTCCTTACCGACCTGACAGTCAGCCCCGACGACCGCATTGTTGTCGAAATAGACCATAAGGACGGCGTTTGGATAGACGACTGCGTGCAGCTGAGCCAGTACATCGAAGCACACCTTGACCGCGACACCGAAGACTACGAACTCGAGGTGGGAAGCGCCGGAATAGGCCAGCCTTTCAAAGTGCTTCGCCAATACGAAAACCACGTGGGCCAGGAAGTGGAAGTGCAGACACGCGCAGGCGAAAAGCTCAAGGGCATACTGAAGGAAATATCCGGCGAGGGCTTTACCATGACCACCAAGGTGCGCTTCAAGCCCGAAGGAGCAAAGCGGGCAAAAATGATAGACCAGGACCGTACGCTCGCATTTGCCGACGTCAACTCCACACGCGCCGTGATAAACTTCAAATAAACACGCGGCGGCACGCCGCACACCGACAAGGACGAAGAAAAATAAAAACAATACATAAAATGCCACAAAAGAAAGAAGACGCAATCAGCATGATTGGTACCTTCGCCGAGTTCAAGGAAACGAAGAACATCGACCGCACCACGCTCGTGGGCGTGCTCGAAGAGAGCTTCCGCAACGTGCTTGCCAAAATGTTCGGCAGCGACGAGAACTTCGACGTAATAGTAAACCCCGACAAGGGCGACCTCGAAATCTACCGCAACCGCGAAGTAGTAGCCGACAACGAAGTTGAAGACCCCAACAAACAAATCGCCCTGACCGACGCACACGCCATCGACCCCGACTACGAAATAGGCGAGGAAGTGAGCGAACCTATCAATTTCGCAAAATTCGGCCGCCGCGCCATACTAACACTGCGCCAGACACTGGCAAGCAAAGTGCTCGAACTGGAACACGACGCCCTTTACAACAAATATAAGGACTGCGTGGGACAGGTAGTGAGCGGCGAGGTTTACCAGGTGTGGAAAAACGAAATGCTCATCGTAGACGACGAAGGAAACGAACTGCTCCTGCCAAAAAGCGAACAGATACCCGGAGACTTCTTCAGGAAAGGCGAAACAGTGCGCGCCGTAGTGCTGCGCGTGGACAACGCCAACAATAACCCGAAAATCTACCTGAGCCGCACGTCGCCCGACTTCCTTATAAGGCTGCTCGAAGCCGAAGTGCCCGAAATAGCCGACGGACTGATAACAATAAAACGCGCGGCACGCATACCCGGCGAACGCGCAAAGATTGCCGTAGAAAGCGCCGACGACCGCATTGACCCCGTAGGAGCATGCGTTGGCGTAAGGGGCAACCGAATACACGGCATAGTACGCGAACTGCGAGGCGAAAACATCGACGTAATCAACTACACGGCTAACGAATCGCTGTTTATACAACGCTCGCTCGCACCCGCAAAAATCTCCAGCCTGAAACTCAACACCGAAGAAAGAAAGGCCGAAGTATATCTGAAACCCGAAGAAGTGTCCCTCGCAATAGGGCGCGGAGGAATGAACATCAAACTCGCCTCAATGCTTACCGGTTACACAATCGACGTATTCCGCGAGGTTGAAAACTCACAGGATGAAGAAGACATCTACCTCGACGAATTCTCCGACGAAATCGACCAGTGGGTAATCGACGCAATAAAAGCACTCGGGCTCGACACCGCCAAAGCAGTGCTCAACGCACCGAGAGAAATGCTCGTTGAAAAGGCCGACCTCGAAGAATCTACCGTTGATGAAGTATTACGCATTTTGAA
>USEC01000018.1 GCA_900553595.1 uncultured Prevotella sp. | reverse complement strand
GACTTACAAACAAAAAACAACGGAGTTATGATATTGTACAACAATATCGTAACTTTTTTTTGCGCCAAGTCGCAACTCCCAATAGGAGGTCGAGCGTCCCCGCTCGACAACACCACACAAACAATCCTGAATTCATATTTTTTGCGGCGCAAGTGATGGAGGCAAGCGTATGAATGGCGGCTTGCTTAGTGTTGTCGAGCGAGACGCTCGACCTCCTATCTGCCAGCAAAAATCATAAAAAAGGGTGCAGATTGATCCACTTCATGCCATCCGCACCCCATCTACATTGCATCTACATCTCATCTACATTGCATCTACATCCACCGTATAACACTAAGTCACAACGCATTACGGCGGAAAAACCAGCACTAAAATGTAGAATGATGGATTTTTTTGAAAAAACTTTTTTAGTCAAATTTCGCCGAATTCACATCAATCGCAAACTACCAATCCATTATTATCCAGCAACACTTTATGCGAAAAGGAAATGACCGTACCGTCAAACACAGCAGACACATCTATACCTCGCCTTATCAGCTCATCCATAAGTGCGTTGTCAAAGGCAGCACGAGCTGAAGTGAAGCCACGGCTTCCAACCTGACGATTGAAACTTTCAACCAAAGAATTTAGGGAACTTGCTGCAAAACGTACAGCAAAATCATCGTAAAGAGAATTGTTCATAATGACATTTTTTGAAATTAAACTTAGTTTCCACATCGTAACTTGACCACCGTAGCTGTCGGCTCGGTTGGTGCAGACTTAACTGCTCTTGATGTTTCATTTGCAAAGGTACACAGAAAAAAACATAATCCTTCACAATAATCCCCTTTTTAACTTTTGCAAAACAAGATTTTCCCTTATCTGACAGTATGCCCTATTCCATTCACTTTGCCATTATTTTCACAATTGGCACCGTTTTGTACATTTCATTACGCGCCATATAGCTGTATGTTCCTACTTGCTTTAAAACTTTCCCGTCAGGCACATATATCTTTTGGTTGTCATAATAAGATGTACTTTCATCACCTATGAAGAGAACTATTGTTCCATAATTATCACTCAGAATACTACAACCGGTAGCTAATGCGCTACCATCAGGCATAACCTGCATAACCTCAAACATATCGCCAGGCACAACACCACGAGGCTTATCAAACATAACTATTTCATCTGACGAAGACCTTGCTTGTAACTTTGTTACCAAAAATCCCACCATAAACGTCAATACAACACCGGTAACTATGCCAGCCACATAGGTTAAGATAAATTTTGTTTTGTTATTCATTGTCTTTAGTATTTAAGTTAAAGATGATACATTTACAGTACGCAAATTTACACAAAATATAATTATCAACACATTTTCTGACATGTAAACTTCAACAAATCATGGAGTTTCTTTGTTTCTTCCTAAAATGACAATTATTTTAATGAGGAGAAGTGTCAAAACTTGGATTAGCAGAAGTTCTTGGCTTAGGCAAGAAAATGGGAGTGAATCCGCCTGCGGCAGGTAGAAGATAACGAACATTAGATAAGACTTTCACAAAAGCACGGATGAAGCCCATTTGAAGGAGTATTTTTCCTTTTAATATTCTATTATTTTACATTGAAGACCCTTTAATCGTGCCTTACTTATTAGTTCACCCGTTATTGTTCCTTTTCTATCCCAAAAAGCAATTACAGCATCTGACTCATTTATCATTTCATCCAAATGACCCATTACACCGCTTTCCCTATATTTCCCCCATTTAGCATTATGTTGTTCTACTTGAATGTGCTTTTCTTCTGCATATTCCAATATCAGTTCTCTTGTAAACCTAGAAGTCCCTGCAAGTATGACAACATTATGAGTCTTTATTTTTTCAGACAAATAGCAATCCACTTTTTCCTTAAAAGTTTTCTTATCATGAAAATCGCTACTTCCTGCAATAATTACCTTGTACTCATCCTTTTCATTCATGTATATTGAAGGAACTTCATAAACATAAAACTCGTCGTTTAATAACATTCTACTATTATCTACGCCAAAACTACTACATTGCTCTGCAAAATTCGGATTCGGGTATTTGGGCTTACCATATTTCTTACTTAGCCTACAAATAGGGGATTCCTCAAAATTTGTCGCATAATAGAATTTGCAAATGTTGCAGCGACGAAAACCTTTATACTTATATAGCCAGTGTAAAACACTTATCAACTCAGGACGACAACAAGAATTACTAAACACATTTAATTCAAGCAAAGAATTCTTCCTCATACGATAATTTGCATCAGAACAATTTATTTGCATTAAATACCCTTCTGCAATACCCTGTGAGGCGTAAATATACCTTGTTATTGGCACAGTCATTTTCTTCTTGAATTTTCTCTTAAATGAGATAAATTCAACATTAGAAAATTTCACATTCCAAGACGGCACGATTTCCTTTAACATCCCATTCGAAAAAATATTATCCAGATCCTTTTCGTCTTTTATCTTTATTTCGATGATTCTTAATCCTGAATTTCTTTTTTCTTTTTCACAAGCATGAGATACACATATTTCTATCAGTATTGGAGGAATATTGGGATTCTTGCTGCTTGATAAAAGCAGATCAGCGACAAAGCCGTTAATAGAGACCTCTTCCTGACAGATATCATAGTTTTCTTTCAAATCAACTTCATGTTGCTGATTGCCTACTTTACAGCATTCATGTCTAAACGCACAAGCAGAGTTATCACAAGCAATAGTTACAGGGTAAGATATATTAAAATGTTCAGAACCATAAAAACGTTCTTTTATAAGTTTCTTTCCTAATTTATGCAAATAAGTCTCACCAGAACAGTCTATCTGCTCTTTGTGGTAAAAATGAGGGCGGCGTTTAACACTGCCTATAGCCCTTGGAAGCAAAATATTACCACAACCTATGCATCTATATGTATGTAGCCTACGAGATTCACTTGCTAAGCTATTAATGTTTATAAGTTCGCCATTTTCATCTAATGAATATTGGTATTTTACTCCTGCCATATTAGATTCAATTTAAAGTGAATTCAACAAAATATAAGTAACTGATAATTTAATGATTAGAGGAAATATCGTGGTTTTTAATATATTAAACGCCAATAATTTACAAACAACAATCACTAGGGTTGCAAAAACAAAGTTACTGAATTTTTCTATATTACAGATGGCTTCAGCAAAATTTTGATACACAAAAAGGAAAAATATACCATAAAAACAACTCCAAACGTAAATAGTATTGTAAGCCCACAATATAAAAGGCAGGAATAAAGGGTCTGCTGATCGTATATCATTTTTCTGACTGATTATGTCTGATTTTAACATATTTCAGTTGTCGAATGATGTGACAAACAGGGTCAGCGGATTTTGGAGATGGCACAAACGAAAAGAGGACTTTCCCGAAAGAAAGTCCTCTTTGGTGGTGATCCGTTTGGGGCTCGAACCCAAGACCCCAACATTAAAAGTGTTGTGCTCTACCAGCTGAGCTAACGGATCTCCGTAATGCCTTATGTTTCAAAAGCGAGTGCAAAGGTAGCCTTTTATTTTCAAATGCGCAAATAAATTCTGCATTTTTTGTGTTTTACGCTTAAAAAACGTGCCTTTCCACAGTCGTCAGAGCGTTGTCATCCTGTCGTTTCTGTCTTTTCCACCGCTTTTGAGGGCCGTTTCGCCTCCTTTGTGACATAGCGTTGCCAGTAGGCTATGAGCAGTGTCGTGAGCGGAAGGGCTATGATGACGCCGATAAACCCGAGCAATGCGCCCCATACGGAGAGCGAAAGAAGGAGTATGGCAGGGTTGAGCCCCATCGCCTTACCCATGATTTTAGGTGTGACCACCATGTCGGTGATTATCTGAACCACGATGAACAGTCCCACAGCCAGACCGAATACCATCCAGAAGTTCTGCCCCGTATCGGCTGCTTTGAGCATGGCGAGGAAAGCGGTGGGTATGAGTGCGAACGTGTGCAAATAGGGCACGAGGTCCATAACGCCTATGAGTATGCCCAGGCCTATTGCCATCGGGAAGTCCATGATGCTGAACCCTATGCAGAACATGATGCCCATGCACAGCGCCACCATACTCTGTCCGCGTATATAGTTATTGAGCTCGCGCTCCACATCCTGCGCCAGTTCGTGCCAGAACGGGCGGTTTTTCACTGGGAAGATGCGTATCCAGTTGGTCGTCAGGAACTCGTAATCGAGCAAAATGAAGAACATATATAATAAGGTGATGCACGAAGCCACCACGCTCATTATTATGTTCGCCGTCTGTCCTATCACTTCAAACAGCTTGGGCATGGTGCTTTTCAGCGTGTCGCTGAAGTCCTTGCTCTTGAAGAAGCGTTCCACCTGCTCCTGATTGTCCTCCATCCAACGGCGCACAAGGGTGGTGAGGTCGTTGGTATGTGTGGTCTGGTGCAGCCAGTGCATGAGGTAGCCGTAGAGTTTCTGGAACTGGTCTATCATCGGCGGGAATATGAAATAGACCATAAGTCCCACCACGCTCAGGACGAGAAGCATGGCGATGATGATGGCAATGGCCCTCACCTTGACATGCATTCTGTACTGGATGAACTTCACCATGGGATAGAGCAGATAGGCGAAGAGCCATGCCACGACGAAGGGGAGCAGCACGCTGCTCAGATATTTGGTTATGAAGAACACGGCAAGAGTTATGCCGCCGACAGAGAGCCAGCGCACAAGACGGTCGAGTGTAATTTTCTGTTCCGGCATAAGCAATTTGTTTTTGGTTCGTTTCGGTCAAGTCATGTCACGCCGCCATGCTTCCGGCAGCGTGTGCGGGAGTGGTGTCAGGCATGCAAATCAGCCTTCAGCGGCGGTGCACTTGCGGTAGCATTCACGACAGAGCGGCTCGTATTCAGCCTGTTCGCCGATGAGAACCTGACTGTCATTGCTCACAAGACGATGGCTGACATAAGCCAGATTGCCGCATTTCACGCAGATGGCATGCACCTTTGTCACCTCGTCGGCGATGGCACAAAGCGACGGTATGGCTCCGAACGGGTGGCACTTGAAGTCCATGTCAAGCCCCGCTATGATGACGCGGATGCCCCTTGATGCCAGGATGTCGCACACTTCGGTGAGGCGTTCGTCGAAGAACTGTGCCTCGTCTATTCCCACCACATCCACATTCGTGAGTGTGTCGAGCTGCGCGAGTATGTCGTCCGCCGTGCCGACGGGCTTCGAAACGACGGCGTTGCGGTCGTGACTCACCACATTTTCGTCGGAGTAGCGCGTGTCAATCTGCGGCTTAAAGATTACAACCTTCTGCCGAGCGAATGTCGCTCTCTTTATGCGGCGGATAAGTTCCTCGGTCTTTCCCGAAAACATCGAGCCGCATATCACTTCTATTCTTCCCTGGCGATGCTGTTCGCCGACTAAATTTACTGTCATGATGAGCACAAAATTACAAAGACGTTTTAAAAAATGCAAAGAAACAGTTGGTTTTTTTTGAGGGTGAAGAAGAATTCATTATATTTGCCGACATTATGGGTATATTGTACATTGTGCCCACTCCGGTGGGTAACATGGAGGACATGACACTCCGCGCCATACGCATTCTGAAAGAGGCAGACATAGTGCTTGCCGAGGACACGCGTACATCCGGGACTCTGTTGAAGCACTTCGACATACAGAACCGTCTCATGTCGCACCACAAGTTCAACGAGCACGGCACAAGTGCCAACATTGTGGAGCGGCTCAAAGCCGGGCAGACCGTCGCCCTGATAAGCGATGCCGGCACGCCGGGCATAAGCGATCCCGGATTCTTCCTCGCCCGCGAGGCTGCGAAGGCGGGCATCACCGTACAGTGTCTGCCTGGTGCAACGGCATGTATTCCGGCAATAGTGTCGTCGGGACTGCCGTGCGACCGCTTCTGTTTCGAAGGTTTCCTTCCGCAGAAGAAAGGTCGTCAGACTCTGTTAAACAGTCTGCGTGAAGAGTCACGAACGATGATTTTCTACGAATCGCCCTACAGACTTGTGAAGACTCTCACGCAGTTTGCCGACACGTTCGGTCCAGAACGCCAAGTAAGCGTGTGCCGCGAAATATCGAAAGTACATGAAGAAAGCGTACGAGGAACACTCGCCGAAGTAACGGAACACTTCACACAGACAGAGCCACGAGGCGAGATAGTAATCGTAGTGGCGGGTTATAACAGTAAAGAAAAGAAAAACTTAAAAGAAAAATTATGAAGCACCTATCTATTTTAGTGCTGGGACTGGCACTCTTTGCCCTTGCAGGATGCAAGGGAGAAGGCAAGAAAACCGATTTGGCAATCATGGAACAGGCCGACTCGCTGCAAAAGATAATATCACAGAAGGACAACGAAATCAACGACATGATGGAGACCTTCAACGAAATACAGGAAGGACTCCGCGAGATAAACGAGGCTGAAAACCGTGTAAGCATAGTGAAAGACGGCGAAGGAGCCGACAAGCACAGACAGATGGTGGAGAACATACAGTTCATATCCAACACCATGAAGCAGAACCGTGTGCTCATGGCAAAACTCCGCCAGCAGCTCCGCGAGAGCAGCATCAAGGGCGACGAGCTGCGCAAGACCGTGGAGGAACTCGTGAAACAGCTTGACGCCAAGGACCAGCAGCTGCGACAGCTGCGTGCCGAACTCGACGCCAAGGACATACACATCGCCGCTCTCGACGAGACAATAAACAACCTCAACACCAACGTGAGCGACCTGAAGACAGAGTCATCACAGAAGAGTGCAACGATACACAAGCAGGACCAGCAGCTCAACACAGCATGGTTCGTGTTCGGAACAAAGAAGGAACTGAAGGAACAGCGCATCATCGACGGCAACAAGGTGCTCGAAGCCAACTTCAACAAGAACTACTTCACAAAGATAGACATCCGTGTGGAGAAGGAAGTGAAGCTCTACTCCAAGTCGGCACGCATCCTCACCATGCACCCGTCAAGCAGCTACACGCTGCAACGCGACGCCAACAAACAGTACGTTCTGCGCATAAACAACCCGCAGCTGTTCTGGTCAACAAGCAAATACCTCGTCATTGTAGTGAAATAACGACATAGCAACGACTGATAAAACTTGACAATCTTCGGCACAACCGGCCACGGAATCCACCGAAGATTGCCAAGTTTTTTCGTTAATCCCAACTCGGTCATCAGATTTCCACTCTGCACACCACATCCGCCTACCACACTCTTATGAAAAAAGTAATCAACACACTCGCACTCCTGCTCATCCTCCACACCGCACCCTGCCTTGCACAGGACAGCAACACAACCGACGCCGCAGCCGGAGCATGCATCAACGGAAGCCAATGGTTCCGCCTTTACGACATCTACGAAAAGGACAGCGCAAGCATGTCGCCCATGATACGCCGCTTCTCCAAAGCCATGCTCGCCACCGCATTCAACCGCAACGAAGAGGCGGCGGAAGCCATCACCACACTCGTGCGCAACCATCAGCAGGAAATGGGTATGGGCAATGTTGTGTCGATGCTGTCGCTCCTCAGCACAACCTACTCCCGACTCGGCGACAACACCAAGGCAAGCGCGACGATGAAAAGCCTTGCCGACCAGCTCGAAGGAAGCGCCGACACGGCGACAGTGGCGGAGCTGCGCCGGAAGCAACACCTCTACGACACACTCAGCCGGTCAGCCCTTTACAAAAAAGACAAGGGCGGCAACACCAGCCACACCGTCCCCTTCAGCACAGTTCCGTTCAGCGCCGACTCCACCCAAGTGCTCATACACATCGGCAGCCGGCTCAACGGACAGAAATGCACAATGACATTCGACACGGGCGCAACCTACAATGTCATAACACCCAAGCTCGCCGCCAAGTACCACCTCACTCCCACCGACGCCACAATCAGCGTAATAGGCACAAAACTCGGCACGGGACGCATAGCCATCGCCAAGGAACTGACGATAGGAACGCTGACGCTCCGCAACGTACCCTTCGTAATCCTCGACCTCGACAGCGGCAACGAGCGCGTCCGCCACACCGCCGACGCCTACAGCTGCATACTCGGCGAAAGCCTGCTCATGCAGTTTCCACATTATATAATAGACTTCGAAAAGAGCACAGTGACACTCTCCTCCGACACACTCACGACATCACGCCGACGCCCCAACATCTGCCTTACGCCGTCAGGGCGCACACCTTACGCAGAGATAGAGTACGGCGGCAACACCTTCGCCATCACCCTCGACACGGGAGCAGCTGCCACCACCCTCGGCAACGCCTTCTACCGCGACTACACCGCCGACATAGCCCGCGAAGGAAAATGGGACATCGCAGCCTCAACAGGTTTCGGCGGCGTGACCTACGACAGCATCTTCCGCCTCCCGTCGCTCACAATGCGCCTATCCTCCACCCCGTTTACCCTCCGCAATGTCCCCGTCTCCGCCCTCTCCACCAGCAACGCTCTCTCCGCCAACTACGGCCGCCTCGGTCTCGACTTCTTCAGACTGTGGAAAAAAGTGACAATCAACAATGCGGCAATGGCCATCGAAGTGGAATAGCCACACAACCCATTGTCTCCCAGTACAATACACCCTCACATCGAAACCACGCCCCACCCCGTTTCCAAACAAGGCTTCTTTGCCTCACAAACAAGGCTTCTTTTCACTCCAAACAAGGCTTCTTTTGAGTGCAAGGAAGCCTTGTTTGCAATACGGACAAAAAAAGACGCATTTTCCAACCCATCACCCACCGTTTTAAGCGAAGAAATACCTGCAAAACACATATATTTTAAGTACAAACAGAGAAAAATGTGTACAATCTTAATTTTTTTGAAAAAAGTAACACTTTTGTAATAAATAATGTTTAATTTTGCAAGCAAATCAAAATTCATTTAAATAGGTAAACCTCCATGCAAATGGGGAATTGAGTCTTTAACATTTCAAAAAAACAGTTATGAGAAAGAGATTGTACATGCTTTCCGTGATGCTGATTGCCATTGTGCAGGCAGTATTGGCGCAGGTGACAACATCTGCTCTGAGTGGAAAAGTGACATTGGGCGGCAGCAACGAGAGTGTTGTCGGCGCAACAATCCAAGCCATTCACGAGCCTTCGGGCACACGTTATGGCGCAGTTACCAACGTCGATGGACGCTACACCATTCAAGGTATGCGTGTTGGCGGACCCTACACTATCAAGGTGACCTACATCGGTTACCAGCCTAAAGAAGCAAAGGGCGTGACTCTGCAGCTCGGCGAGACACACAACCAGAACTTCAACATGTCTGAGGACGCCAGTGTGCTGGGCGAAGTGGTAATAAGAGGCAAGGCTTCAAAGTTCGCTGCCGAGAAGACCGGTGCTTCAACCAACATCAGCAACACCCAAATCATGAACATGCCTACCATCAACCGCAGCATCACCGACATCGCACGCCTCTCGCCCTACTCCAACGGCATGAGCTTCGCAGGTGGTGACGGACGTTCTACAAACTTCACTCTCGATGGTGCCAACCTCAACAACAACTTCGGACTCACATCCAAACTGCCCGGTGGAGGTTCACCTATATCAATGGATGCCATTGACGAAGTGCAGGTAGTGGTTTCTCCCTTCGATGTACGCCAGACCAACTTCATCGGCGGCGGCATCAACGCCGTAACAAAGTCGGGTACAAACACCTTCAAGGGTTCTGCATACATCTACTACAACAACGAGAACATGCACGGCAACCGCGTTGATGACGCCGACCTCGGCGAGCGCGGCAAGAACCGCACAACGACATACGGTTTCACCTTAGGCGGCCCTATCGTGAAGGACAAGCTCTTCTTCTTCGCCAACGCCGAATATACAACTGTGCCGGGCGTAGCTAACCGTTGGGCTCCGTCTGAAGACGGCAGGGCAAACATAGACCAGTACATCTCACGCACTAAGAAGAGCGACCTCGACCGCGTTGCTCAGTTCCTTAAGGAGAAGTACGGCTACGACCCTGGTTCTTACACCAACTGGGGCGCCGACGAACACAACCTCAAGTTGCTCGGCCGCATCGACTGGAACATCACCAACGACCACCATCTTGCCGTGCGCTTCAACCACACTGCCAACAAGATGTGGAACGCGCCTAACGGAAATTCGTCAGACACGGGCTACCGTCTGCGCAACATGGACCGTCTCTCACAGTACTCCATGTCGTTCTCAAACTCCATGTACTCCATGGACAACAACGTTACATCTGTAACTGCCGACCTCAACAGCCGCTTCGGCAACGAGTTCGCGAACCAGTTGCTCTTCACATACACTGACATGAAGGACGGACGCGGCTCTGATTCTTCTATATTCCCGTTCGTTGATATCATGAACGGCTACGAGACTCTCGCCGACGGTACCGTTAAGCAGGATCTCTCGCCATACATGAGTTTCGGCTACGAGCTCTTCTCTTACAACAACCAGGTGAAGAACAAGGTGATCAGCCTTACCGACAACTTCACATGGTATGCTGGCAACCACAAGGTGACAGCGGGCTTCAACTTCGAGCACCAGTTTGCCAACAACGCATACATGCGCGGCGGCACGGGCTACTACCGCTACCGCTCACTCGACGACTTCCTCACTGGCGCTGCGCCTGAGACCGTGGGCCTTGCTTACGGCTACAACGGAGCTACAAGCCCGACATCAGAGGTTAAGTTCAACCAGTATGGCATCTACTTGCAGGACGAGTGGAACGTGAGCGACCGCGTTAAGCTCACCGGCGGTATCCGCTTCGACGACATCGCCTTCAACGACAAGGACATCATGACCAACAACGCCATCAAGGCACTCGACTTCGGCGGAAAACACATCGACACAGGTATGTGGCCGAAGAGCAACATACAGATTTCTCCTCGCGTAGGCTTCGTATGGGACGTGCTGGGCGACAAGAGCCTCAAGGTGCGTGGCGGTACAGGTCTGTTCGCAGGCCGTCTGCCGCTGGTGTTCTTCACCAACATGCCGAGCAACTCCGGTATGATTCAGCAGAACCCGTTCAACGCCGTTACAAAGTACAATCAGGACGGAACAGTGAAGTCGTCTGACCCGCTGCTCAACAACTTCAAGGGCGGCCTCGTTACCGACCGCGACAAGATTCGCGAACTGCTCGGTGCACCAGCTACCATCACTCCTGACGACGGCACATTGGCAAGAACAATCGGTGGCGTAGATCGCAACTTCAAAATGCCGCAGGTATGGAAGTCATCAATCGCTATAGACTATCAGGTGCCGGTAAGCTTCCCGATGACGCTCACAACCGAGTTCATCTACACCAAGAAAATCAACGATGTGATGCTGAAGAACTACAACATCAAGGACGATACTTCTGGTTGGGAACACCTCAACGGAGCAGACAACCGCCTCGTTTATCCGAAGAACTTCACATACTACTCGAACATCAACGATGCGTGCGTGCTCACCAACACCCACAAAGGCCACGGCTACACCTTCAACATCACCGCTACTGCAGAGCCGTTGAAGAACCTCAACGTAATGGCTGCTTACACACACACCGTGATGAAGGAAGTGTCTGGTATGCCGGGCAGCAACGCTTCTTCTGCATGGTCGGGTCTGTACACCATCAACGGTCCTAACTTCTCCAATGTGCAGAACTCGCAGTACGTTGTTCCTGACCGCATCATCGCCAACGTAAGCTACAAGTATGCCAAGGATCACTTCAGCCTGTTCTATCAGGGTTACTCTCCATCGGGTTACAGTTTCCTCTATAACGGCGACATCAACGGCGACGGTATCAAGAACGATTTGATGTACATACCGAGAAACGACTCTGAAATCAAATTCGCAAGCGACGCCGACCGCGAGGCTTTCTGGAAGTTTGTAGAGCAGGACAAGTATCTGAAGAACCACAAGGGCGAGTACGCAGAGGCTTACAGCGCTCGCGCTCCGTTCATCCACCGCTTCGATTTCCGTTGGGCACACGACTTCGACGTGAAGGTGGGCAACACACGCAACCGCCTGCAGCTCAGCCTCGACATCATGAACGTAGGCAACCTCTTCAACTCGAAGTGGGGCGTAGCAAAGAATATGACCAGCTGCAACAACGGTCAGATTCTGAAGGTGAACAAGGTGGAGAACAACACACCGGTGTTCAGTATGATGAAGGTCAACGGCGAATATGCTACCAAGACCTGGAACTTCAATCACAACTACGACCAGTGCTGGAAGATGCAGATTGGCATCAAGTACACATTCAACTAATAAACAGGCTGAAAACAGCATAGAATAAAAAAGCTGACTCCGGGATTCCGGGGTCAGCTTTTTTATTTGTCGGTTGCTGAAACTATTCATTTACAGACTATACGCAGTGCGGTTTGCATACCGGTCACCACTGCATGCCGCTCTCATTCTTCGGCAAAAGTCCTGCTACCGAAATATTTCTCCACCGTGCGCATGAACGGTGTGAGGTGGCGTTCGCTCACATCGCCATGCCATCCGACCTGCGTTAGGCTTTGAGACACATACAGACGCCGCTTGGCACGAGTGATGGCCACATAGAATTTGCGGGCATCTTCGGCAAAAAGGTGCGGCGTATTGCGAGTGTAGTAGTTTGGCATACGCCCCTCAACAGCATCGAACAGTATCACATTATCAAACTCCAAACCTTTTGCTTTGTGTATGGTTGTGACAAAAATGCGCTCGTTCATCGCCGTACCTCCGCACAAATCGGCCTCCTTCAGAGTCGCTATTTCCATGGCATGATGCGAGAGTTGCTCATAGAGTGAAGGTTCTGCTGCGGCATCAATCATGTCGGAAGCGAGATAGGAGGTAATGTGTTCAAAGCCGTCGATGGGTTGTATCTTTCCATCGTCAAGCAGATATTGACGGAAAAGCAGAAGTTCATGAACGAGTGCCGGAGTCTCGTCTGCTGCACGGCGCACATATTTCCGGGCAATTGCTTCGGCATAAAACGCGCCATAGGCATTGTTAAGTGCCGAAGCATGGCGGCGTGTCTGTTCCAAAGAGAGGAAGCGTTGCTGCTCTGCCAGACGCTCCTTTGCTGCCTCATAGCAGTGTGCCACCACTCCACAAGTGGCATTCACATCGTCGTCGGCAAGGTGCGAATTTTCGCCTTCAAGCCCGAATGCGCCGAGAAGATATTTCAGTTTGTGCTCTTTCAATTCGGGATGCAGCAGTCGCACAAGTCTCAACGAGTCAAGATAATGCGGATGTTGCATTTCGAGAGATATGTCGGGACAGTAGCGGCGCAGATTGTTTTCGAGAATGCGGTAGTCGTAGTCGGCGTTGTGTGCGAGCAACACCGCACCCTCAGCATAGTTCATAAACTGCCGCAAGGCTTCATCGTTGGCGATGAGCGTGTGGCGTTTGCGTTCCTCTATTATCGGGTTCACGATGTCGCCAAGCATCGCCGGGATTTCGCGCGAAGTCGTCAGGTGCGCCACGAACGCGGAATCAGGCACCACTCTGCCTTTACGCATCTTCACGGCAGCTATCTGTACTATATCGTCGGCAAACACATCGAGTCCGGTGGTCTCCGTATCGAACACGACAATATCCTTTTCTTCATAGCATTCTACAAAATCTTGCAGATAAGAACCGCCGTCGATGCGCAGCAAATCGGACGGCATCAGGGCACGATCGAACAGTTCGCGCACGAAAGAGCGTGCCGAAGCACTGCCCTCAAACACACGAAGTCCGTGCAGAAGGCGTGCCCACGCCATGAAGTTCATTTCGTTGTTGAGCACCGACAGGTGTGCAAAGACGAGTTTGACATCAGGAGTCGCGAACAGGTCGGTGCCTGAAACCTTGAAGAATCCCACTCCGCAACGCTTCAGTTCGGCAGCTATATCCTCGGCGTCGCGGTTGGCATTCACCACTATTGCCGTCGTGTCGTGCGGGTAGTTATGGTTGAGTTGCACGGCAAACTGCACCACATCGCGCACCTCGCTCTCGTAGTTGTCGCTGCGGAGAATCATCAGTTCGTTGCCGAGTCTCACCGCATGGTTGTCCCCACACGGCTGCGGAAGCATCGTCTTGTCTATACCAAGCACCGTGGCGGCATAGTCGTTGAACACCTGCAACAGATATTCCGGCGAACGGTGGTTCACCGAAAGGTGGTGGAGGCAGCATCCCTCCCTGTTACGCAAGGCCTCGAGCGTCCCCATCTTGGCGCCCATAAACGAGAAGATGGCCTGCTGTTCGTCGCCGAGACACATCACGGTGAGCGCGTCGGGAGCTGTGAGCAGGCGTATTATCTGCATCTGCAAGGGGTTGAGGTCCTGCACCTCATCCACCTGAATCCAGCGGTAACGATGGAAACGCGGTGCATCCGTGGTGTCGGAAGCGAGCGCGTCGTAGGTGAACATAAGCAAATCATTGAAGTCGAGCAGACGGTTTTCGCGCTTGTAGCGTTCGTATTCCCAAGCGAGAACCATCTTGCGAAGCATCTTCTTCACTATCTGCTGACTGCCGTAATCCATTGTATCGCTGCGTGTGAGAGAGCGGTAGAGGTCGGCATGAAGGTACATATCGACCATCATTTCTGGCGTGAAATCCTTCTTCTGCAAGCGGCAGATGCACTTCATGGCGGCTATGTCGTTGCTGTCGAGACACTCTGAATGCACGCGAATGGCTTTCGGGTGTTTCATTCTTATCTGGTGCATGAAGGTGGAAAGGTGGAACACTTCGGCGTATTCACGCCTCCGCTGGTAGTTGGCGACAACCGAATACTCGTCGTCGCCGAGGTAGCGTGCGAGTATGCTCACGGCATCGTCGTCGTCGATGACCGCCGATTCAGTAGGCACCAGTCCGTTGGCGAAGAGGAAACGCGAGCAGTAGCGGTGCACATTGCCCACGAATATTTCGCCAGTGACCTCGTCGCCCATGCGCCGGGCTATGCGCTCTGTCATGCCACGGGCGGCGCGATTGGTGAACGTGAGGCACAGCATGTCGGCATAATCCACCCCGTTTTCGTGCGCACGACAGATGCGTTCGGCAAGAATCTGTGTCTTGCCGCATCCAGGAGAAGCCAAAACAAGATGGTTGCCGCCCTCTGCCTCAATCACTTCCTGCTGGCATGGGTCGGGAACAAACGTGAAGTTCATAATCACTCGTTTTTTTATTTGTTTTCTGTTTTATGCCTATTCAGCAAAAAGCGGCACGCCCCTTCACGAAGCATGCCGCCGCAGTTATAGCCTGTCGGTGTGCGGCTTATGGCACGCACACATGTTTGTCTTATTCGAATACTATGTCGCCGAAGAAATCGGGACGATGAAAATCGGGCTTCGCCAAGTCTATCGGGAAGAACGAAAGGAAGTGCGGTCGAGGCAGTTTGTCGCCGCATTTATAGACATTCGCCTTTGCTATGATGCCTGAGAAGCTGCCGAGCGCATGGCGATAGAACGCGCCGAGGGGCAAGGCGAGGCACAGCTGCCATGTCACGGCGCCGTTGCGTGTGTCGAAAGGCTCGCGACCGAGCGACGACCAGCGGTCCACTGTGTCGAGCACCTGCTGCGCAGCACGTTCCCTGCCCTCACGCTTCGGACCGAAGCCTATCAGCATGGTGCCGGCAGCATTGCATTCTATATTATAATATGTGCCGTCGGCAACGGGCGAAATGAAGAGTTCGCAGCACGAGTCCTCCCACACGTTGCCGTCATCGTGAGGCGCAAGGGCACGCACGCTGTCCTCTGTGACACGGTAGTTCACGAGCAGTTGGTTTCCGTTGTGTGCAAGACGCACTTCCATCTCAGGGCGGTAAGGGAAATCGGTTGTCCAGCAATGCGATGCCACGGAGAGGAATTCCACCCCTGCCTCGTCCATAATACGGCAAATCTCAGCCGCCTTTACGCCGGCAGCCGAGACTTGCTTAACGTTCAGGACATTCTCCATAAAATCAGAGATTGTTCTTTTCTATATCCTTGAAGTAGCGGTATGTGCCCACCTTCAGATCGTCGGTAGCAGCCTCATCGCACACGATGATGCCGTGCTGGTGCATCTGGAGCACGCTGATAGTCCACATCTGTGTCACGGGACCCTCCACAGCTGCCTGCAAAGCGCGTGTCTTGTTGTGTCCGTTCACGAGAATCATCACCTCGCGTGCAGCCATCACTGTGCCTACACCTACAGTGAGTGCAGTTGTCGGAACCTTGTTCACGTCGTTGTCGAAGAAGCGTGAGTTGGCAACGATTGTGTCGGTTGTCAGGGTCTTCTGGCGTGTGCGTGAAGTGAGCGAAGAACCCGGTTCGTTGAAAGCGATGTGTCCGTCGGGACCGATACCTCCGATGAAGAGGTCGATGCCTCCGGCTTCCTCAATCATCTGCTCGTAGTGTGCGCATTCGGCTTCAAGGTCTTCTGCGTTGCCGTTGAGGATGTGTATGTTCTCTTTCGGGCAGTCGATATGGTTGAAGAAGTTGTTTGCCATGAATGAGTGGTAGCTCTCCGGGTGCGATTCGGGCAGTCCCACATACTCGTCCATATTGAATGTGAGGACATTCTTGAACGAAACGCGACCCTGCTTGCAAGCTTCCGCCAAAGCGCGGTACATGCCGATGGGTGAAGAACCGGTCGGGAGTCCGAGCACAAACTTATGGTCGGGAGTGGGATTGAATTTGTTGATACGCTCAATCACATGCTCAGCTGCCCACTTAGACAGTTGGTCATAGTCTTTTTCGATTATTAATCTCATGTCAATAAAATTTATAAGTTGTTTTTTGTTCTTTTATCGTAAAGTCGGTATCTTATGCAAAGATAGTGCCAGCGAGTGCAATGAAAGCTTGCTTTCCAATTGCCGAGTGCAGCCTATCTTATGCAAAGATAGTGCCAGCGAGTGCAATGAAAGTTTGCTTTCACATTGCCGAGTGCAGCCTATTTTATGCAAAGATAGTGATTATAAACCTAATTTGCAAACGTATTCACATAAAAAGGTCTTTTATTCACAATTTCGCTGCGTTTTCAAGCACAATAATGCCGGTTTTCAAACAAGGCTTCTTTTCACTGCAAACAAGGCTTGTTTGGAAAAGTAAAAGAGCAAAAAATGCAAAAGAACAAAAACACATTGAAATACAAGTAGTTACAACTCGTTCACAAAACCTACCACAAAGCAATACGGACTCCGAATGTCATGTAGCAGGAAACCATCTGTAAAGCACCTTATAAATCATGAAATGCAAACATAGGAGGTCGAGCGTCTCGCTCGACAACAGCATCCAAGCATTCCATAAACCACAATTCATGAAACCCGCTACGGATTACAAATAACCCGTCCACACCATTAAAAACACCTTTCCTTTTACATTCATAATCAGAAAATTGCGTACCTTTGCATCTGCACTTGCATTACATCTGCACAATGCTTGCAATAATTGCACATCGTAACACACATTGAATGAAAGAATTTGTAATATCAGAAGTTAAGGCAGAGACTGCCGTTCTCGTAGGACTTATAACGAAAGAGCAGGACGAGGAAAAGACAAAAGAATATCTTGACGAGCTGGAATTTCTCGCCGACACGGCGGGAGCCGTCACCGTGAAGCGTTTCACGCAGCGCGTGGGAGGACCGAGCCAGGTGACATACGTCGGTTCGGGAAAGCTGCAGGAAATAAAGGAATACATAGAAGCAGAGGACGACGCCGAGCGACCGGTGGGCATGGTGATTTTCGACGACGAGCTGTCGGCGAAACAAATACGCAACATAGAGAAGGAGCTGGGCGTGAAAATACTCGACCGCACATCGCTCATCCTCGACATCTTCGCCATGCGTGCACAGACAGCAGCCGCAAAGACGCAGGTGGAACTGGCGCAATACCGCTACATGCTGCCGCGACTCCAGCGTCTGTGGACGCACCTTGAACGCCAGGGAGGCGGTTCGGGAAGCGGCGGCGGAAAGGGAAGCGTGGGTCTGCGCGGACCCGGTGAGACACAGCTCGAGATGGACCGCCGAATAATTCTCAACCGCATCACACTCCTAAAACAACGTCTGGTGGAGATAGACAAGCAGAAGACGACACAGCGCAAGAACCGCGGACGACTCATACGAGTGGCACTCGTGGGTTACACCAACGTAGGAAAATCGACCATCATGAACCTTCTCTCCAAAAGCGAAGTGTTCGCCGAGAACAAACTCTTCGCTACCC
This sequence comes from uncultured Prevotella sp., assembly GCA_900553595.1. Lineage (GTDB taxonomy): Bacteria > Bacteroidota > Bacteroidia > Bacteroidales > Bacteroidaceae > Prevotella. The sequence continues at coordinate 18,019 of USEC01000018.1, read as the reverse complement.
TCGACACAACGGTGCGCAAGGTGGTGATAGAGAACCTGCCGTTCCTCCTCGCCGACACCGTGGGATTCATCAGAAAGTTGCCCACCGACCTCGTGGACTCCTTCAAATCCACACTCGACGAGGTGCGCGAAGCCGACCTGCTGCTGCATGTCGTCGACATATCGCACTCCGATTTCGAGGAGCAGATAAACGTGGTGGAGAACACACTGAAAGACCTCGGATGCGCCGACAAACCATCGATGATTGTCTTCAACAAGATAGACAACTACACATGGACCGAAAAAGAAGAGGACGACCTCACTCCGCCGACAAAGGAGAACATCACACTCGACGAGCTGAAACGCACCTGGATGGCACGACTCCACGAGAACTGCCTCTTCATTTCAGCCAAGGAGAAGCAGAACATCGACGAGTTCCGCGAGACGATATACCGAAAGGTGCGCGAGCTGCACGTGCAGAAGTATCCGTACAACGACTTCCTCTACGAGAGCGAATTCTGACAACCACTGACGCCGGCACACATGACGCCGGCACACAAAAAGAAAAATCACTAATAAAAACAACAACAATTATGGGAATAAAGAAACTATTCACCGCCGCAGTCATGGCCCTTGCCCTCGTCATGCAAGCACAGCAGGCACAGGCCTACGACTATGAAACCGTGAAGGGCGACCCGATGCAGACACGCATCTACACGCTGCCCAACGGACTGAAAGTATATCTTTCTGTAAACAAGGAGAAACCACGCATCCAGACCTACATCGCCGTGCGCACCGGTTCGCGCAACGACCCTGCCGAAACCACCGGTCTGGCACACTATCTGGAACACCTCATGTTCAAGGGAACACAGAAGTTCGGCACCACCAACTACGCACAGGAGAAACCCTACCTCGACGACATAGAACGCCGCTACGAACACTACCGCACCGTCACCGACCCCGCCGTGCGCAAGCAACTCTACCACGAGATTGACTCAGTGTCGCAGATTGCCGCACGCTACTTCATACCAAACGAGTACGACAAACTCATGTCATCCATCGGAGCAACCGGCACCAACGCCTACACAAGCAACGACGTGACCTGCTATGTGGACAACATCCCGTCGAACGAAGTGGACAACTGGACGAGAATACAGGCCGACCGCTTCAACAACATGGTGATACGCGGATTCCACACCGAGCTTGAAGCCGTGTACGAGGAGTTCAACATGTCGCTCACAAAGGACATACGCAAGGAGCTTGCAGCCATCGGCAAGATGCTCTTCCCCACACACCCCTACGGCACACAGACCACCATCGGCACGCAGGAACACCTGAAGAACCCGTCAATCACCAACATCAAGAACTACTTCCACAAGTACTATGTGCCCAACAACGTGGCTATCTGCATGGCGGGCGACTTCGACCCCGAAACCGTAATGGCCACCATCGACCGCTACTTCGGTTCATGGAAAGGCTACGGCAAGGTGGAACAACCCTACTACGCACCCGTGAAAAACCTCACAGCACCCAAAGACAGCACCGTAGTGGGACAGGAAGCGGAGAACGTAATGCTTGCATGGAAGTTCGACGGAGCCGCCGGTCTGCAGAACGACACACTGCAAGTGATAAGCAACATGCTCAACAACGGCAAGGCAGGACTCTTCGACCTCAACATCAACCAGGCCATGCGCTGTCAGACCGCAGAGGCATTCTGCTTCGACATGCGCGACTATTCGCAGTTCCTGCTCTTGGGTATGCCCCTCGAAGGACAAAGCCTCGACGAGGTGAAGAGCCTCATGCTCAGCGAAGTGGAGAAGCTTAAGAGCGGCAACTTCGACGCAAAGCTGCTGCCGTCGGTCATCAACAACATGAAACTCGACTTTCTCCGCTCGCTCGACAGCAACGAAAGCCGAGCCACCACATTCGTGAACACATTCATAAACGGACGCGACTGGAAGACAGAAGTGGAGAAGTTCGACAGAATAGCACACATAACAAAGGAACAGATAAGCGACTTCGCACGCCGACACTTCGGCGACAACTACGCCATAGTATATAAGAAGCACGGCGAAGACCTCTCGCAGAAGAAGATAGAAAAGCCGGCAATCACTCCGATTCCGAGCAACCGCGACCTGCAAAGCGCATTCGTAAAGGAGATAAAGGAGTCGAAAGTGGAACCCATACAGCCACGATTCCTCGACTACAAGAACGACTTCGCACAGGCAAAGACAAAGAAGAAACTGCCCGTTTACTACATACAGAACAAGCAGAACGAACTGTTTGAACTCTACTACCGATTCGATTTCGGCGAGGAAAGCAACAACTGGCTGCCATACGCACCGCAGTATCTCGACCTGCTCGGCACCGACAAGCTCTCTGCCGATGAGGTGAAGCAGCGCTTCTACGAACTGGGATGCGACTTCAACACATCCGTAAGCGAGGACGAGATGCACATAACACTCAGCGGACTCGGCGAGAACATGACCGAAGCCATGAAACTCATGGAGCAGCTTCTCAACAACGCCAAGGTGGACAACAACGCCTACAGGAAGTTCGTGGAGACAAAACTGAAGATACGCAAGGACAACAAGCTCGACCAGGAGACCAACTTCTACGCCCTCCGATCCTACGGAATCTACGGCAAGTACAACACCTACCGCAACGTTCCTGACAGCGCTTCACTCGTGAACAAGAACCCGCAGGAACTCATCGACATGATAGCCGCACTGAAGAACTACAAGCACAGCATCATCTACTACGGTCCGCTCGAACTCAAGCAGCTCATCGCCACCATCGACAAGAACCACATCGTGGCGAAGAACCTCAAGGATGCACCTGCCGGAAAACCATACACCGCAGAGCAGACACCTGAAAACGAGATACTCATTGCGCCGTATGACGCCAAGAACATCTACATGATGCAGTACAACAATTCAGGCAAACAGTGGAATGTCAAGGAACAACCCATCATCAATCTGTTCAACTCCTACTTCGGAGGAGGCATGGACGGTGTCGTGTTCCAGGAACTGCGCGAAAGCCGCGGACTCGCCTACAGCGCCGCAGCACACTACAACACGCCATCAAAGAAGAACGAGCCCGAATACTCCTACACCTACATCATCACGCAGAACGACAAGATGATGGACTGCGTGAACGTGTTCAACGAAATCATCAACAACATACCGCAGTCGGAAGGCGCGTTCGACCTCGCCAAACAAGCACTCAGCAAGCGCATCGCGGCAGGCAGAATCACCAAGGCCAACATCATCTTCGCTTACCTCAACGACCGAAAACTCGGTCTGGACGAAGATGTACGCCGATACGTCTATGAGACGCTGCCGTCAATAACACTCGACGACATCGTGAAGTTCGAGAAGGAAAACATGGCAAAGAAACCGTGGCGCTACATCATTCTCGGCGATGAAAAGAACCTCGACATGAAGGCTCTGGAGAAGATCGCACCCGTGCGCCGCGTCTCCACAGAAGAGATTTTCGGATACTAAAGAGCCGTCAAGCAAACGATAAGACGAGTGACAAGGGGATGCTTCTTGCCGGAAACTGCCCATGACAGGCAACCGGCGGAAAAGCAAATCGCCTTGTCACTCGTCTCTTCTTTCGTCCGTTTGCTTGTAAAAAACACACTTTAACGGGCAAAAAAGCGTGTTCTTGCTATAAAATCGGGCGTTTGTTGAATAAATTTGCATAGTCCGTCAGCATATTATATCTTTGCAACTAGAAAGTCAAGATAAATGATTAGAGAGTTATTTAAGTTTCAACAGATCTCTTGAGAAAAGATGATCAGACGCAGATTACGTTTCATAAACAGATTCAAATAGTGATAGGAAGCTATTTTTAAAGCAAAGGTAAAAAATCATCAAAAAACTGTCACGGCGGTGACTAACATAGTAAATGAATGAATTTTGTTGTTGATTAATAAGTTTTCGTGAGAAAAGAAAGATTATCGGGGCATCGTCGGATGCCCTTTTTTTGTGTCCTTACGCCACAAGGCAGAACATTTTTCAGCCGCATATTTTGTGCTTCAGCGTTTTTAAGCTAACTTTGTACGAGCGATACGCTTGAACCAACGCCCCGCCAACAAGCAACGAAAATAACAATAACAACAAACAACAAGATGAAAATAGGAATAATTGTGGCGATGGACAAAGAGCTGGCACAGCTCCTGACACTCACCGGCGACTCACGGCGCGAGACCCACAACGGGCGTGAATTTGTGCTCGGAAGCATCGGAGGCAACGACATCGTGATACAGAAATGCGGCATAGGAAAGGTGAATGCCGCCATAGGAACCGTGGAGATGATTGACGCCTACCGGCCCGACCTCGTGATTTCCACCGGCTGTGCAGGCGGCGCCGACACCGGGCTCAACGTTGCCGATGTGGTGGTGAGCACAGCATGCCAGTACCACGACGTCTATTGCGGCAGCGAGTGCGACTACGGTCAGGTGCTCGGCATGCCCACACGCTACGCCACCGACAGCACCCTCGTACAGAAAGCCACATCGCTCGACTGCCCCACGAAGGTGCATGCCGGACTCATTGTCACCGGCGACTGGTTTGTAGATAACCGCGACAAAATGCGCGACATACTAAGCCACTGCCCCGACGCAATGGCTGTAGATATGGAGAGTGCCGCCATTGCACACACATGCCATCTGCGCGGAGTGCCGTTCGTGAGTTTCCGCATCATCAGCGACATCCCGTTGAAGGACGACAAGGCACAGATGTACTTCGACTTCTGGGCACGCATGGCCGAAGGCTCGTTCGAAGTGACAAAGGCATTCCTCGCTGCATTGTAAGGAAAGGGAACTTAAAACAAAAGCATATAACAAACAAAAGATTATGGACAAGATACCAAGTTTCACCATCAACCACAACCTTCTGCTGCGAGGCATATACGTTTCGCGCAAGGACAACATCGGCGGCGACACCGTAACGACATTCGACATACGCATGAAAGAGCCTAACCGCGAGCCGGCTCTGCATCCCGGTGCACTGCACACAATAGAGCATCTGGCAGCAACCTACCTGCGCAACGACCCGGAATGGAAGGACAACATCGTCTATTGGGGACCTATGGGATGCCTCACGGGCAACTATCTGCTCATGAAAGGCGACTTGCAACCCTCCGACATCGTGGAACTTATGAAGCGTACATTCCGTTTTGTAGCCTCTTTTGAGGGCGAAGTGCCGGGCGCAGCACCCAAGGATTGCGGCAACTATCTGCTCCACGACCTGCCAATGGCACGCCTTGAAGCACGCCGTTACCTTGAGGAAGTGCTCGAACGCATCACCGACGACAACATGGTGTACCCCGAATAAGCGGCGACACCACTATAAACGAAAAGTGTGTCAAGACGGAATCGATACCGCTTTGACACACTTTATTTTTCAGAGACGAAGCTGTTACAGTCCGAATCTGTAGCCCACGGTGAACTCAATCACCTGACTTTTCGGGCTCTTCACATATTTTATATCCGAAATTCTGGTAAGTCCTATGTTGTAACGGGCATCCACCACCACATTCTCATACTCGTATGACACGCCCAGCGGTATTGAGAAAGCGACGCTCTTGCAGTTCATGTCAATCTCGGTGTCAGTGGATTTTTCGTAAATCACATCGCCATTTTCCTTCACGGTGTAAGGTTTTTCGGTGTATTTGTACTTGCCGGAGAGGTTCAGCCCCAGCTGCGCACCGGCCTTGAACGCCAAGTTCGGCGTGACATAGAGGTTGAACATGAGCGGAATATTCAGATAGTCCGCCTGCGACTTCATATTACTGAATCCCAAGTTCTTGTATTCCTTGCCGTTTATTTCAAGCGTCGTCTTGTTGTTGCCGTAGCGGCATCCCTGCTGCGAATAGAACGCACCCAGACTCACCGACAACTGCGGCAAGACCTGATAATCCACATCCACACCGCCGACAAAGCCTGCCTTGTAGCGTGCCTTGTTCTCAATTGCCTGCCCGGCGTAATCCTGATAGATGGCATCGCCCGAAAGATTGGCGAGACTTACGCCCACACGCGGGACGACAGAGAAGCGTCCTGCCTCACGCTGTGCCATTGCCAGCGTCGAAACGACCATTGCGAATGCCAATAGAAATGTTCTTTTCATGTTATTTTTCCTTTCTTTATTGCGTAGTTTTTTTATTATTCAAACGCATTTTCACCGCTTTTATTGCATCATCACCACACATATTTCCACACATAACTCGCCCCGACAACGGAAGCACCACAGCAGCATGAAGAAGCAGAAAGAACCGGTCTTTTATGGTGAGACAACAGATTATGGGCACAAAAAAGCCGAAGAATCTCACAATTCTCCGGCATAATGCTGGCTGATGCCATTTCCCATAGAAGGAAAGGCACCCTCATTTCAAACTCAACCCACCACGAGCGAAAAGCGCAAACCCAACGCCGAGGCAATCTGCAGGAATGTGGACATCTGCATATCTGAGTTTCCACGCTCGATGGTTGATATATATTCACGCTTCTTTCCTATCTTGTCTGCAAGCTGCTGCTGCGTGAGTTTCTGGCGTTTGCGTTCCTCTTTCAACAGTTCTGCATAATACCAGGCTTTCGAACGCGCCTCAAAAGCATCGCGCGAAGGTGTTCCTATCTCACCGTATTTCTCATTAAGCCGACTGTTTATTGTCGGCAACTTGTCAAAGACTTCGTCACTTATTGTTATCATAGACTTTCCTCCCAATCCTTTAATATTCTTCTTGCTTTCCTTATTTCAGAACCATACTGTTTGGAACTCTTTTCCACGAAGGAATTCAACATGATTACTTTGTGGCACTCCATAAAACTTACGGCATCAATGGCGAACAGAAAAGAACGGTGCTCGTTGCTTCCCACACTTACCCTCATCTCGTAAAACTCTGTGGTTTCTATCTTTTTCACGAACTTTCTGCTAACTACTTTCTGCGTAGCCATTATTCCAAACACATAATCATACTTTTCCTGTACATCCTTGGAGAGTTTCTCAAAAACCTCAATGAATTCCCTCGTGTATGCAATTTTCCTTATCTCAGGTTCCATAAGTATTTGATAGTTTTATCGTATGCAGTGCTGCAAATGTAACAAATTAATTCCGTTCACCAAAGAAAAACGATAAAAAAATGCCGGAGAACCTCACAGTCCACCGGCATCCTGCTAATTGATGATATTTCGATTACAAGAAATTAGTCCTTGTTGGAGCGTTTGCGCTCAAGATGGTCGAGTATTATCTTGCGCATACGCATGCTCTTCGGAGTCACCTCCACGAGTTCGTCCTCCTTGATGTATTCGAGGCATTCCTCCAGACTCATCACCGTTTTCGGAATCACGCGTGCCTTTTCGTCAGAGCCGCTGGCACGCACATTGGTGAGCTGCTTTGCCTTTGTCACATTGATTACGAGGTCGTTGTCGTGCACATGCTCGCCCACTACCTGTCCGCCATACACTTCTTCACCCGGATCGATGAAGAATTTGCCGCGGTCCTGCAGCTTGTCGATGGAATAGGCGTATGCCGTTCCCGTCTCCATTGCTATCATCGAACCGTTCATGCGGCGTGTGATTTCGCCCTTGAACGGCTGGTATTCCTTGTAGCGGTGTGCCATAATGGCCTCGCCCTGCGATGCGGTGAGCACGTTTGTGCGCAGTCCGATGATGCCGCGCGAGGGTATGTCGAACTCTATATCCACGCGGTCGCCCATGGTCTGCATCGATGTCATCTCGCCCTTGCGGCGTGTCACCATATCAATCATCTTGCTGGCGAACTCCTCAGGCACGTTGATGGTGAGTTCTTCTACCGGTTCGCACTTCACGCCGTCAATCTCCTTGTAGATTACCTGCGGCTGTCCCACCTGCAGTTCATAACCTTCACGGCGCATTGTCTCGATGAGTACGGAGAGGTGAAGCACGCCGCGTCCGCTCACAATCCACTTGTCCGTGCTGTCCTCGAAGGGTCGCACACGCAGCGCGAGGTTCTTTTCGAGTTCCTTTTCCAGACGCTCGTTGATGTGGCGTGAGGTGACAAACTTGCCCTCTTTGCCGAAGAACGGCGAGTCGTTGATGGTGAAGAGCATGCTCATGGTGGGCTCGTCGATTGCTATCGGAGGCAGCGGTTCGGGGTTTTCAAAGTCGCAGATGGTGTCGCCTATCTCGAATTTCTCAAGACCCACGATGGCGCAGATGTCGCCTGAATGCACTTCCTGCACCTTTTTCTGTCCCATTCCTTCGAACACATGTATCTCCTTTATGCGTGTCTTCTCCATTTTTCCGTCGCGGTGGGCTATCGTCACGTTCATGTTCTCGCCGAGAGTTCCGCGGTGAATGCGTCCCACTGCTATACGACCGGTGTAGCTCGAATAGTCGAGCGACGTGATAAGCATCTGCGGAGTGCCTTCCAGCACCTGTGGTGCGGGTATCACCTCCACGATCTTGTCGAGCAGATAGTCGATGTTGTCGGTAGGAGTCTTCCAGTCCTCAGCCATCCATCCGTTCTTGGCGGAACCATAGACAACGGGGAAGTCGAGCTGGTCCTCGGTGGCATTGAGCGAGAACATGAGGTCGAACACCATCTCGTACACCTCTTCCGGACGACAGTTGGGTTTGTCCACCTTGTTCACCACCACGATAGGCTTGAGTCCTATCTGCAAAGCCTTCTGCAAAACGAAGCGTGTCTGCGGCATCGGTCCCTCGAAGGCATCCACAAGCAGGATGCATCCGTCGGCCATATTGAGCACGCGTTCCACCTCACCTCCGAAGTCGGAGTGTCCCGGAGTGTCTATGATATTGATTTTCGTGCCTTTCCAATCGATTGACACATTCTTTGAAAGAATCGTTATCCCTCGTTCACGTTCCAAGTCGTTGGAGTCCAACACCTGGCCACTGTTATCCTGACCGTCGCGGAAAAGCTTTCCCGCCAGCATCATTTTGTCCACAAGCGTGGTCTTGCCATGATCGACATGGGCAATGATTGCAATGTTCCTAATGTCTTGCATTTGCTTATACCTTAAAAAAAATCCGACTGCAAAGTTACTAATATTTATCCACATAAAGGCAACTTCACCTTATATTTTAAAACACGCACGCACATGAAAGGGAAATGAAACGGCTCTGAAACTGCAAAAATAAGTTAATAAACGAGTAAAACACTGTGCTTCAAAGGCAAATTTGAAGAATAATTAGTACCTTTGCATCCGCATTTAGCAAAATCACATTTTAAATTACAAAAAGTTCTATGTATTTAGATCAAGCAAAAAAACAAGAGATCTTTGGACAGTACGGAAAGTCTAACACTGATACTGGTTCAGCTGAGAGCCAGATAGCATTGTTCTCATACCGTATTTCCCATTTGACGGAACATCTTAAGAAGAACCGTAAAGATTATACTACCGCACGTTCATTGACACAGCTGGTAGGAAAGCGCCGCGCATTGCTCAACTATCTGTACGACCGCGACATCACTCGCTATCGTGCCATCATCAAGGCCCTCGGCCTTCGTAAGTAATGCACGACAAAGCTTAAGGAAACAGAAATCCAAGAATTGTCAAGGTTCTTGGATTTTTTTGTTTCACACCCTTTCTGACGCCCATCCTAATACACGCGAAACCCGCCCGGAAACGCACCGGCGCCACCCTGCCTGCAAAGCCCGTCACACCCCGTTTCAAAACAAGGCTTCTTTGCATCGCAAACAAGGCTTCTTTTGAATGCAAACAAGACTTGTTTTGAGTGCAAACAAGGCTTGTTTGAAAACCATGCAAAACAAGTCTTGAAAACACCCTCATCACATACCCCGGACAGCCATGAAAACACCCAGCAGACAACAAAATTCCGCCATGAGGTTAAAGAAAGTTAATGCCTGTATAAAAAAGCACCCCTTGTGCGTCTATAAGACAGCAGCACGAAAGCGACAGGCTTTTTGCTACTACAAGTAATCGAATTATCAACAAACAAATCGGAATAAGACATGAAAAGAATCCGTTCACAGCGCCCCGCCATCATCGGCCTGACCCTCCTGCTGGCAACCTTCTGCCTGCAGGCCACCGCCTCGGCACAGCAACCGAGAAAGAAGTGCCAGGTGTCGGGAGTCGTGGTGGACTCGCTCACCAGAGAGGGCGAAATGTATGCCACCATGAAAATCACAACCAGAGAAAACCCGCTGAAAGCCGTGAAGATGGCAGTCACCGACAAGGACGGAGCGTTCAAGGAATGGCTCCATACACCGGGCAACTACACCCTCACCATTAACGCCATGGGCAGAAAGCCCATAGTGCGGCAGTTCGCCGTGAAGCCCGACATGACGGCAGTGAGCCTCGACACCTTATATATATCTGACGCCAGCAAGCAACTGGCAGGTGTGGAAATCGTGGCGCAGAAGCCGCTGGTGAAGGCCGACATCGACAAGATAGAATACAACATGGAGGACGACCCCGACTCGAAGACCAACAGCATACTCGAAATGCTGCGCAAGGTGCCACTCGTGACCGTCGATGGCTAGGAGAACATCAAGGTAAACGGCAGTTCCAACTTCAAGGTGTATGTGAACGGACGACCCAACAACATGATGTCGAACAACCCCAAGGACGTGCTCAAAAGCATGCCCGCAAGCTCCATACGCAAGATAGAAGTGATAACCAACCCCGGACCGAAGTACGACGCCGAGGGCGTGGGAGGCATCCTCAACATCGTCACCGTGGGCAAAGGTCTGGAAGGATACACAGCCAACTTCAACGGATGGGCAGCCAAGTTCTCATACGGAGGCTCGGTGTATTCCACCATAAAGAAGGACAAGCTCACCATGAGCGCACGCTACAACTACAACTATTCGCCCCTGCCCGAAAGCCACAACGACGCCGACCGCATCTTCACCGGCGACCCTTCCACGCCATCGGCGAGCAATGCGACATCAAGAGCGACATCGAAGACATACGAAAACTTCCATTCAGGCAACTTCGAAGCGAGCTACGACATTGACACGCTGCGCCTCGTCACGGCAAGCATCGGCATATCCAACAGCCACAACTCCACGCATTCCACAAATGTCCTGAATGCCACCTCGCCTCTCGACGGCTCGCAACTCTACGCCTACAAGCAGATGGGCAGAAGCAAGGAGAACACCTTTTTCCTCAACGGCAGCTTCGACTATCAGCGCCTGTTCCATGTGAAGGAGCGCATGCTCACCTTCTCCTACCGCATTTCCACTTCGCCGTACAGCATCAACGACACCGACGACTACAAAGACCGCGAGGCTGCCGACGACTGGACCGACTTCATAAGCCTCGCCCGCAACCAGTTCACCGATGTACACTCGCGGAGCACGGAGCACACATTCCAGATTGACTACACCACACCCATAGGCAAGGCACACACCATAGAGACCGGCGTGAAGTACATACTGCGCGACAACCGCGCCAACTCCGACCGCTATCTGCAAAAGACCGACGCCACCGACTACCTCTTCGACGACGACAACAGCATGCACTACCGCCACCGCAACGACATCCTCGCCGCCTACACCGGCTACGGACTGAAATTAGGCAAGTTCTCCGGACGCGCCGGACTGCGCTACGAGCACACCAAGCAGGATGTGAAATACGTGTTGGGCAACGGGCAGGACTTCGGCAAGGACTTCAACGACCTCGTGCCGTCGGCAAGTATCGGCTACCGCATCAACGACCAGCAGAGCCTGCGCTTCGCCTACAACATGCGCATCTGGCGACCCAACATCTGGTATCTCAACCCATATCTCGACCAAAGCACGCCGGGCGTGTTGCAGCAGGGCAACTCCAACCTCGTGAGCGAGAAGAACCATTCGTTCGCACTCACCTACAATTTCTTCGCTGCAAGGTTCTCCACCAGCTGGACACTGCGCCACAGCTTCACCAACAACAGCATAGAGTCGGTGACGACTCTGGTGAACGACAACGATATAAGCGGCGTGAAGAACCCCACAGGCAAGATGGTGAACTACGACACCTACTATAACATAGGCAAGACACAGACAACAAGTCTGTCAGGATACATCAGCTGGACGATATTCAAGAACACACGCCTCTACATGAACACATGGGTGGACTACTCCGACTACAACGACCGCCAGTCGCTCCACAACTACGGATGGTACGGCAGCCTGTACATGAATCTGGAACAGACCCTGCCCAAAGACTGGCAGATAAGCGCAGGATTCAGCGGATGGACAAGCAACCCCGGACTGCAAGACAAAAGCCAGGGCAACAACTACTACTCACTGGCTTTGCGCAAATCGATGCTCAAGAAGAGATTCACCATATCGCTGTTCGCCAACAATTTCCTGCAAAAGGAGAGACGATACAAGAACACAAGATACGGAAGCAACTTCACATACAACAGCGATTTCTACCAGTCGGCACCCAACTTCGGCATCAATATATCGCTGCGTCTGGGCGAACTGACATCGGGAGTGAAGAAAGCCATGAAGACAATAGAGAATGACGATGTGAAAAGCGGAAACGGGAAATAACCCCACCACACACACTTTCAGGAGGTCGGACACTGCGTCCGGCCTCCAAAAGTTTTATGACCACAATAACAAAACCACGGCTTAACTTGCACAATGAGCGATATTTGCGTAACTTTGTAAGCAGATTGGCATTACAGCCGAAACAAGTGGAAAATCAAAAAAACATTATATAAATGAATACATTGAAACGATTCTTGCCAGACGCACTGGTGATATTGCTTTTTGCAGTAATTTCATTTGCCTACTTCTTCCCCGCCGACACCGAGGGACGCATACTCTACCGCCACGATTCCCAGGCCGGACGAGGCGCGGGAGTGGAGCAGCAGGAATACTATCAGCGCACCGGCGAGCGCACACGATGGACCAACTCGCTCTTCTGCGGAATGCCTACCTACCAGATGGCACCGTCGTACAACAGCCAGCAGGTGCTCAACGAAGTGGGCAACTTCTATCATCTGTGGCTGCCGGAGAACGTGTGGTATGTGTTTGTCTATCTGCTCGGCTTCTATATCCTGCTGCGGGCGTTCGACTTCCGACGGCATCTGGCAGTGCTCGGATCCATAGTCTGGGCATTCAGCAGCTACTTCTTCATCATCATCGCAGCCGGACACATCTGGAAAGTGATAGCTCTTGCCTATCTGCCGCCGATGATTGCAGGTATAGTGCTCGCATATAGGGGCAAATACCTGTGGGGATTCGTGGTGACAGCCATATTCACCGCACTCGAAATACTTGCCAACCATGTGCAGATGACATATTACTACATGTTCATCATAGCATTCATGGTGCTCGCCTACCTCGTGGAAGCCATACAGAAAAAACGGCTCGCACAGTTCGGCAAGGCTACGGCGGTGTGCATAGTCGCCGCAACTCTGGGCGTGGTGATAAACCTCAGCAACCTGTTCCACACATGGCAGTATGCCAAGGAGTCGATGCGTGGCAAGAGCGAACTCGTGAAAAAGAACTCAGCCAACCAGACTTCGAGCGGACTCGACCGCGACTACATAACACAATGGAGCTACGGCATCGACGAGACATGGACCCTGCTCGTGCCCAACACCAAGGGCGGAGCGTCGGTACCATTGGCACAAAACGAGAAAGCCATGGAAAAAGCCGACCCGCAGTTCTATGAGATTTATCAGCAGATGGGACAATACTGGGGCAATCAGCCGGGTACAAGCGGCCCCGTCTATGTGGGAGCTTTCGTGCTGATGCTCTTCATTTTGGGTCTGTTCATAGTGAAAGGTCCGATGAAATGGGCTTTGTTCGCCGCCACAGCACTCTCGGTGCTGCTCTCATGGGGACGCAACTTCATGTGGTTCACCGACCTTTTCCTCGACTATGTGCCCATGTATGCCAAGTTCCGCACGGTGGCATCCATCCTCGTCATAGCCGAATTCACCATCCCGCTGCTTGCGATGATGGCACTGAAGAAGATTCTTGAGACACCCGACTTCCTCGCGCAGCCCATCAAGATATATCTGGGAACAGCGAAACACAACATCGTCTCGCTGCGCACCAACAACTATTTCTGGGTGGCAATGAGCTTCATCGCCACGGGAGGCATGGCCCTGCTGTTCGCCATAATGCCATCGGTGTTCTTCCCCGACTTCATCTCAGCCAACGAAATGACGGCATTGCAGAACATACCGCAGGAATACCTCGGCCCGCTCGTGGCCAACCTCCGGGCAGTACGCATATCCATCTTCACCGCCGACTGCTGGCGCACATTCTTCATCGTGGCTATCGGCACAGGCATACTGACACTCATCCGCTTCAAGAAGATACAGCCCGTGTATGCCGTCGGAGCCATCATCGTGCTCTGCCTCATCGACATGTGGCAGGTGAACAAGCGTTATCTCAACGACGATATGTTCGTAGAACGCAGCGTAAGAGAGACTCCTATCCAGGAAACAGCCACCGACAAGCAGATACTTCAGGACCGCTCGCTCGACTACCGCGTGCTGAACCTCGCCTCAAACACATTCAACGAGAACGAGACCTCATCGCACCACAAGAGCATCGGAGGCTACCACGCTGCCAAGCTGCGCCGTTATCAGGAGATGGTGGACTACTACATCTCGCCCGAAATGCAGCGCATGATGCCGGCAATAGCGCAGGCGCAGGGCGACATGACACGCGTTGCGGGCGACAGCATCTACCCCGTCATCAACATGCTTAACGCGAAATACATCATACTGCCGCTGCAAAGCGGACAGACCGTGCCTTTGCAGAACCCCTACGCATTCGGCAACGCATGGTTCATCGACCATATAGAATATGTGGACAACGCCAACAAGGAGATTGACGCCATAGGAAAAATCGACCTGCGACACTCTGCCGTGGCAGACGCCAAGTTCAAGCAGGACCTCGGCGAGGCTGTTCCGCAGCAGAACACATCGGTGGTGACACTGAAGAAGTATGAACCCAACGAACTCACCTACACCGTGCAGTCGGCAAAGGGCGGTATCGTGGTGTTCTCGGAAGTGTACTATCCCGGCTGGACAGCAACCGTAGATGGCGAGGAAGTGCCCGTAGGCCGTGTGAACTACATACTCCGTGCCATCAACGTGAAGCCCGGACAGCACAGCGTGGTGCTCACCTTCAAGCCCGCATCAGTGAAGCATACGGAGACGGCGGCATACGTTTCCTACCTGCTCCTAGTCCTTGCCATAGCCATAGGAGTGTTCTTCGAGTGGCGCAAGGGCAACCGCAAGAAGCAGGAACAGTATGTGGTGAAGAACTAAATACCCTGCCGCACACCGCACATACAGCAAAGAACACATCACGACAAAGGGACATACCACAAGCCATGCGAGCTTAGGTATGTCCCTTTTTCATTCATTGCCATCCGGCAAAGGTTTCCTAAATAAATGCCAATCAATTGGCACGGGATAACAAACTGCAACCAATTATTGGAAATTACTTTGCAAACGCTATATGGATGGTTTTACTTTTTCCCCTTCAACGCCTTTTCCTTTGAGAACGAGTAAGGCGCATCCGTGTCGGCAGTGCCGCGATGCGTGTTGGGCTTTGCACCGAGGTCGTAGATGAAGGTGGCACCGTTCATGAGGTCGGTGTGTGTGATGTAGTTCTTCGAGTAAGGTGCGCCGTTGAGCAGGAGCTGCTGTATGTAGCAGTTTTCCTCGCTGTTGTTGCGTGCCTTGATGCTCACGGTCTTGCCGTTTTCAAGGTGCAGTGTCATCTCGTCGAAGTAGGGAGTGCCGAGCACATACTCTCCCGAACCGGGGCAGACGGGATAGAATCCCATTGCCGAGAACACATACCATGCCGATGTCTGTCCGTTGTCCTCGTCGCCGCAATAGCCGTCGGGGTTGGCGTTGTACATGCGGTCCATGGTCTGGCGAATCCAGTATTGGGTCTTCCAAGGTTCACCGGAGTAGCCGTAGAGGTAAATCATGTGCTGTACGGGCTGGTTGCCGTGTGCGTAGTTGCCCATATTCATTATCTGCATCTCGCGTATTTCGTGTATCACGCTGCCGTAGTAGCTGTCGTCGAACAATGGCGGCACGTTGAATACGGAGTCGAGCATGGCGTTGAAGGTCTGCTTTCCGCCCATAAGGCGTATGAGTCCCTCCGGGTCGTGGAACACCGACCATGTGTAGTGCCATGCATTTCCCTCGGTGAAAGCGTCGCCCCATTTCAGCGGCGAGAACGGACTCTGGAACTTTCCGTTCTGCAAGCGTCCGCGCATGAGGTTGGTCTCCTTGTCGAACACGTTGCGGTAGTTGAAGGCGCGCTTCTTGAACGGTTCGAGTTCCTTCTTCGGTTTGCCGAGCTTCAGACCGAGCTGATAGATGCACCAGTCGTCATAGGCATACTCAAGGGTGCGTGCCACATTCTCGTTTATCTTCACATCGTAAGGCACATAACCCAGTTTGTTGTAATATTCGAATCCCTTTCGTCCCGTGGAGGACACTGTCGGGTGTACGGCGTTGGCTCCGTGCTTCAGGGCTTCCCACAGAGTCTGTATGTCGTAGCCGCGGCATCCTTTCAGATAGGCATCGGCAACGACCGAAGCCGAGTTGTTGCCCACCATGCAACCACGGTGTCCTGGACTCGCCCATTCGGGCAGGAAGCCGCTCTCTTTGTATGCGTTCACGAGTCCTTCCTGCATCTTTTCGTTCATCGAGGGATACATAACGTTGAGCAACGGGAACAGGCAGCGAAAGGTATCCCAAAAACCTGTGTCGGTGAACATGTAGCCCGGCAGCACCTCGCCGTTGTAGGGACTGTAGTGGACGGTCTCGCCGGCAGCGTTCTTCTCATGGAAACTGCGTGGGAAGAGCACCGAACGGTAGAGACACGAATAGAATGTGCGCAGATGGTCGATGTCGCCATCCTTCACCTCTATGCGTCCGAGCACGTTGTTCCATGTCTTGCGTCCTTCGGCCTTCACCTGCTCGAAGCTGCTGTTTCCCAGTTCGTCGAGGTTGAGCACAGCCTGCTCCTCCGAGATGAACGACGACGCTATGCGCACATTCACCTGCTCGCTGCGCTTTGTGCTGAATCCCACGATGGCACCGGCATGGTTGCAGTCGGCCACGAGTTCGCCCGCCATCAGTTTGCCGTCGGCCACGGCTGTGGTGTAGGTGAATGCCTTGTCGAACTTGAGCACGAAGTAGTTTCTGAAGTTATCGGGCACGCCGCCGTTGTTTTTCGTCGTGTATCCCACAATCATGTTCTTCTCCGGCACTATCTTCACATACGAACCGTCGTCGAAAGCGTCGAGCACCACATAGGAACTGTCGCTCTGCGGGAACGTGATGCGCATGATGGCGGCACGTTCTGTGGGCGTGATTTCGGTCACGATGTCGTAGTCGGCGAGGTAGGCGCGGTAGTAATAGGGCTTCGCCACCTCTGCCTTGTGCGAGAACCATGAGGCACGCTTGTCCTCATCGAAAACTGGAGTGCCGGTCTCCGGCATGATGGTGAACTGTCCGTAATCGTTAATCCACGGACTCGGCTGGTGGGTCTGCTTGAATCCGCGCAGCTTGTCGGCGGAATAGACGTATGCCCATCCGTCGCCCATCTTGCCCGTCTGCGGAGTCCAGAAGTTCATGCCCCAGGGCAGGGCGACGGCAGGATAGGTGTTGCCCGTGGAGAGCGAGTGCTTCGACTCGGTGCCCACAAGGGTGCTGACATAATCGACAGGCTCATAAATCCTTGCCACACTCATGCACAACGACACGAGGGCGAGGAAGGCAGTAAACAGATGTCTTTTGTTCATTTCTCGTTTATTTGATTGTTTGTTTTCGGCATTATGATTCCAATACGGGTCGGGGTCTCTACAAAATTACAACAAATTACCGAAAAAAGCCACATCGGCAGCCTTTTTTCGGAATATTACTTTATTTTTTTATTGCTGTCCGGTAAAAACTTTTAGCTACGGGTTCCGCGGAGCGGAACCTCTATGCCCTTCAAATCTAATGACCGATTTGGGTTTAAGAGTAAAAGGTAAAAGAGTAAAAAGATAGGAGGTCGGGCGTCCCGCCCGACAACACCATCCAA
>USEC01000017.1 GCA_900553595.1 uncultured Prevotella sp. | reverse complement strand
TGCGACCACCTGGTCCCAAACCAGGAGCGCTACCGGGCTGCGCTACACCCCGTTTGCTTCGTAGGGATATGTTCCTATTTTGCGAGTGCAAAGGTAATGCTTTTTCTTTGTATATGCAAACTTTTCGATAATTATTTTCATTCCGGCAGACTTGCCCTCCGTTTGTGGGTGGCTTGCTTATGCGGCGTGTCCGGGTGGGTTGTGGGTGAAAAGAAAAAGTCCTTTACGTTGGCTTTGTGGCTTCCGTAAAGGACTTTTTATATTGTATTTCGGTAAGTCTTTACTTGATTATGTCAAGCTCCTTGAACACTTTCTTGAGAATCTGTACGCCGCGTTCCACCTCTTCTTCGGTGTGTGTCGCCATGAGGGCGAAGCGTACGAGTGTGTCCTGCG
This sequence comes from uncultured Prevotella sp., assembly GCA_900553595.1. Lineage (GTDB taxonomy): Bacteria > Bacteroidota > Bacteroidia > Bacteroidales > Bacteroidaceae > Prevotella. Next base: position 42,998 of record USEC01000017.1, on the reverse strand, counting down.
GTGCGCATGCCGGCGGAATAACGGGGTTGATGAACACGCCGTTGTCGAAAGCGAGTTTCGTCACCATGAATGTCTTGTCCACATCGTGCACATAGAGCGGGATGATGGGGCTTTCTGTCTCGCCGATTTCGAATCCTTCTTCCTTGAAGCGGCGCAGTGCGTAGTTTGTCACCTTCCAGAGTTTTTCTATGCGTTCCGGCTCTTTCTTTATGATGTGGAGTGCTTCGAGTGCTGCTGCTGTGGCGGCAGGAGTGTTCGATGCGCTGAAGATGTAGGTGCGTACGGAGTGGCGCAGGAAGTTGATGGTGTCTGCGTCGCTGGCGATGAAGCCTCCGATGCTTGCCATCGACTTTGAGAATGTACCCATGATGAGGTCCACCTCGTCGGTGAGTCCGAAGTGGTCGCACACGCCGCGTCCTTCTTTTCCGAACACGCCGAGGCCGTGGGCCTCGTCCACCATGATGGAGCAGTTGTACTTATGCTTCAGTTCTACAATCTTGGGCAGGTTGGCGAGGTCGCCTTCCATTGAGAATACGCCATCGACAACGATGAGCTTCACAGCTTCGTGCGGCAGGCCTTTGAGTATGTTCTCAAGGTCTTCCATATCGTTGTGCTTGTAGTGCAGCTGGCGTGCGAACGACAGACGGCGTCCATCGACGATGCTTGCGTGGTCGCGGTCGTCGCAGATGATGTAGTCGCCACGACCCACCACTACGGCGAGTACGCCTGAATTCACGAAGAAACCTGTCGAGAAGCACAGTGTCTCGTCCTTGCCTATGTATTCGGCGAGTTCTTTCTCAAGCTGTACGTGAAGGTCGAGTGTGCCGTTGAGGAAGCGGCTTCCGGCACAACCGGAACCGTATTTGTCAAGTGCTGCCTTTGCTGCGTCGATGATGCGCTGGTCGCCAGTGAGACCAGTGTAGGCGTTTGAGCCGAACATGAGCACTTTGTGCCCTCCCATTTCGACTTCCGTGCCTTGCTTACTTGTTATTTCACGAAAATAAGGATACACGCCTTCCGCCATATATTTCTGCGGAATGCGATAACTTTTGTATCTTTCCTGTAATTGTCCCATTATAATATAAAATAGGTATATACCTCAATATAAGTTGTTTCAAGGGTGCAAAGTTATAAAAAATATGGCAAATATGAACGGTTTTTCCAAGAAATCTGACATTTTAGGAAATATTCAATTGCTTGAATAGGCAGGACGGCAATAATTTACTAACTTTGTAATCTGTTTTTATTATATGTGTCTCCGCATTCTGAAGGCGGGCTGACACTATTCGGTGGATACATTCGACAACATTATATGAAGAAGAAAGCGGTTTTCGTCATCAACTTGAATTCCGGCACATCGAGCAAGGCTGCGATTCCCGGACTGATAGAAAACACTATCGACAAAGAGAAGTTCGACTACGAAATCGTCGTCACGCAGTATGCCGGACACGCTTCGGAGATTGCTTCCAGAGCCAAGGACGAGGGTAAGGACATTGTCGTTGCCGTTGGCGGCGACGGCACCGTGAACGAGGTGGCGCGTGCCATCGTGCATTCCGGTACGGCGCTCGGCATCATCCCCTGCGGTTCGGGCAACGGGTTGGCGCGCCATCTCCTCCTGCCCATGAATGTGAAGAAGGCGATAGAAGTGCTCAACGAGTGTGAGATACGCGCACTTGACTACGGCATCATCAACGGTTACCCGTTCTTCTGCACTTGCGGCATGGGTTTCGACGCCTTCGTGAGTCAGAAGTTTGCCGAGGCTGGCAAGCGCGGACCTATAACATACGTCGAGAATGTGCTGCGCGAGGGTTTGAAGTACCAGCCGGAGACATACATACTGCAGGACGAGAACGGCACGATAAAGTACAAGGCGTTCCTCATCTCGTGCGCCAATGCGTCGCAATACGGCAACAACGCCTATATAGCGCCGCAGGCGTCGATGAGCGACGGGCTTATGGATGTGATAATCATGGAGCCGTTCGATGTGTTCGAGGCGCCGCAGATAAGCATCGACATGTTCAACAAGACGCTCGACAAGAGTTCGAAGATAAAGACATTCAAGTGCCGCAAGTTGCACATTCACCGCAGCAAGCCGGGCGCGATACACTACGACGGCGACCCTGCCATGACTGGTGAGGACATTGATGTGGAGCTCGTGCCGAACGGTATAAACATCGTCGTCAATCCGTTTGCCGACCGCAGCGTGCGCAGACCCAATGCCTTGCAGAGCGCGGCAGCCGAACTCTTCAACGAGATAAACGTGATTCGTGAGGACATTTCAAAGCAGGGACGCCACATACAGGTGCTCAGCAAGGTGCTGCAACGCAAGCTTAACCTGTAGGCTTCAGCCTTGGTTCTGAAGAGCCCTTGATGCCTGTGGCGTTGTGACGGTATGCGGCGTGCAGCCACGGCATGGGAAATCGCGTAACTTAATCAATTCCAAACTTCTACCGACAATGCCAAACAGCTACTTCTCTTTCCGGCAGTTCACCGTGCATCAGGATTCCTGCGCCATGAAAGTGGGCACCGCCGGCGTGCTGCTCGGCGCATGGGCGGAGGGTGGCAGCCGCATCCTTGATGTGGGTACAGGCACCGGGCTCATTGCGCTGATGATGGCGCAGCGGTTCGCCGGAGCACAGATCGTAGGTCTTGACATCGTGCACGAGGCGTGTGTGCAGGCTTCTGCCAATGCCGCGGCGAGTCCGTTTGCCGGTCGTGTCAGTGTCGTTGAGAGTGCCGTGCAGCAGTATGAAGTTCCCGAACGGTTCGACAGCATCGTCTCAAATCCCCCCTTCTTCGTCAATAGCCTTCTTGCTCCCGACGCCCACCGTGCCTTGGCCCGCCATTCGTGTGCCTTGCCCTACGCCGAACTTTTCGCTTCCGTCCGCCGTCTTCTCGCTCATGGCGGTGTTTTCAGTGCCATCATTCCGGCAGAATGCTTGCAGGCGTTTGTAAGCGAAGCCTGTCTCTCCGGCTTCTCGCTCACACGCCGTTGTGCTGTGAAGACCACTGTCCGCAAACCCGCCCGTCGCTATCTTCTCGCTTTCCGGCAGCAGGGTGGGGCGGCGTTCTGCTCCTCGGAAGAGGTGTTGCAGAACCCCGACGGAAGTCGCACGGAATGGTACGCTTCGCTCACGCACGACTTTTATGTGAAATGACATTCCTCTTTCTTTTTCGTGATTGCAACTCGTTGGTTTTCAATGGTGTTTTTCCTTGTTTTAAAACAAGTCTTCTTTGCACTTAAAAGAAGTCTTGTTTGTGTCGTAAAGAAGCCTTGTTTTAAGTGTAAAGAAGCCTTGTTTTGTTTAAGAGTATGTTGTGGTTGGGAAAAACTTAAATAATTATTAAATACGCCTATATGTTATTTTTTTTCAGTACCTTTGCACGGTTATAGTCTTTCATTGGTTATTATCGGCTTAGATGCGCCGGGAAGACACTGCATAGAAACATATTTTTGAAGCAAGTACACGCCATGCCGTGGCGTGACGGACAGATAACGATATATGAACAAGAAATCAAGTACATCGATACAGATGATAGCCGACTACGACGGCGATGTGACAACACTCTTCAACATTGAGACAGATGGCGTAATACCCATTCTCGCCACACGCAACATCATTCTTTTTCCAGGCGTAATCTCTCCCGTTCTCATCGGACGCCAGCAGAGCCTCAATCTGCTTGAACAGATGCGCAAGATGCCGGACGCCGTCTTTGCGGTGTTCTGCCAGAAGAATCAGGATGTGGAGTCGCCGCATATTGACGACCTTTATGAATATGGTGTGTTCGCCAAACTGGTGAAAGTGCTTGAAATGCCGGGTCCCGGCAACAACGTGACTGCCATCATCCAGGGATTGGGACGCTGCCGCATGAAGAGCATCGAGAGGGAGAAACCATTCCTCATGGGCGAGGTGGAGACCTGCATCGAGGCCATGCCCGACGCCGACGACAGCGAGTTCAAGACGGCTATCGACGACCTGCGCTCCACGGCGGTGAACTATATACGCCAGAACGAGGACATCCCAGACGAGTCGCAGTTTGCTCTCAACAACATTTCCAACGACATCATATCGGTGGACTTCATCTGTACCAACCTCCCGTTCTCCATCGACGACAAGATAAAACTGCTCGAAGCCGATTCCATGTACGAGCGCGTCATACGCACATTGAAGGTGCTGCATAAGGAGTTGCAGCTGCTCGAACTGAAGCAGACCATACGCACCAAGACGCGTGAAGACCTTGACGAGCAGCAGCGCGAGTACTTCCTGCAACAGCAGATAAAGAACATCAAGGAGGAACTGGGCAACGGCGAGGGCTCGCCCGAGCGCAAGGAAATGGAGGAGAAGGCCAAGACCAAGCTCTGGCCGGAGGAGATAGGCAAGGTGTTTGCCAAGGAACTCGACAAGCTCGATATGTTCAATCCGCAGAGTCCGGAATACAGCATACAGTTCAACTACCTGCAGACGATGATAAATCTGCCGTGGGGCGAATACACAAAGGACAATCTCGATCTCAAACGCGCACAGAGAATACTCGACCACGACCACTACGGCATGGAGAAAGTGAAGGAGCGCATACTCGAATACATGGCTGTCCTGAAGCTGCGCGGCGACCTCAAATCGCCCATAATCTGCCTCTACGGCCCTCCGGGAGTGGGCAAGACATCGCTCGGAAAGAGCATCGCTTCGGCCATGAAACGCAAGTATGTGCGCATGTCGCTGGGCGGACTGCACGACGAATCGGAGATACGCGGACACCGGCGCACATACGTCGGAGCCATGCCGGGACGCATAATAAAGAACATTCAGAAGGCTGGTTCGTCGAACCCCGTATTCATACTCGACGAAATAGACAAGGTGATACAGAACACTGTCAATGGCGACCCATCGTCGGCATTGCTCGAAGTGCTCGACCCGGAGCAGAACAACGCGTTCCACGACAACTACCTTGATGTGGACTACGACCTCTCCAAGGTGCTTTTCATAGCCACAGCCAACGACCTCAACACCATACCACGGCCGCTACTCGACCGTATGGAGCTGATAGAGGTGAGCGGATACATCACCGAAGAGAAGATAGAAATAGCCAAACGCCACCTCATACCGCGCGAAATAGAGAACTGCGGACTCAACGAAAAGGGCGAAAAGCCGTCGTTTAACAAGCCCGCAATAGAGAAAATCGTGGAGCAATACACTCGTGAGAGCGGTGTCCGACAGCTTGAGAAACAGGTGAACAAGGCTCTGCGAAAGCTCGCTTACGCCAAAGCCCTCGACGGAACGCTGCCATGCGAGAAGATAACTCCTAACCAGATAGAGGACCTTCTGGGCAAACCGCCGTTCTATCGCGACATTTATCAAGGCAATGCCTACGCCGGAGTAGTCACAGGTCTGGCATGGACAAGTGTCGGCGGCGAGATACTCTTCATCGAGACATCGCTCAGCAAGGGCAAGGCCGGCAAACTGACACTTACGGGTAACCTCGGCGACGTGATGAAGGAGTCGGCGGTAATAGCCCTCGAATATGTGAAGGCGCACATCGACCGCCTCGGAGTGGACTACCGCGTGTTCGACCAGTGGAACATACACATACACGTTCCGGAAGGTGCTACGCCAAAGGACGGACCGTCGGCAGGTATCACAATAGCCACATCCATCGCCTCGGCACTCACGCAACGCAAGGTGCGCCGCAACACTGCCATGACCGGCGAGATTACGCTTCGCGGCAAAGTGCTGCCCGTTGGCGGCATAAAGGAGAAAATTCTGGCAGCAAAGCGTGCCGGAATCACAGATATAGTAATGTGCCGTGACAACAGAAAGGACATCGACGAGATTCCAGAAATCTATCGCAAGGGCGTCGAGTTCCATTATGTTGAGAACGTGCAGGATGTGTGGGACTTCGCTCTTACGGACGAGATTGTGGATAATCCTGTCAGACTCAGTGTCGAGGAGGAGACAGCAAAACCCGTCGTGGAAAGCTAAAAAGCGGAAGTTCCGCAAACGCTCCTGCTTGCTTTCAGCGGGCGGTTGCATAGGGAAACCTATATGTCGCCCGCCGTACCGCCGCATGCCGGCTGTCGGAAAGCAAGTCACGGGCATGTGAAATTCAAACAAAAAAGAAGACAGATGACATTTGAACTGCAACATACCGACAACGCTTCGGATGCACGCACAGGCATCATCACCACCGACCACGGACAGATAAAGACCCCGATTTTCATGCCGGTAGGCACGGTAGGGTCGGTGAAAGGTGTACATTTCGCCGAACTTCGCGAACAGGTGAAGGCTCAGATTATCCTCGGCAACACTTATCACCTCTACTTACGGCCGGGACTTGACACCATACGCAAGGCAGGCGGACTGCATAAGTTCAACACATGGGACCGTCCGATACTCACCGATTCGGGCGGATTTCAGGTGTTCTCGCTCACAGGCATACGCAAACTGCGTGAAGAAGGATGCGAGTTCCGCTCGCACATCGACGGTTCCAAGCACATATTCACTCCGGAAAACGTCATGGACACCGAAAGAATCATTGGTGCTGACATAATGATGGCATTCGATGAATGCCCTCCCGGCGAGAGCGACTACGCATACGCCAAGAAGAGTCTGGCTCTGACGCAACGCTGGCTCGACCGCTGTTTCAAGCGTTTCAATGAGACTGAGCCGCTGTACGGGCATCATCAGAGTCTGTTCCCGATAGTACAGGGGTGCAAATACAAGGACTTGCGCCGTGAGGCAGCCAAGTTTGTGGCAGACAAGGGTGCCGACGGCAACGCTATCGGAGGTCTTGCGGTGGGCGAACCCACTGAGGTGATGTATGAAATGATTGAGGTTGTGAACGAGATTCTGCCGAAAGACAAGCCGCGCTACCTCATGGGAGTGGGCACTCCGCAGAACATCCTTGAGGCGATAGAGCGCGGTGTCGATATGTTCGACTGTGTAATGCCCACCCGTAACGGCCGTAATGCTATGCTGTTCACATACAACGGCACGATGAACATGCGCAACAAGAAGTGGGAACAGGACTTCTCGCCCATCGATCCCGACGGTTGCGACATCGATCGCATACACTCCAAGGCTTATCTGCACCACCTCTTCAAGGCGCAGGAACTCCTTGCCATGCAGATAGCAAGCATCCACAATCTCGCTTTCTATCTGCGGCTCGTCACCGATGCACGCCACCACATCGAACAGGGCGATTTCGTACAGTGGAAGGCAAGCGTTATCGACCGCCTCGGACAACGTGTCTGAGGCCGGCGTTCATGACTACATTGTCGCACGACTCTGTCAATAATGAAAATGAAAATATCAAAGATAAGACGATACCATAAGCTCCTCCGCGCCGCACGCTGGGCAAGAAGGCACACCGTGTGGCTCGTTGCTGCCATGCAATGGATGAAGAGGGTGTTCGGATTTATGGGTTTTCTCAACCCGAACCGCTACATAAAGCGTCTCGACCGATACATCATCAAGAAGTTCATCGGAACTTACATCTATTCCATTGTTCTGATTATCTCCATCTCAATCGTCTTCGATGTGAACGAGAATCTGGCCAAGTTCGCGCAGTATCATGCTCCGTTCAAGGCGATAGTGTTCGACTATTATGCCAATTTCGTGCCTTACTTCGCCAACCTTTTCAGTCCGTTGTTTGTCTTCATCGCCGTCATCTTCTTCACGACGAAGCTTGCGGCAAACTCTGAAATAATATCCATGCTGGCGGCGGGCGTGTCGTTCAGGCGTCTGATGCGGCCTTACATGATTTCGTGTGTGCTCATCTCCGCACTCTCGTTCTATCTCTCCGCATACGTCATTCCGCACGGAACGGTGGTGCGCCAGAACTTCGAGTCGATGTACAAGAACAAGAAAAAGAACACATCGGCAGACAATGTGATGCTGCAAGTGGATAAGGGCACGATAGCTTACATACAGCATTACGACAACAACGTGAAGCGAGGCTATGGCTTTTCGCTCGATAAATTCGAGAACAAGAAACTTGTCAGCCATCTTACGGCAACCGAAGCGCAGTACGACACCATCTCCGACTCGAAGTATCACTGGACTATAACAAACTGGAAGATACGCGAACTGCGCGGCTTGCGTGAGCATATCACAAGCGGAATGAAGTGCGACACGGTGATACAGATGGAGCCTACCGACCTCGTTTACTCCAAAGGTCAGCAGGAGACATTCACGAGTCCGGAGCTGAAAGCCTACATCTCGAAGCAGATCAACCGCGGAAGCGGCAACGTGGTGCAGTATCAGGTGGAGTATCACAAGCGTATAGCCTCGTCGTTCGCATCGTTCATTCTCACCACAATCGGACTCTCGCTCTCTTCACGCAAGCGTAAGGGCGGTATGGGAATGTACCTCGGCATAGGTCTGGCACTAAGTTTCGGCTACATAATGTTGCAGACGGTGTCATCGACATTTGCCATCAATGCCAACACGCCGCCGCTGCTTGCAGCGTGGATTCCAAACTTCATCTTTGCCATTGTGGCTTACTTCTGTTACAGAAAGGCTCCCAACTGATGCCGCGTCCGGCATCTGCCGTATGTCTCCTGCCGTTCGGTGCGGTAGGCATCCGTGCGCTGTTGGCATGGCATGACAAGCGATGTCCGCAGTCAAACGTTTACAAAAGGTGCATGTCGCAGACATGCTGAAATTAAAATTAACAATTAAACATTACACAAGATGTATTTCGACGAAACAGAACTCAACGACCATGTGCTTGACGCACTGTATGATATGCACTTCGACGAGTGTACCCCGATTCAGGAAAAATGTATCGCCCCCATACTTGAGGGACGCGATCTGCTCGGTGTAGCACAGACTGGAACGGGCAAGACTGCCGCTTATCTGCTGCCGATTCTCAGCAAACTCGATGACGGAGGCTATCCTCGCGATGCCATAAACTGCGTTATCATGAGTCCGACGCGCGAACTTGCGCAGCAAATCGACCAGGCCATGCAGGGCTTCGGCTATTATCTCGACGGCGTGAGCAGCGTCGCCGTGTATGGAGGCAACGACGGAAACCGTTACGATCAGGAACTGAAAAGCTTTGAAATGGGTGCCGATGTGGTGATAGCCACACCGGGCCGTCTCATAAGCCACATCTCTCTCGGCTCCGCCGACCTCAGTAAAGTCTCCTTTTTCGTACTTGACGAGGCCGACCGTATGCTCGACATGGGCTTCTCCGAGGACATAAAGATGATTGCGAGCAAGCTTCCCGATACCTGCCAGACCATCATGTTCTCTGCAACAATGCCTCCGAAGATTGAGGAACTTGCAAAGACTCTGCTCAAGAATCCCGTGGAGGTGAAGATTGCCGTGAGCCGCCCTGCCGACAAGATAAAGCAGAGTGCCTACATCTGCTACGAGACTCAGAAGATTGGAATAATAAAGGATATATTCAAGCGTGGCGACCTCAACCGTGTAATCATCTTCTCCGGCAAGAAGCAGAAGGTGAAGACCATCAACCGCACATTGCAGCAGATGAAGATAAACTCTGGCGAAATGCACTCCGATTTGGAACAGGCTGAGCGCGACGAGATTCTCTACAAGTTCAAGAGCGGACAGATTGATGTGCTTGTTGCCACCGATATCGTCGCCCGTGGCATCGACATCGACGACATAGCAATGGTGATAAACTTTGATGTGCCGCACGACCCGGAGGATTATGTCCACCGCATCGGACGTACGGCGCGTGCCGACCGCGACGGCGTGGCAATGACTTTCGTGTGCGAGGACGAGATTTCGCAGTTCAAGCAGATTGAGAAGTTCCTCGGCCGCGAGGTGGAAAAGAATGCGCTTCCCGAAGGTCTTGGCGACGGTCCCGACTACAATGCCGTTTCGTCCAAGCGTCGTGACGGTCGTTCGGGTTCGCGTCGTGGAGGCGGTGATGGCAGAAAGTCGCGTCAGCCGCGTCAGGGTGGCAAACCGAAGAATGTCAAGGGCGGCTCGAAGGATGCTTCTGCCGTGACAAATGACGCCAAGGAGAAACGACAGGAGACTGCTGTTCCTGCATCGGGCAACGCCGCAGCTGTTCAGGAGAACGCTTCTGCGCCACAGCAGAATGCCGAAAACAGGCCTAAGAAGCAGCGTCGTCCAAAGAACAACGCACCCAAGCAGAAGCCCGAAGGTGATGCTCCTGCCAATGCGGAGGAGGGCAGACAGAATGCCGGCAAGCAGCGCCGCAATCGTCCGCGCAAGCCGCAACAGGCAAGTGCTGATGCAGCAAATACCGAAAACACGGCAAAGAATGAAAGCGGAAAGCGCACCGAAAACGGGCAGCAGAAGCAGGGTAACAACCGCGGACAGCAACGCCGTCAGAACCAGCGCCGTCGTCCGCAGCAGCAGGGCAGGAAGCCGTCGGCTGCCAATGCACATAAGCCTGAAGTCCAGTCGGCTTCCACCGGCGATACGAGTACATTGAAGAAAATTCTGAAAAGTCCGTTGAAGTGGATTAAGTCAATAGGAAAGAAAGATTGAAGCCTTTTTTTCTTGCTTTGAAAACAAGCCTTGTTTGCTGTGTAAAGAAGCCTTCTTTTGAATGTAAAGAAGCCTTCTTTGCTGTGCAAACAAGGCTTGTTTGAAAACGGGTGGCATTGCGCTTGCGTTTGTATGCTGTCATGACAGTGCCGGGACGGATGCCCGCAAGCGAAGAAACGCGCCTGTAGCCAGATGGTTACAGGCGCGTTTCTGTTTGTGCGATGCGTCGTTGCCGCCCGTCTGTGGGGGCTGCCGTCGCATGCTGTCAGGGCTTTACTTCACGCTCTTGAGAATGTCGAGCAGGTGATCCCACACCATCTGTACGGTGGGGATGTGCAGACGCTCGTCGGGAGTGTGCACGTCGCGCAGTGTGGGACCGAACGACACCATGTCGAGGTTGGGGTAACGCTCGGAGAAGAGTCCGCATTCCAGTCCGGCGTGGATGCCCTTCACTATCGGGTCTTTGCCGAAGAGTTTGCGGTAGCTTTCCACTGCCACTTTGGTGAGTTTGCTGTCCGGATTCATCTTCCATGCAGGATAACCGTCGCTTGTCTTCACTTCGGCACCGGCGAGTTCGAACACTGCCTTCACGGTGTTTGTCTCGTTTTCGAGGTTGCTCATCACGTTGCTTCGCTGTGAGGCGATGATGTTTATTTCGCTTTCCGATGTCTGTACGCTTGCCACGTTGTTCGATGTCTCCACCATCCATGCCAGAGCTTCGTCCTGACACATTGCGAACACGCCGTTGTCAACGCCCTGCATGGCGCGGATGAAGCGTTCGGAGCATTCCTTAGGCAGTACGGTCTGTGCGTCGGCGCTGCCCATGTTGAAGTCCATAATCGGGTCGCTCACATGGAATTCCTCCTCCACGTTGGCGGTGAAAATGTTCCAGTCGGCACGCACTGTCTCTTTTTCGCTTGCTGGAACTGCGAAGACGATGACACCGTCGCGTGGGATTGCGTTGTGCAATTTGCCGGAGTTGAACTGTGCGAGGCGCAAATCCATCTTCTCCTGCTCCTTGTACAGGAAGCGTGAGAGAATCTTGATGGCGTTGGCGCGCTTCTTGTTGATGTCGTCGCCGGAGTGTCCGCCTTTCAGTCCCTTGATGGAAGCCTGGATGAAGAAATGGCCTTCCGGGGCAGCTTCGCGTGTGAATGTGAATTTGGCAGAGGTGGTCTTTCCGCCGGCGCATGAGATGAATATCTGGCCTTCGTCCTCGGAGTCGAGGTTGATGAGCATGTCGCCCTTCATGAATCCGGCTCTCATTCCCATTGCACCTGTGAGGCTTGTCTCTTCGTCGCGTGTGAAGACGCACTCCAACGGACCGTGCTCTATGTCGTCGCTGTCGAGGATTGCGAGTTCAATGGCGCAGCCGATGCCGTCGTCAGCACCCAGTGTCGTGCCTTTGGCAGTGAGCCATTCGCCGTCGATGTAGGTCTGGATGGGGTCTTTGTGGAAATCGAATTCCACATCCACGAGCTTGTCGCACACCATGTCCATGTGGCTTTGCAGAATCACCGTTGGGGCATTCTCGTGTCCCTTAGTGGCAGGTTTGCGTATGATAACGTTGCCTGTCTCGTCGGTTTCTGTCTCCAATCCGTGCTTTTTACCAAACTCTTTCAGATATTCAATCATCTGTTCCTCGTGCTTTGAAGGGCGGGGAATCTTGTTAATCTCTGCAAACTGCTCGAAAACGCGAGCGGGTTTCAATTCGCAATTACTCATTTTTTCTTTATTTCTTTGGGTTATAACATTAATAATCTTTATTTTGATAGGCTTATTTCGCAAAAACAATCAAATAATTTTGTCATGCGCTTAAATTGCATTACCTTTGCGTGGCCTGTTTTAAGGTCTATGCGCCGCCTATCTTATGCAAAGATAGTGCAAACCGAATGCAATGAAGCTTGCTTCGAATTGCTGAGGTGCCGCCTATCTTATGCAAAGATAGTGCAAATCGCAGACAATACAAAAAAAGAAGGCTTGTTTTTGTTTTACGGCATACAGGCGTTAAAGATAAATAACAATAATATGATAAAAACACTGCTTCTCACATTGGCTCTTGTGGCAATAGCGATGGTTCTGCTCTCCGTGAAAGTGCTGTTGCGCCGCAACGGAAAGTTCTCGTCGCAGCATGTGCACGACAATCCGGGACTCAGAAAACAGGGCATTCACTGCGTGATGGACCAGGACCGCGAGGCACGCAAGAAGAACAGGGCGTATTGAACAAATCAAAAAAACAGATAAAAAGATGACAAAGAGAAACTTTTTCACAACTTTCGCCTTTGCAGCAATGGCTGTACTGGCAGTGACTTCGTGTGACAAATCAAAGCAGCAGGCCGACGACAACCAGTCGGCAACAGCGCAGTCAGCCGCTTCTGCCACCAAAATCGCTTTCGTTGAGGTGGACAGCATCATGACACAGTACAAGTTCTGCAAGGACTATTCGCTCATTCTCCAGAAGAAGGGTCAGAACATACAGAACACTCTCGCTGCAAAACAGCAGCAGCTTGAGGCTGCGGCAGCCAACTTCCAGCAGAAGTTGCAGCAGAATGCCTACACCCGTGAACAGGCACAGAGCATACAGATGTCGTTGCAGAAGCAGAACAACGACCTGCAACAACTCAACCAGCGTCTTAGCGGCGAGTTCCAGGCAGAGACTGAAAGATACAACAACGCACTGCGCGACAGCATCCAGCACTTCCTCGCCGTATATAACAAGGACAAGAAGTACGGACTCATCCTCAGCAAGGCCGGCGACAATATCCTCTACGCCGACAAGGCTCACGACATCACCAACGAGGTGGTGGCAGGCCTGAACAAGGCTTACAAGGAGGCTCCGAAGGCTGAAAAGGCCAGCGGCGCTAAGAAGAAATAACAACGGAATGAAGCGCATGCCACAGGCATGAATGCCGGGATGCACCCGGATAATGCGACGGGCGGCGAACCATAATGTGTGGTTCGCCGCCCGTTGTCGTCTCCGCCCTTCTCCGACAGTGCAAAAATGTAGGCGCAAAGGCGTGGCGTTTGCAAATGATTTTGTATTTTTGTGCTCATTAACGATAATGTGATGAAACGACAGGAACGATATAAATATGTGCTGGACTACTTTCGTGAGCACAATCCGAAAGTCACCACCGAGCTTGAGTTTGCTTCGGTGTTTCAGCTCTTGGTGGCTGTTGTGCTCAGCGCACAGTGCACCGACAAGCGTGTGAATCAGGTCACTCCCGCACTGTTCGCCCGATATCCGGATGCCGAAGCGATGGCAGCCGCCGATGAGGCAGAGGTGTATGAATATGTGAAAAGTGTGTCTTACCCCAACGCCAAGGCTCGTCACATAGTGCAACTCGCACGCATGCTGGTGGAAAAGCATGGTGGTGAGGTGCCACAGGCATTCGACGAGCTGATAAAGTTGCCCGGAGTGGGGCGCAAGACAGCCAATGTGATGCAGGCAGTGGCGTTCGGAGAGTCGGCGATGCCGGTTGATACGCATGTCTATCGGGTCAGTCACAGGCTCGGACTCGTACCTGCTTCGGCGAATACGCCGCTCAAAGTGGAGCGCATTCTCGTGGGAAACATTCCGTCAGAGCATCTTGCCGATGCGCACCACTGGTTGCTGCTGCATGGCAGATATGTGTGCACGAGTCGCGCACCGCATTGCGATGAATGCCCGTTTGGCAGTGTTTGCCCCAAGATTCTGGAGAATTCAAAACTTGCATAAACTTATTGTAGGACAGTAAATTAAACGAAAACAATGAATACTGACATTATATTCAGCTTTCTGAAGGACATTGCTGCAAACAACAACCGCGAATGGTTTGCAGAGCACAAAGAAGAGTATTTACAGGCAAGGGAAGAGTTTGAGAAGGGCATGGAGCGTGCCATTGTCCGTATCGGACTCTTCGATGCGAGCGTGGCAGGACTTGAAGTGAAGGATTGCATGTACCGTTTCAACCGCGACACACGCTTCTCGCCCGACAAATCGCCTTACAAACGCCACTTTGGGGCATTCATAAACGCGCATGGAAAGAAGTCGCTCCGTGGCGGATATTACATACATCTGGAACCGGGCAACTCGCTGTTGGCTGCCGGAACCTACTGGCTTCCGACGAATATCCTCACCGCCTGTCGCAACGAGATAATGGGAAACATCGACGATTGGCGCAGGATTGTGGAGAAAAAGAGCTTTGTCTCGCTGTTCGGAAAGCCCGGTGAGGGCAGATGGGGCGATGAAAAGGGTTTCGGAATGGAGCATTTGAAGACCTGTCCGAGTGGTTTTCAGCGTGATTACGAGTTTGTCAGCTATCTGCGCATGAAGGATTACTGCTGCTGGCGGAGTGTGCCCGACGGATTTTTCGAGGGCGACGGATGGCTTGACGAGATGGCATCGGTGATGAAGGAAGCCAAGCCCATGATGGATTTTATGAATGATGTAATCGACGATTACGAATGATTGCCAACGGGCGCATACAGCTTTACCCAGTCCTGCGGCTCGTTCTGATGCTCGCTTTGGGCATCATTGCGGGCGATGCGTTGTGCCGGTTGTGCCCGGTGTGGTGCTGGTTTGCGGCTGTTGCAGCGGTCATGGTGGTGGCATTGTGCCTACGCAGGCATGCGGTGGCGCAGAGTTGCACGCTTCTGGTGGCTGTATTCCTGTTGGGATGTGCCTTGGTGAATGTGGAGAGACACGGTCTTTCGCCCGTCATCAACGGCAGTGTGGAGAACTATGAGGCGGTGGTTATGACGCCGCCGGTGCAGCGTGGCAAGACTGTGAGGTGCGAAATCCTTGTCAGCAAGGGCCGTCTTGCCGGCCACAGGGTGCGTGCTTCGTTTCTGTGTACGCCCCGCGACGGGCGTGCGGCGGCTCTTCGCGTGGGCGATGGAGTGGTGGCTGCGTCGAAGTTTGAAGTTCCCGTCAGTGGAAAGTCGGTTTCTTCGCATTTCGATTATGCGCGCTGGCTACAGGTGCAAGGCGTCAGTTGCACCACGTTTTTGTATTATGACGCATGGAAATGGGATGTGATTGACCTTTCGTCAATATCCGCTTTCAACAAAATAAGGCTTCGTGCGATGCGCTTTCGTGAACGCATTGTAGGGAAATGGTTGCGTGGCACGCTGCCCGACCAGGGTTCTGCGGTGGTCGCCGCAATGACTTTGGGCGACAAGTCGCAGCTTTCTGCGGCTACGAAGCAGGCTTATTCCGTGTCGGGAGCATCGCACATTCTGGCGTTGTCAGGGCTTCATTTAGGAATAATCTGCGCTTTCCTGTCGCTCGTTTTCGTGCGCGGTCGCCAGCGGTGGGCAGGGCAGTTGGTGGTGATAATGTCTTTGTGGACCTACGTTGTCATTGTGGGTATGATGCCAAGCATCGTGCGTTCGGCCACAATGTTCACCTTTTATGCCGCCGCTTCCATGCTGCGCCGTCCGCAACTGTCGCTTAATGCGTGGGCGTTTGCGGCTTTTGTAATACTGATGGTGAGTCCGTTGAGTCTGTGGGATGTTGGTTTTCTGTTGTCGTTCATGGCTGTTGCGGGCATAATGGTGTTATACCGACCGATTTATGGTGTTGTCAATGCTGAGTGGTTGTTGCGCCATCGGTTGCTGAAATGGGTGTGGGGGCTGACTGTTGTGTCGTTCTCGGCGCAGCTGGCGGTGGCTCCTTTGCTGGCATTCTATTTCGGACGCTTCTCCTGTTATTTCCTTTTAGCCAACCTTGTAGCGGTGCCTTTGGCTGCACTTGTGCTCTATGCGTCGTTGATTGCGGTGCTGTTCACGCCCCTGCCGTGGCTTCAGTCGTGGATTTTGAAGGGTATAAACGTTGTCGCCGGGCTTATGAACGATGCCCTGTCGTGGCTTTCGCGGGTGCCGGGGGCAAGCATTGAGGGCATCAGAATCAATGAGTTTCAGGTGGCGATGCTTTATATTATGCTTGCCTGCATGTATTTTCTCGCCTGTTATGCAGTGCGGCTCTACCGTTCGGCGCATGGCCGTCGGCGCGGACAATACGACTGATTGCCGCCCGTCGGCATCTGCTAAATCTTGAAATATTCTTCGAGTTGTGCCTCGGCGCACTGCCCGGTGTTGTCGAGGTCGCTTATTATTCTGCCGTGTTCGAGCAGTGCTATGCGCGACGATATTTCTATTGTGTGCTGCAGATTGTGGCTTGATATGAGAATTGTGGCGTGAGTCTCGTGGTTGTAGTCGGCGAGAGTCTTCTTCAACACGTTCTGACTGCTTGGGTCGAGGAAATTGAACGGCTCGTCGAGGATGACGAGTTGCGGCCGGTTGAACAGTGCCGCTATGATGCCGATTTTCTGTTTGTTGCCGGCAGAGAAGTTGCGTATGTATTTCTGTTGTCCGAGAATCTCTCCGCCCATGAGTTGTTCGAAGTCGGCAAGGCGTGCCGTTGCCTCTTCCTTTGTCATGCCCGAAATCTGCCCGATGAACTCGAAATACTCTTCGGGTGTGAGGAAATCGATGAGGAAACTCGTGTCGATATAGGCTCCGGTGTATTTCTTCCACTCCTCGCTCTGTGCCGGATTGATGCTCTTCGGGGTTTCTTCGCTGCCGGGGCTGCATTCTGTTGTGAACGTGATGCTGCCGCTGTCGGCTTTCAGAAGGTCGAGCATGAGGCGGAAAAGCGTTGTCTTTCCGGCGCCGTTGTTGCCCACCAGACCTATGATTTCGCCGTCGTTGATGCCGAAACCGCTTATATCGACAGCCGTTTTCTGTCCGAATACCTTTGTAAGGTTGTCTATTCTTATTTTCATATATTATGTTCTTTCCAGTGCATGATGCCGTATTGTGTGTGCGAAACGGCTGTTTGCATGGTGTGCGAAGTTATGAATTTTATTTCTAACCTGCAAGTTTCGAGAAATATTTTGTAACTTCGCAGCCACGAAGGCATGCTTGTCGCTTGCCTGAAGGCAATAAGAAGTATAACGAACAAACATACAGAACAAATATGGGAGCAGGAAAATGGATTGGCGGTTTTCTCGGTTTCATTACCGCTACCGGGCCGCTTGGAGTACTTGCAGGATTTGCATTAGGGTGGCTTTTCGACAAGAGTGTGGAGCAGGACAGTGGTGCCGGGGAACGTTCCGGCGGCGGCTACCGTGCCGGTTACGGCACCACCGAGAGCGAACGCCGACAGGGTGAGCGCAATTCGTTTCTGTTTTCGCTTCTCGTTCTCGCGTCATACATCATCCGTGCGGACGGTAAGGTGATGCACTCGGAGATGGAGTTTGTGCGCAAGTTTCTTCGCGCCAACTTCGGAGAGCGTGCCGTAAGCCAGGGCGAGGAGGTACTGCTGCGCCTCTTTGAGGAACAGAAGCGCAGGGGTGATGGCGCATTCCGTGCCGCAATACAGAGTGCATGCGGCGACATGCGTGCCAACATGACCGCTGCACAGCGTCTGCAACTGCTCGACTTCCTCGTCATGATAGCCAAGGCCGACGGCGTCATGGCTCCGCAGGAGGTGGATGCCCTGCGCTTTGTCACGACCGCTCTCGGACTCTCGATGGCCGACCTTGACTCCATGCTCAATCTTGGTGGCGGTGTGACCGACCTTGATGCCGCCTACAAGGTGCTTGGCGTCAGCCCGCAGGCTACCGATGCCGAGGTGAAGGCCGCCTATCGCCAGCTGGCTTTGAAGCATCATCCCGACCGTGTGGCGACGCTTGGCGAGGATGTGCACAAGGCTGCCGAGCGCAAGTTTCAGGAGATAAACGAGGCGAAGGAAACAATATACAGGCACCGCGGCATGAACTGATGCCCGTAGGGCGGAGCGTCAGCCCGGCAGGTGATGAAACTAAAATGCGATACTCCCGACATTGTAATGTCTTGGGAGTATCGCATTATTGTTTTCCGTCGGCAAGCGGAGTCTTAGCTCAGCTTGGTGTCCGACTCTTCCGATTTCTTTGAAGTGGTCTTGCGTGTGGTGCGCTTGCGCTTTGGCTTCTCCTCGGTAGTGGCAGGCACTTCCTGCTGTACGCCGGCGAGTTCGGGGTCGATCATGATACGGCCGCAGTATTCGCAGACGATGATTTTCTTGTGCATCTTGATGTCGAGCTGGCGCTGTGGCGGTATTTTGTTGAAGCATCCGCCGCATGCATCGCGCTGCACATAGACGATACCGAGACCGTTGCGTGCGTTCTTGCGTATGCGCTTGAAGCTTGAAAGGAGGCGCGGCTCAATCTTTGCTTCGAGTTCTTTCGACTTGAGCTTGAGTTTTTCTTCCTCTTCGCGTGTCTCCTGCATGATTTCGTCAAGTTCGCTCTTCTTCTCGTCGAGTGCTATCTGGCGGTCTTCGATGAGTCGTTCTGTCTGCTCCATGTCGCGTGTTCTTTCGTCCACCTTGGCGAGAGCTTCCTTGATTTTCTTGTTGCAAAGTTCTATTTCGAGACTCTGGAACTCGATTTCCTTGGTGAGAGTGTCATACTCGCGGTTGTTTCTCACCTCGTCGAGCTGCTTCTTGTAGCGTGCGACGCTGTTTTGTGCTTCGGCGATGTCGTTCTTCTTTGTCCCGATGGCATAGTTGAAGTCGTTTATTTCAGACTGGATTTTCTCAATGCGTGTCTTCAGTCCTGCAATCTCGTCTTCAAGGTCTTGCACTTCGAGTGGCAGCTCGCCGCGCAGTGCACGTTTCTCATCGATAGCCGACAATGTGGTTTGGAGTTGGTAGAGTGCGTTCAGTTTCTCTTCTACCGATAAGTCTGTTGGATCTTTCTTTGCCATAATTAAAAGTAGATTATAGGATTGGTGCAGGTGTCGGTGATATAGCATTTCACGCCCTTGCACTGTTCCTCGATTATTGTTTTGAATATTTCGCTGGTGAATTGTTCGCTCTGGTAGTGGCCAGTCACGGCTATCTGTATCTGCTGTTCGCGTCCGAAGTACTCGTGATAGTGCATCTCTCCTGTGATGAATGCGTCGGCTCCGGCTGCTATCGCGTCGTCGAGGAGGAACGCTCCCGCTCCGCCGCAGATGGCGACGCTTCTTATTCCGCGTCGCAGCAGCTGGTTGCATTGCAGGCATTCCACGTCGAATGTCTTTTTAGTCAGCATCACGAAGTCGTCGGCGGCAACGGGTTCTGCCCATTCGCCTATCACTCCCGAGCCGCACTCGCTGTCGCCCACGGTCTTGGGCTGCATGAAGCGCACGTTGGTGAGGCCGAGCTTTTCGGCTATCTTGTAGTTCACTCCACCCTGGGCGTTGTCCATGTTGGTGTGCATCGACGCTATGACGATGTCGTGCTTTACTGCCTTCATCACGATGCGCTGCACATAGTCGTCGCCGGTGATGTGTGAAAGCTTGTGGAAAATGAGCGGGTGGTGCGACACGATGAGGTTGCAGCCGAGGCTGATGGCTTCGTCCACCACCTGTTCAGTCACGTCCAGACACAATAATGCCCCTGATACTTCCGCCTCTGTCAGTCCTACTTGCAGGCCGGCATTGTCCCATCCTTCCTGCAAGGGCAAAGGCGCGAATCGTTCAAGGGCTTCAATAACTTCCTTTATACTCACGCTTTTCAGCTTTGTTTAAAAATAAAAATAGTTGTACAAAGTTACTGCTTTTTCGTCGGACTGTGCTATGTGGCTTGTCCGAATTATTCTTTTTTAACTATTGTACCGTGGAAACAGGGTGCTTAACAGCCTCTTTCCACGGCAGGCAGGGCGCATGGCTGTGGCACAGCGGGGTGCGGCTTCGCCGTGTAGTGTCACAGGTCCCAGTCGTCGGCGTTGCATTCCGCCTCCACCTTCCGCTCCACATCGTCGGGCAGGGCGGGGAAGAAGTCGAAGCCGGTGATGCGTTCCACCTCGTCCACGGAGTTGGCGTAGTCGCCTTTGGGACGGTTGCCGTCGGCGTTCTTGTAGATGAATCCTATTGCCTTAGGCGTGCCTTCCATGCACAGCACCACCTTGAAGAAGGCTTCGGGCACCACCACCTTGTTCCTGCCGATGGTCTTGTGCTTTTGCCTGTAGAGTATGGGTCCGCACACGATGTATATCTCTCCATGGCGTTGCGCCCATTTGCGGCAGGCCATCTCCATCTCGTTCCAGTCGCCGCGGTTGAGTTGCGGTGCCTGGGGGCAGGCATTGGTGAACAGGAACGACTGCTCCATTGCCTCGCGGCTCCATTTGTTGTCGCCGGCAGGGCATAGGTGTCCGCGGTCGTATCCCGAACTGCGGTAGTCGGCGTCGGTGGCTCGCGGTTCCGGCACATCGGTGTCTTCGCTGAACTTGATGCCCTTGCGCTGGCAGCTGCCGGTGGTGTGGTCGGCGGTGAGTCGCCATGCCACCCAGTTGGGCAGGCGCGTCTCCCGGTTGTACGACACGGTGTAGCCCTCGCGCTTCAATATCTGTTCCGGGATGCCGTTGAGCGTTGCCGGCAGTTCAAGACCGTCTGTCGGGCGGTCGTTATACCCTGTTGCAACCTTTGTTTCTTGCTTGTCAAGATTTTTCTCTATCTGTTCTATGCCTTGTTTTTCCAACTGCCGTGTGCTGTTGTTGCATGCTGTTGCGGCTGCCAGGACTATTGCTCCGAAGAGCATGAATAGTATGCTTTTGTAGTATTTCATAATGATGTGTTTGTCGTAAGAGGATAAAGTGAAATTCTGTTTGTATTTAATGCTTTTGTAAACAAGCCTTGTTTGAAGCGTAAACAAGCCTTGTTTGATGCATAAAGAAGCCTTCTTTGCTTTGCAAACAAGGCTTCTTTTTATTGAGATGTGTAATTGCTTGAAAATCAGTGCGCTGTTGTTATGCTTTCTTTATCCTTCCGTATTCGTCGAGAGAGTAGTGGCGTGCCACGGTGATGCTGACGAGGACGGCGAGGACAGAAGCCGAGAGGGTGGCGAGGAAGAGTAGCAGTTGCAGTGCCACGGCGGTGAAAATGCTCTCGCCGCAGAGCATCATCACCCATACTACGACGGGTGCCGCGCTCACGAGCGTCACCGCCATCTGCGACATTCCGGGAATGAGCGACTGCTCAAGGGCGCGCTTCATGAGGTAGTGCAGCGCCTCGCTGTGAGTCGCTCCGTTGCCCAGCAGATAGTAGTAGAGACGGTTGTGGTGGCGCAGTCCCATGCAGTACACCGACATCGCCTTTGCCTGTACGCGCACGATGCCGCCTGTAAGAAGTCCGGCTAACGGCACGAGGCATTTCAACGCTTCACCGCCCGTCGCCTGAAGATTGATGAAGATGAGGCACAGGCTTGTGAGTGTCACCGCCGAGAGCATTCCCGCCAGTATGGGGAGGAAGTAGATGCCGAACTTGATGCGGGCTTTCAGCGTGGCTATCGCTGCCGAGTAGAGCATGAGAAGGAGTGCGAAGGCGATGCTTGCCCACCAGCTGCCGCTTGCCGTCACGGCGTAGAGTGCGGCTGCAACAATGCCGAGCTTCAGCAGCATCGTGACCACGGTGTTGGTGAATTGGCGTGTGAGGTTGATGCGGAAAGCCCACATCACATATATGGGGATGATGAGGAAGAGGGCTGCGAGAGCCACTCCGGATGTCGGGATAATCATGCTTTTTATGTGTTAAGATGTATTATTGTGTCGCAGACGGCGAGCAGTTCGGCATCGTCGGTAGCGACGATAGTTGCTGTTTCCTTGAAGCGTGGCGACACGAGATATTCCAGTACGGCGGTGCGTCCGTCGGCATCCTGCAACGAAGTGGGGGAGTGGAGCAGGGCGACGGGGCGTGCGAACATTCCGACGATGGAGAGCATGATGCGCTGGGCGGTGGCGGGACTGATGTCGCCGAAGGTCATGTCGTGACAGGCGGCGTCGATATTGAGAGCCTTCCATTCGTCAAGCAGGGCTTTCTTTGAGTATATGCAGTCGGAGTTGGAGTCGAGACTCAGCAGCTGGCGCACCAGCTGTTCCACCGTAATGCTTTCCGTTCCGGCCTCCAGGGGCATGTAGCTTGTCTGGTTTCTGAAGTAGTGTGCCGTCTGTGCCACAAGCGGTTCGCCGTCGATGCACACCCATCCCGCTTTGAGCGGCACGAGTCCGTACAGCGTTTCAAGCACGGTCTGCTTGTCGCTGTCGTCGCCTCCAGTGATTGCCACACGCTTGCCGCTGTCGGCAATAAAGGAAATGCCGGTGGCTGTTTCCCGTTCTTCTGACGCTATTGTCGCGCCATACATTTCAATCATATATCGGTAATGTGTCGTTTTCCGCATTCCATTTCTTCATGGTTCATCGTGTTGCCATAAAGGAAATGCCTTGCAAACTTACATATATTTTTCTGAAATGCAGAATGTATCGCCGTATTTTTGTTGTTTCCGAAAAAATGATGTATCTTTGTGGCAGCGGAATTTTGGTGCAAACCATATTCTGTTACATTATTTGAAAAATAAAGCATTCGCTATTATTTCGCGTTTAGCCAAGAGCCTCGGAAACTCATTTGGAATAAAAAGCACGAATAATATGTGACAGGTGACTCGTATAGTTATCCCTGTAGTATCAAAAGCGATGCACACGCAATAGGCGTGGTGCATTCTTAGAGATACTCCGGGGTTCCAATCCGAGGCCACCCCGTGCTAAACGCGATAAGGATGGCATCACGCTTTTCTTATGTCTTGTCGTACCGTGTCGCGTTTGCGGATTGATAGTTGGGTGCCAGCTAAAAACAACTATCAATTTTTATGGCAAACAGTACATTATCAAAAGCAAAGGCCGACAAGAAAGACGAATTCTACACGCAGTTCTATGACATTGAGGCAGAGATGGAGGCATATCTTGATTACAATCCGGATGTGTTTCGTGGAAAAACCGTGTTGCTGCCTTGTGACGATCCGGAATGGAGCAACTTCACAAAGTATTTTGCGCAGAACTTTGAAGAATTGGGTTTGAAGAAACTTATATCAACAAGTTATGCACCTGAAAGTAAAACGTATAAAGGTGGTACGCAACTATCGTTGTTTGAAACGCAATCGCCTAAATTCGACAAGGACAAAACAAGAACTCACGGAAAGATCTTTGTGCTTACAGAAGATACTACAGGCGATGGTGTTATCAATCTTGATGATTTACAGTGGGATTATCTTGAAGGTGACGGCGACTTTAGAAGTGATGAAGTAAAGAAGTTGAGAGATGAAGCTGACATCATCATAACAAACCCTCCGTTTTCTTTGTTCAGAGAATTCTTTACATGGATTACAGAAGTAAAGAAAGAGTATGTTGTAATAGCAAATAAAAATTGTGTCACATACAAAGAGGTTTTTGGTCATATAATGAATAATAAAATGTGGATTGGTTATCATCCAATGGGGCAAGATATGTTGTTTGATGTACCACAAGATTTTGCAAAAAGTTTGTTGGAAAGTAACAAAAAGGGCAGCAAGTATCGGGTCATCAATTCTGTCGTAAAGGCAAGAAGTGCATCTTGTTGGTTTACTAATATCGACCATGGGCATCGTCATGAACCATTATCATTGATGTCAATGGCAGATAATATCAAATATAGTAAGCATAAAAATTTGAAAGGAATCGGATATAAAAGTTATGATAACTTTGAAGCTATTGAAGTTACATATACAGATGCAATACCAAATGATTATAATGGAATGATGGGCGTTCCTATTTCATTTTTGGATAAATATTGCCCTGAACAATTTGAAATTGTAGGAATAACCCAAAGTTGGTTTGGAATGGCAAGTAAAATTTATCCTAAACAGATTCAAGTTAGTAAAACAGGACAGAAAACGATTGTTACTAAATTGAATGATGGTGCAGCTATTGAGATGGCCACACCAGCAGAAGGAGAAATCTACTATATCGTTGATAATAAATTTTACTCAAAGGCTTACGCCCGAATTCTAATCCGCAAAAAACAATAAGTATGGAAGCGACATTACACACTTTTACAGTTAAGGAACTCTGTGAAGGATTTGCTTATAGTGAAGTTGATGAAAAAGGGTTGTATGGTTTAGCAGGAAAACTTACCATACAGCCGGAGTATCAGCGTAATTATCTTTACAGCGATAACAAAAGCGAAAAAGAAGCTGCTGTCATCGACTCTGTGCTGAAAAAGTATCCATTAGGATTACTTTATTTCAATAAACTTCCTAATGGGCGTTTGGAGGTTCTTGATGGTCAGCAACGCCTCACGAGTCTTGGAAGATACTTGATTAACAAGTTTTCTTGTATGAAAGGAGATGCATACTTTAAGTTCTGTTCTTTAAATCCCGAAGAACAGGAACTGATTGAAAATACAAAAATTCTTGCTTATATCTGTGAGGGTACAGAAACGGAAATAAAAGAATGGTTTAAAATCATCAATATTGGTGGAATAAAACTCAACGAACAGGAAAAACTGAATGCCATCTATTCTGGTCCGTTCGTCAGTGCTGCAAGAAAGGAGTTCTGCAACAAGAAAGATTCTCGTGTGCAAAAATGGGGATATTATATAACTGGGTCTGTTATTAGACAGGAATTTCTGCAAGCAGCACTCGATTGGGTGAGTCATGGACATATTAAAGACTATATGCAAGAACATCGCCGTGATGGCAACATCAACGAACTAAAATTGCACTTTAGTGATATTATTTCATGGATAGAAACCACCTTTGATAATTATTATTCTACGATGAGAGGACTGAAATGGGGTGAACTTTACGATAAGTATCATAAAAATCCATACGACCATAAAGAGGTTTCGCAAAAAGTGGAAGAGTTGTATAACGATCCATGCGTTATAGATAAAAAGAATATTTTCGAATATGTGCTTGGTGGATGCCAAGATAAAAAACTTCTGAATGTGCGTATCTTTGATGAGAATATCAAACGCAGAGTGTATAATCGTCAGACAGCAGAAGCTAAAGAAAAAAATATCAGTAACTGTCCTCTCTGTGCTCTTGGTCATGATGCAAACAAAGATAGAATTTGGGCGCTAAAAGACATGGATGCAGATCATGTTGAGGCTTGGAGTAAGGGAGGATCTACTGACGAAAAGAATTGCCAGATGTTGTGCAAAACCCATAACCGAGCGAAAGGTAACAGATAATGCTATCTATGCGAACCCACTGCAAGCCGCCTTGCGTTCCTACCAACCCACAGCTGCGCCGCTTCGCGGCTTGCAGTGGGTTTTGCATAGAGGTGTACCTTCGGCACACCCCGTGCGCGTTGATAAGAATTATTGATTTATGTCGGTGTATCAAAGCTGGAGTTAGCAGAAATTATCGGAAGTTAATCCGCCTGCGGTGGATGGAAGATAACGGACATTACCATTGCTTTTTCAATGAGTTATGCTATTGTCCGCTATCTTCCTTTAACTTCCGGCGAAGCCTAATTTCCGATAACTTCAGTTTTTTGACCACACCCCTCCTCATATAGATTTTATGCAGACGGGAAGGGGAGTCCTTTTGTTTGTCGCCTGATGGGCAGACCGCCATTCCTGCTGCCTACACGTTTTTGCCCAATTCGTAGGCTTCGTTAAGTTTGCTGTTGTCGTCGATGGCATGTGGAGTGGCGACACCTCCGCAGAAGAGGGTGGCTGCGATGCGGCTCTTGGGGTAGCAGTCTGTCCAGCCGCTAAGTCCTGCTTCAGCACGCTTGGGCACTTCGGGTTCGTCCTCGGCAGCGGTGGTGAGCATATAGATGTCACGGAATTTGTAGTCGAGGGCGTACATGGCGTTCATTCGGTCGATGAGAACTTTCATCTGTCCGCTCATTTCGTAGTAGTAGATGGGTGTCGCCCAGCACACGATGTCGGCTTCAAGCACTTTCTGCATTATGGCATTGGCATCGTCGTCGATGACGCATTTGCCGAGTTTCTGGCATGCGAGGCAGCCTTTGCAGAAGGCTATTGTCTTGCCGGCGAGCGATATTTTCTCTACGTTGTGTCCTGCGTCTGATGCTCCTTTTATGAACATATCGGCCAGAGTGTCGCTGTTCGACCCTGTGCGCAGACTTGTTGATATCACTATTACTTTCTTCATATTTTTTTTTGTTTTGCTTGAATTGGGTTGTGTGTCAGTGCGGCACGCTTACCAGCGGATGCTGTGTCTCCACTTTGTGATGGTCGTTGAATCCATGTACGGTGTTGAAATGGAGTTCTTTCATTGTCCGATGATTTTCAGAATATCCTCTACTATCTGTTCGTCAAGCAGACGGTTGTCCGACAGGAGCTGTTCGAGTACGAAGCGGTCGTAGAGTCCTTTCTTCACGCCGCCCACGAGTACCTTCATGTCTGATGTGCCATAGAAGGAGGCGATACGTTCGCCGAAGCCTCCGTCCTTGCTGCCGTCCTCGAGTGTGACGACAAGCTTATGGTCGGGTTTGAGCGATTCCAGTGTTGAGGCATCCACTTCGTTGAGGTAGCGTGGGTTGATGAGTGTTGCGTCGATGCCCTTTTCGGCGAGCCGGCGGACAACGTTTTCGCCCTTCTGATAGAACGAGCCGGCGGCGATGACAGCCACCGTAGAGCCCTTGTGCGCCACTTTGTACTTGGGCTCGTAGCCGTATTCCGTATCGACAGGCTCTGATGTGTGCACCACGCCGTTGCTTGGCATGCGTATGGCTATGGGCTTACTGTCCTGGAGAATGGCCCACCGAAGCATGGCGAAATACTCCTCACAGGTGGTGGGAGCGAGATAGACGAGTCCCGGAATGCTGCACAGCATGGGGATGTCGAACAGGCAGATGTGTGTGATGTCGTTCATCGACGCTGTTCCTCCGCCCACTACGTTTATGACGGCTGGGTTGGAGTTGATGCAGAGGTCTTGCGCTATCTGGTCGTAGGTGCGCTGGATGAAGGTGCTATATACGGTCCATACGGGGTGCAGACCGCCCTTTGCCATGCCCGAAATCATGGCTACGGCCTGTTCTTCGGCAATGCCCATGTCGATGTGCTGCTTTCCCGCTTCCTTGCGTTTCGCCGGTGTGAAGCCGGCGGCAGCTGGAGTTCCGGCTGTCACCGCAATGAGTGTCTTGTCGAGTTTCATCTCACGGAGCATCCAGTCGGAATAGAGCTGCTCGTAGGTCTCGTGCGGAGCACCTGCGGGGCGACTTCCGTCCTCACGGTTGAAAGGCAGACCCCAGTGCCATGCCTCCTTGTCTTCTACGGCAGGGGCGAAGCCGTGGCCTTTCTCGGTGTGTATGTGTACGACGGTGGGTCTGTCGGTGTCCTTCACGCTGCGGAACACATTAATGAGTTTTTCAATGTCGTTGCCTTCTTCAAGATATGTGTATTCGAATCCCCATGCCTTGAACCAGTTGTTGCTGCAGGTGCCGTTGCTCTCTCGTAAGGCGCGGAGGTTCTTGTAGATGCCGCCGTGGTTTTCGGCGATAGACATTTCGTTGTCGTTCACAACGATGATGATGCCTGTGCCGAGTTCCGACGCTTCGTCGAGTCCTTCAAACGCCTCGCCGCCAGAAAGCGAACCGTCGCCGATGACGGCGATGATGTTTTCGTGGGTGCCTCTTATGTCGCGGGCTTTCTGCAGACCCGTTGCGAGACTGACGGAGGTGGATGTGTGGCCCACTTCAAAGTTGTCGTAAACGGGACTTTCCGTAGGCGACGAGTAGCCGGAGATGGCGTTCATCTCATCTGCATCGCCAAGGAATCCTGCGGCACGACCCGTAAGTACCTTGTGAGGGTAGCACTGGTGGCTGACATCGAACACGAACTTGTCGGTGGGAGCATCGAACACATAGTGCAGGGCGACGGTGGCTTCTACGAATCCGAGGTTGGGACCTATGTGTCCGCCATGCTTGCTCACGCGGTTCAACACTGCTTCACGGGTCTCGTTGGCGACGGTCTTGAGAGCTTCAATATCCAGTTTTTTAAGGTCGGCTGGCGACTTGATTTTTTCTATATACATGTTTTTTTCCTTTTTTGTGGGTGATGCCTTTTTTGTACAGATGCAAAGGTATTCACATTATTCCTATTGCAATCTACCCGAAATACGGAAACCATTACCACAAATACGTTTTCTGTGTGCGTATGCTTGCGGCTTTGTCGGATTCCGGGCATGATTTCTGTTTTGACATGGGTTCAACGTGTTTCGTGTGGCAAAAGTGCAAATTTTATTTGGAAATGCTGCAAAAATGACGGAAAAATATTTGTATTTGCCACAAATACGGTGAACAAAAAATCCCAGACACCACATCGGATGTCTGGGATTGTTTGTAATATGAATGTTATAAACTGTCAGTTTACATGAGACCGCGACCGTGGCAGTTCTTGAATTTCTTGCCGCTTCCGCAGGGACATGGGTCGTTGCGGCCGGGGAGCTTGTCGGCAACGTACGGTGTGCGGTTGGCGTCGGCGTTCTCACGGGTGTCGTGGTTGGCTGCAGCCTGCTGTGCCGTGTCGTTGAGATCCTCCTTATGCTCGCTGTAGTTCTGGGGAGAATGCTCCTCAGGTGTAGCTTCCTGCACATCCTCATGCTGTAGTTCTGGAATCTGTCCGCGTGTGAGTATGCTTGAAATGCGGTTGTTCATCTCGTTCACCATAGAGTCGAAGAGTTTCGCACTTTCGAGTTTGAAGATGAGCAACGGGTCTTTCTGCTCGTAGGAAGCGTTCTGTACGCTGTGGCGGAGTTCGTCGAGCTGGCGCAGATTCTCCTTCCAGCACTCGTCGATGATGTGCAGCATGATAACGCGCTCAAACTGCTTCACCACATCCTTGGCTTCTGTGCGGTAGGCTTCCTTGAGGTTGCAGGGGATGTTGTACATGCGCTTGCCGTCGGTGATGGGCACCATGATGCGCTCGTAGAGCGCGCCTTGGTTCTCCTCCACATCCTTTATTATAGGCCAAGCCACTGACTCTATGCGGTCTGTCTTGCGCTTGAATGTTGCGATTGCGCTCTGGAAAGCACGCTCTTCAAGTTCTTCGTGCTTGGCGTTCTCGAACTCTTCTTCGCTGAACGGGCATTCCATTGCGAGCACCTTGAGGAACATTTCGCGGCATTCGTTGTATTCGTTGTTCTCGATGATGTTCACCACACGGTCCCAGATGATGTTGGTGATGTCCATGCCGATGCGTTCGCCCATGAGTGCGTGGCGGCGTTTCTCGTAGATGACGGTGCGCTGCTTGTTCATCACGTCGTCGTATTCGAGCAGGTGTTTGCGGATACCGAAGTTGTTTTCCTCCACCTTCTTCTGTGCACGCTCAATGCTCTTTGAAATCATCGGATTCTCGATACGGTCGTCGTCCTTGAATCCCAGACGGTCCATGAGGTTGGCGATGCGCTCGGAAGCGAACAGACGCATGAGCTTGTCTTCAAGCGAAACGTAGAATACGGAGCTTCCGGGGTCGCCCTGACGACCTGCACGTCCGCGGAGCTGACGGTCCACACGGCGGCTTTCGTGGCGTTCTGTACCGATGATGGCGAGTCCGCCGGCTGCCTTAACCTCTGGTGTAAGCTTGATGTCGGTACCACGACCTGCCATGTTGGTGGCGATGGTCACGGCTCCGAGCAAACGCTCTTCGGTGTGCTTGTTGCCTTCCTCGTCGGTTATTTCCACCATGCCGGGGTTGCTGCGACCTGCCAGTGCAACGATTTCTGCCTCCTTTTGGTGGAGCTTTGCGTTGAGCACCTGATGCGGAATCTTGCGCATATTGAGCATCTTGGAGATGAGCTCGGAGATTTCCACCGATGTGGTACCCACGAGTACGGGGCGTCCGTTGTTGCGCATTTCCACGATTTCGTCGATTACGGCAGCATACTTTGCGCGTGCTGTCTTATATACGCGGTCGTCAAGGTCCTTGCGGAGAATGGGGCGGTTGGTGGGAATCTCTACCACATCGAGTTTGTAGATGTCCCAGAACTCACCTGCTTCTGTCGATGCCGTACCCGTCATACCGGCGAGCTTGTGGTACATACGGAAGTAGTTCTGCAATGTGATGGTGGCGAATGTCTGTGTGGCAGCCTCCACTTTCACATGCTCCTTGGCTTCTACGGCCTGATGGAGTCCGTCGCTCCAACGGCGGCCTTCCATGATACGTCCCGTCTGTTCATCGACGATCTTCACTTCGCCGTCCATCACAACATACTCGTCGTCCTTGTTGAACATGGTGTATGCCTTGAGCAACTGCTGCAATGTGTGTACGCGTTCTGACTGTACGGCGTAGTGGTTGAGCATGTCGTCCTTGCGGTCGAGGCGGTCCTGCTCGGTGAGGTCTTTCTCGTTTTCAAGGGCTGAAAGCTCTGATGCTATATCGGGGAGCACGAAGAGTTCCTTGTCGTTCACCTGGTTGGCGAGCCAGTCGGTACCCTTGTCGGTGAGGTCGCAGCTGTTGAGCTTTTCATCAACGACGAAGTAGAGCGGCTTGACAGCCTCCGGCATGCGGCGGTTGTTGTTCTCCATGTAGTATTCTTCGGTCTTGAGCATACCTGCCTTGATGCCTTCCTCGGAGAGATACTTGATGAGCGGCTTGTTCTTAGGCAATGCCTTGTGCGAACGGTAGAGGGCGAGGAAACCTTCGTCGAGTTTCTTCTGGTCGTTGGTCTTCTGTCCCTCTGTGATGAGCTGCTTTGCTTCTGCGAGGTATTGTGTGGCGAGTTTGCGCTGTACATCAACGAGACGCTCCACGAGGGGTTGGTACTCTTCGAACATCTGGTCGTCGCCTTTGGCTACAGGACCGGAGATGATGAGAGGCGTACGGGCGTCGTCGATGAGCACGGAGTCCACCTCATCGACAATGGCATAGTTGTGTTTGCGCTGCACGAGGTCGGCGGGTGAGAGCGCCATGTTGTCGCGCAGATAGTCGAAACCGAACTCGTTGTTTGTACCGAAGGTGATGTCTGCCATGTAGGCCTTGCGGCGTTCTGGCGAATTGGGGCGGTGCTTGTCGATGCAATCAACGGAGAGACCGTTGAACATATAGAGCGGTCCCATCCATTCGGAGTCACGCTTGGCGAGGTAGTCGTTCACGGTAACGACATGAACGCCGTTGCCTGTGAGTGCGTTGAGGAACACGGGGAGGGTGGAGACGAGGGTCTTACCTTCACCGGTAGCCATTTCTGCAATCTTGCCTTGATGCAATGCGATACCGCCGAAGAGCTGCACGTCGTAGTGTACCATTTCCCATTTCAGGTCGTTGCCTCCTGCTGTCCAGTGGTTGTGGTAGTAGGCTTTGTCGCCTTCGATTGTCACGAAGTCGTTCTTTGGATTTGAAGCCAGTTCGCGGTCGAAGTCGGTGGCTGTCACAACTGTCTCTTCGTTCTCGGCAAAGCGGCGTGCCGTGTCCTTCACGATGCTGAAAGCTACTGGCATAATCTCGTTGAGCGCTTTCTCGTAAAGGTCGAGAACTTCTTTTTCGAGTTTGTCGATGGCGTTGAAGATTGTCTCACGCTCGTCGATGGGAGTGTCCTCGATCTTCGCCTTTAACTCTTCGATCTTAGCCTTCTGTTCCTTGGCTGAATCCTGCACATACTGTTGCAGTTGCTTGGTGCGGGCACGCAATTCGTCATTGCTCAGAGCTTTAATCTCCGGATATGCTTTCTTCACTTCCTCAATGAGAGGTTGGATGAGCTTCATATCGCGTGAAGACTTGTTGCCAAACAATGATTGTAAAAACTTGTTGAAATTCATTGCTTATTTTGTTTTTATTTTTTTTCGTATTTTGTTAATTGGGTGTAAAATTACTAAAAAAAATCCATACACCCGTCATTATCAGGCATGAATGCTCGTTTTCATGGGCATTTCATGCTTTGGCGACAGTCGGACAGGGGTGTGTCCGGCTATTGCAGCGGTGCCGAAGAACATGCGTTCGGGGCTCTGATACGAATTGCTTTGGCAACAGTGGGTGCAATGCGATCGACTGTTGCAGGGGTATTGATGCGTGAAGCTTTTATGCCTGCTCCGTAGAAAATTATCGGGAACGGCACAAAGGCGGCACGGGAATAATAGTTTTCGTTGTTGTCCTCGTTGATTATCTGCCATCCCGGAGCGGTTTCTATGATAAGGTCGCCGCTCACGGAGGGGCTGTACGGGCTTGTGCTGACGCTGCGTACTCCTGCCGTCTGTGCGAGGAGTTCCTTTGACCGCACGATGGCGTCGGTGAAGCTGATGCGTCGCTGCTCAATGAGCTTGTGGTTGAGGTAGATCTGGTTGTGGTAGCTTGCCTCGATATATTGACCCTGCCCGTAGATGGCGCCAAGGTACATGTTGAGCAGATTGCATGTGCGGTTGATGTAGAATGTGCCTGTTGGAATGCGGTAGCGTGCGTAGTCCACGGGCTGATCGGCGGTGTAGCCGGTGCTTGTAAGCACGAACAGGACATTGTCGCTGCCCACCTTTTCCTCAATCCGCTTTATGAGTGAAGCCAAGGTCTTGTCGAGTTTGACATAGACTATCTCCATTGCTGTCTGCCAGTTGGTGACATCGGTGGTCTTGGCAGAGAGTGTCACCGACAGCATATCGGTAATGTTGTCGCGCCCCATCGCCATGTTTTCCACACAGGCGACAGAGAAGTTGGCCACATCGTCGTTGTCCTGCGTTGATGCGTTTGTGTTGCTGTAGGCGCGGATAAGGCTTTGTGCCGCTTTGGGATAGTATGATGATGTGCTCCATCTCTTGGTCTTGTCGTTTATCCAGAAGGCTCCGTCGGCGGCGTGTCCGCCGTAAAGGACGGCGGCATCCTTGTCGTATGCCACGCTGTAAACGATGGCTACGCCCTTGGTCGCCACTTTCAGCTCGTCGCTTACGGTGGATGTTATCATCTTCTGCGGCGATGTTCCGAACGTTTCGTCGTCGGTGCACTGCACGGGGCGCAGTGTGGCGCGGTCGAGCCACTGCGTGCCTACGATGTTGTTGTAGTGTGGAGTGGTGCCGGTGGCTATTGATGCTATTGCCGAAGCCCTATCTACCGGCGAGAAGGGGTAGCTTGCCGCTTCATAGATGCTGCCTTTTTGCAACAGTTTTCTGAAGCCGTCTTCGCCGTAAAGTGATGAAAAATGCTCGATGTAATCGGTGCGCAACTGGTCGATGGCGATATTTACCACCAACCGTGGGGCCGGTTGCAGACTCTGTGCTTGCAACTCAATGCCGCTCAGAACGGCCAGTGTAATAATTGTAGATAAATATCTTTTCATTTCTTTTGTTGTGCCAGTTGTACGGTTTTGACTGCATATCTAAACAGCAAAGATGATGCCACAAAATACATTCCCTCTGCGTATGTTTGGAAAATTCCTCCTAAAAAGAACAGAACCATGCATATAATCCATGCGTAAATCCATCTGCTGATGTGGCCTTTCCGTATCTTTTTCACCGTGGTCCAAAGGAATACGACTGAAAGCGGATTAAGCAGCAGAATCTGGAAATTGAGGCTTACGGTTGGATGCTGTGAGAATACCATTGCAAGCAGGATGAGTCCGCAGAGTCCGTCGGCTGCAATGAGCAGGGCGTCGAACCCCCAGAAGTTCTTCTTTGTGAAGTATTCTGTCAGCGTCATTGCCGCTACTGTGATGGCGAATATCACTGCGCACTGCACTGGGGCGAGCGGAAATCCGCCGTCGTGTGCGTTGTTTTCAGGGCGGAGCACCCATCCTTCGTCTGTGACGAGCGGGCGTTTGGTGCCGTCGGGTGCAGTGATTGATGCGTGGGTGAAGTCCTCTTGCAGGTTGAGCGGCAGGAACTGTTGCTCGGAACGGGTTGTTGGCTGGTCGGCTTTCACGCCCAACAGGAGGTCGTTGCCGAACGCTGCCCAGGGATGTTTGCTTGTGTATGAGTGTATCATATCCCTGAACGAGGGGCTTTCTTCGGGTGCTGCGCCGTAATTTATTTTCCCGTTGATGTTCCTTGCGATTATGTCGCGTGCTCTTGTGGTGCAGTTGTCGTAGAAGTAGTTGTAACGGTAAACACGGTTCTGTGGCTCGTAGTTCAGCGTTATGGCTGCTGCCAGTGCTTCTTTCTCGGCTGAGGTGAGGTTGAGCTCTTGCTGCCACACGCCGCAGCCTGATGGGGCATAGTTGGATTTGAAGTTCTCAAAATTTTCGATTCCCATCTCATAATCGGTGAGACCGAATACGAAGCGTAACACGAAGAATGGTTTGCTGAAAGAGAACATGCCGTAGTTTACGGCAACATCAATCCCGTTTCTGCGGTCTTCGTAGCGTATTGCCGTGTGGCCGTAGAGACTATATATATTCTGTCTTGGTCTGCAAGTGAGCAGACTTACATGAACGGAGTCGGCATTGGTGTGTGTGTCTTCCGCAGAATCGTGCGCCTGTGTGCTATTTGTTAATAACAGGAAAATAAGCAGCGCAGCATATCTTAAAAACCATCTAAAATGTTTCACGATGCAAAAATAACTTTAATTTCTCAGTTTTCGTGCCTTTGTTTCGTTTTTTTTCGATAATTTTGCAACCAATTGTTGTTTGAAAGTGGAATATAGGGAAACTATACTGCATTCTCGCTTTCACACATATTATAATAAATAAAGAACAGGAAGTAAATGAAGAAATTAATTATAGCCGCTTTGATGGTGACCTTTTCGATGGCGTCGATGGCTCAGAGCGGTACGAATTCTCCTTACAGTCAGTATGGCTTGGGTGTGCTGAGCGACCAGACAAGCGGCTTCAATCGTGGAATGAACGGACTCGGTTATGGTTTTCATGAGCACAATCAGGTGAACTTTCTCAACCCGGCTTCATACGCTTCTGTCGATTCTCTTTCTTTCATCTTCGACGCCGGCATTTCCGGACAGGTTACCAATTTCAGCGAAAAAGGCGTGAAAATGAATGCCAACAACGCCAATATAGAATATGTGGTGGCGGGATTCAAGTTGCACAAGCGTCTTGGTGTCAGTTTCGGTGTCCTTCCGTTCACGAATGTCGGATATGATTATTCGTCGTCGGCTAATGTCGGGGCGGCTTCCGATGACAACACGGCGACCGTCTATTCCAACACATATAGCGGTTCGGGAGGTTTGCATCAGGTTTATCTCGGTTTCGGATGGATGCCTTTCAAGGGCTTTGCCGTCGGTGTGAACGGAGGTTACCTGTGGGGCAGTTACAGCCGCTCGGTTGTCAATTCCTACAGCGACTCGTATATAAATACCCTTTCAAAGTATTATTCGGCTACCGTGAACAGCTATAAGCTTGATTTCGGTCTGCAATACACCGCAAGGCTTTCCAAGAAGGATAACGTGACGATAGGTCTCACTTACAGTCTTGGTCATGGCATAGGCGGCGACCCGGAGTGCAAGGTTATATCGCAGAATGCGCAGACAGCAGTCTCCGATACGGCTGTCTATAAGTCGGACAAAGGACTTGATATTCCTGCCGTCTATGGCGCAGGCTTCGTCTGGTCGCACGACAACCGTTGGAAAGTGGGTGCCGACTATACGCTCCAGAAATGGTCGTCAGTGTCGTTTCCGCAGTATTCCGTGGTGAACAATGTCCCTCAATACGGCGTTTCCAGCGCCGCATTCTCCGACAGACACAAGGTGACGGTAGGAGGAGAGTTCTGTCCCAATGAGACAGGTCGCAAGTTCTTCCAGCGCATCCACTACCGCATGGGTGCTTCATACGCCACCTCTTACCTGAAAATCGGAGGCATGGACGGTCCTAAGGAGTATAGTGTGAGTGCAGGTTTCGGCATCCCAGTTGTGAATACTTACAACAACCGTTCGTTGCTCAACATCTCGGCACAGTGGGTTCGCCAGGACACTAAGATGTTTATTACAGAAAACTCTTTCAGAATCAATATCGGCCTTACGTTCAACGAGCGTTGGTTTGCCAAGTGGAAGATGGAATAATGATTTCCGTTTATTCGTGGTTTGAAATTTGAATTACATCAAATACATAATTCCAATCATACTGGGCTGTGTGTTCTTTGTCTCATGCCAGGAGCCGAAGGAACACACGGCTTCTGCTATTCACGACCGTGATTCGGTGTCGATGATGACGAGCTATGGCGTGAACACGCTCATTTCCGATTCCGGTGTGATCAAATACCGTATCGTCAGCGAGCGTTGGGAAGTGAACACCGTGCGCCATCCGTCGCGTTGGATATTCGAGAAAGGTATCTTTTTCGAGCAGTTCGACGAGAAATTCCATGTACAGGCATACGTTCAGTGCGACACGGCTTACTATTACGATCAGCGTCGCCTGTGGGAGTTGCGTAGCAGGGTGAGCGTCCTCACCAAGGACGGCTTGCGTTTCACGAGCGAGCAGCTGTTCTGGGATGCAGGTGCGCACGAGTTCTATTCGTTCGTACCCTCAAAGCTTGTCACCCCCGACCGTGTGCTTGAAGGCACATATTTCCGTAGCGACGAGACCATGACGAAGTACTATGTCTCCAACAGTAAAGGCTCGTTTGAAAAGACTGACATAATGGGTTCGGGCGACACTGTCACCGCAGCCCCCGACACAGTTAAGGCCGCCATACGCCCGCAGGCGCTTCCGCAGCGTCGGAACGGCATATAGGCGAGGCATGACTTTTACAGAAAAAGATTATAAACAAGATAAAAAGTGGCAGCAGATATACCTCTTTTAATTAGTATCGCTATAACAATGGTGTTATCGGCGTTCTTTTCCGGCATGGAGATAGCATTTGTGTCAAGCAACAGGATGCTTGCGGAAATGGATAAGGGAAGGACACGCTTTATTCAAAAAATCCTTTCTTCATTCTATGCCCACCCCAACGGTTTTGTCAGCACAATGCTTGTTGGCAACAACATCGTGCTTGTTGTCTATGGTATTCTCATTGCAAATCTTTTTGACAACACCATCTTCCGGTCGTTCGATGCTGGTATGAAAGTGACGGCAGACACCATCCTTTCCACTGTCATCGTGCTTTTTACGGGCGAGTTCTTGCCCAAGATTCTCTTCAAGAACAACGCCAACAGGCTGTTGTCCCTCTTTGCACTTCCCGCTTACCTGTTCTATGTCGTGCTTTGGCCTATAAGCCGTTTCTCCACATTCCTCGCACGCTGCCTTCTCCGTATCATCGGAATAAAGATGAATACGGAAAGCGATGATGAGGGTTTCTCGAAGGTGGATTTGGACTATCTCGTCCAGTCCAGCATCGACAATGCCACTGATGAGAACGAGATCAATGAGGAAGTGAAGATATTCCAGAATGCCCTCGACTTCTCCGACACCAAGGTTCGCGACTGTATGGTGCCCCGGACGGAGATAAATGCAGTGGACGTGAACGACTGTTCCCTTGAAGAACTCATGCAGAAGTTCATAGAAAGCGGCAATTCCAAAATCATAGTCTATAAGGAAGACATTGACCATATCATCGGCTACATCCACAGTTCCGAGATGTTCCGCAACCGCGACAGCTGGCGCGACAGAGTGTGCGACATGCCGTTTGTGCCTGAAACGATGGCGGCGCAAAAGCTTATGCACATATTCTTGCAGCAGAAGAAGAGTCTCGGCGTGGTGGTGGACGAGTTCGGAGGAACCAGCGGCATCGTGTCGCTTGAAGACATCGTGGAGGAGATTTTCGGTGATATCGAGGACGAGCACGACAATTTCAAATACATAGCCAAGCAGCTTGGCGACGGCGAATACCTGCTTTCGGCGCGTCTTGAGATTGACAAGGTGAACGAAATGTTCGACATCGGATTGCCGGAGAGCGACGAATACATGACGGTCGGCGGCTATATTCTTCATGAATACCAGAGTTTCCCGAAGCTCAACGAAGTGGTGACCATCGGGCGTTTCGAGTTCAGAATTATAAAGAGCACTATGACTAAAATTGAACTTGTAAAGCTAAAAGTTGGTTGATAGAGGGATTTTTTTGTGCAAACATGCACTTGTTTGCCAATAAATTAGTATTTTTGTACGCATTTTGCAGCATATCGCACGGTTTGCCGCAAATATAATGTGTGACAGGACGGTTGTCAGACATGGATTTACCATTGAAGAAAAATAAAAATAATAAATAAAACAATTAAAAATAATGGCAGCATTAGGAAAAATCAGAAGCAAAGGAGCCTTGCTGATAGGTATTATCAGTTTGGGTCTTTTTGCGTTCATCGCTGAGGAAATGTTCCGTTCTTGCGAATCTACCACTAACGATAGACGACAGCAAGTAGGCGAAGTGTTAGGTGAAAAAATCAATGTACAGGAATTCCAGAAGCTGGTTGATGAGTACAGCGAGGTTATCAAGATGCAACAGGGCACCGACAATCTCAATGATGCACAGCTCAGCCAGGTGAAGGACATGGTATGGAACACCTACGTTCAGACCAAGATTATCGAGAATGAGACAAAGAAGCTCGGTCTTACTGTTACCGATGCCGAAATGCAGAACGTGCTCACAGAAGGCACAAACCCCATGCTCATGCAGACACCGTTCGTCAATCAGCAGACCGGTCGTTTCGATGTGAACGCTCTCAAGAAGTTCCTTGCAGAGTACAAAACACAGAAAAACACCAATCCGCAGCTCGCAAAGCAATACGATACTATCTACAAGTACTGGACATTCATCGAGAACACACTGCGCAACCAGTTGCTTTCACAGAAGTATCAGGGTCTTTTCTTCCATTGTCTGATTTCAAACAAGATTGAGGCCAAGATGGCTTTCAACGACCAGAATGTAGAAAGCCAGATTCAGCTTGCCGCTTTCCCGTATTCAAGCATTGCCGACAACAAGGTACAGATTACCGATGCCGACCTCAAGGCCAAGTACGACGAAATGAAGAGCCGCTTCAAGCAGCCCGTTGAAAGCCGTGACATCAAGTACATCGATGTACAGGTTAATGCTTCTGCCGGCGACCGCGCAGAACTCCAGAAAGAGTTCGACGCTTACGACAAGGAACTTAGCGCAGCAGCCGATCCTTCTGAAATCGTTCGCAAGAGCACATCGCTCATCAGCTATCTCGGTGTTCCCGTTTCCAAGGACGCTTATCCTTACGACATCGCACAGCAGCTCGATTCTATGGCAGTAGGCAGCACAAGCAAGGTGATTGAGAACAAGCGCGACAACACTCTCAACATCATCAAGCTCGTTTCCAAGCAGCAGCTGCCCGACTCTGTACAGTATCGTCAGATTCAGGTGGGTGGTGCCACAGCTCAGGAAGCCGCTACTCGTGCCGACTCTATCTATAAGGCTCTCAGCGTCGGTGCCGACTTCGAGGTTTTGGCAAAGAAGTACGGACAGACAGGTGAGAAGACTTGGCTGACAACCCGTCAGTATCAGAGTGCTCCTTCTCTTGACAAGGACACCAAGGGCTACCTTTACAGCCTCAACACAATGTCTGTAAACGAGGTGAAGAACATCGCCCTCACACAGGGAAACCTCATCGTTCAGGTACTCGACCGCAGAGCAATGATCAACAAGTATGTGGCAGCTGTCGTTAAGAAGAACATCACATTCTCACGCGAAACCTATTCAGCCGCATACAATAAGTTCAGTGCTTTCATCAGTGCAAACCCCACTGCCGAGGCAATCGTCAAGAACGCACAGAAGGCTGGTTACACCGTCCTGGAGCGTAAGGATGTTACAACAGCCGAGCACAACCTTGCCGGCATACGCAGCACACGCGAAGCAATGCGTTGGCTCTTCGATGCCAAGGCTGGCGATGTGTCTTCAATGTACGAGTGTGGCGACAACGACCACATGCTTCTCGTAGTTCTCGACAAGGTGAACCCAGTAGGCTTCCGTTCTTTGGACGATGCACAGGTTAAGGAATTCATCAAGTCTGAGGTTATGAAGGACAAGAAGGCAGAAATGCTTATGGCTAAGGCTGAGGGCGTGAAAGACCTCAATGCAGCAAAGGCCAAGGGTGCGGTTGTGTCTGAAGTGAACCAGGTGACATTCGCTTCACCGGTGTTCATCTCTGCTACTGGTGCCAGCGAGCAGGCTCTTAGCGGTGCTGTTGCAGCAGTGGCAAAGGGTAAGTTCTCTCCCAAGCCGGTTAAGGGTAACGCAGGTGTTTATCTCTTCCAGGTTGTGAACAAGACACAGCGTCCCGGCAAGTTCGACGCTAAGGTTGAGGAACAGAGACTCCGTCAGAAGGAAATGCAGATGGCTTCAAACTCTATGAACGAGCTTTACCTCAAGGCAAATGTGGTAGATAAGCGCTACCTCTTCTTCTAAACAGAATCTTTTTAAATCTTAACACAAAAGGAGTGATGCAATTGGGCGTCACTCCTTTTTTTGTTGAAAAAAACGAATAAAAAAGAGTTTTAATTATAAATATGTTGTACCTTTGTAATAGTTCATAGTATAACTATGTTCTAAGACATTGTTGGTAAAAAAGCATTTGCTATTATTTCGCGTTCAGCCAAAAGCCTCGGAAACTTATTGGAAATAACGTAACAAGAAATAATTGTGATAGGGCATTTCGGTATGGACTGCCTTAGATTATCGTATGATAGAAATGCATCACGCAATAGGCGTGGTGTTTTCTTTATTGGTAATCTGAGGTTTCCGTTCCGAGGCTGCCTCATAGCTGAACGCAATAAGGAGCATCACGCTCTTTTTGCGTCTTGGCGTGATTGATAGTTTGTGCTCATAAGCTGTAACTATCAATCTTCTATTTATTTATGGCAAAAAGAAATATAGACAAGGCAAAAGCTGCTAAAAAAGATGAGTTTTATACGCAGCTTGAAGATATTAATAACGAACTTCGTCATTATCGTGATCATTTTCGTGGTAAGACTGTATTGTGCAACTGTGACGACCCTCGTATTAGTAATTTCTTTACCTATTTTGCTTACAATTTTGAGTTTCTTGGATTGCGGAAACTAATAACAACTTGCTATAAGAATCAAAATGCGGATTTGTTCAGTCAGAACGATTGCGAAACTGCTGTTTGTTTGGAGTATTATGGCGACAAAAACGGAAATCATATTCCTGATGCAGAAGAAATAGGAATAAAGCCCTTAAAGGGAGATGGTGATTTTAGAAGTAAGGAATGTATTGAGATTCTAAAAGAGTCAGACATTATTGTAACCAACCCTCCATTTTCTTTATTTAGGGAATATATGGCACAATTGATGAAGTATGATAAGAAGTTTCTTATAATAGGTAATCAAAACAATGCTACCTATAAAGAAATTTTCCCATTGATACGGGATAATAAGGTATGGTTAGGGTACAAGTGTGGTGATATGGCATTCCAAGTTCCAGACTATTATGAATCGAGAGAAACAAGATTTTGGCAAGATGATAATGGAAAAAAGTGGAGAAGTCTGGGAAATATTTGCTGGTACACGAATCTAGACATCAAAAAACGTCATGAAGACCTTGTCTTATTCAGAAAATATACGAATGAAGAATATCCTCGTTACATCAATTATGATGCCATAGAGGTATCGAAAACCGAGCGTATTCCGTATGATTATGACGGTATAATGGGCGTTCCTATTACATTTTTGGATAAGTATAATCCTGAACAATTTGAGATTATCGGCATTGGTAATGGTGGAGAATTAGGAGTTGAATGTGGTGTGAGTGCAAATTTGTCGGCAGAGGAATGTTCAGCTTTGTTTCGTGAAGACAAAAGTTTTAGGAAAGGGAAGTTATGCTACCGCAATGCCAACGGTAAATTGATAGGTTGTTATGCAAGGATATTGATTAGGAAAATTAAAAAAGATACGCTATGAAGATAGAACTTAAATCCATTCCCATTCGAGACCTTTTGGCAGGTTATACCAATGACCCTAACGATGGTGTTTATGGTTATGGTGGAAAGTTGAACATCCGCCCACCTTATCAACGTGAATTCCGTTACGATGTCAAGCAACAAATGGCAGTGATAGAAACAATATTGAAAGGCTTTCCGCTGAACATCATGTATTGGAGTGTGACTGATGATGGTTCTTTTGAAATGATTGACGGTCAGCAACGCACGTTGTCTATATGCGAGTACAGGGAGCACGCTTTTTGTTTGGAAGGAAAAGATCACCGTTCTGTGATTTATTATGATAACCTTACGCTTGAGGAGAAAGAATGCTTCTTGAATTACGAACTAACCGTATATTTCTGTTATGGTACCGACAAAGAAAAACTCGAATGGTTTAGGGTTATCAATATTGCGGGTGAGCGGTTGCTTGACCAGGAATTGCGTAATGCCGTGTATGTAGGACCGTTTGTGGCAGATGCACGCAGGCATTTCAGTAAAAAAGAGTGTCCGGCTTATAAAGTTGGTGGTGAGTATATGGTGGGTAAAGCTGAAGAACAGGCTCTTCTTCAGACCGTATTGTTGTGGGCTGCACATCATGATGGCATTAAAGGTGTGGCACCCATTGACCAATATATGGCTTTGCATCAGAAAGACCCTAATGCCAATAAGTTGTGGGCTTATTTCATGCAAGTTATGACATGGGTAAAATCAACATTTAAGGTTTATCGTCGTGAGATGAAGTAAGCGTATCCGCGATGCAGCCTTGTACACGTTCGTTCATCATTATACCTTTGCCGCCAAATCAAAATCTTTAATAATATGACAGCAGAAGAACGATACGGGTGGGCATGGAAACGATACCTTGTACGACTCAACGAGAATTCAAAGATTCGTCTGACCTCCTTTCTGAGAGGAATTCATGTCTATCAACGCGGCATGGAAAGATGGATGTATGCCAAAGGGCTTAGT
>USEC01000016.1 GCA_900553595.1 uncultured Prevotella sp. | reverse complement strand
TAATGTATTTTTCGAGTAAGCCTGCGAACTTTAAATTCTATGCAATTTGCTTGATAACAGAGCCATACAATATTCTCTAAGTTTTTTGCCGGACTGCATCAATAGTAATTATGAATTATGAATTGCCTTGATCGGTGTTGTCGAGCGGGACGCTCGACCTCCTATTCCTCATCCATAACCCGTTGATTTTCAAGAGAGTTACAAGGGGTCTGCAAACAAGGCTTGTTTGCACTCAAAAGAAGCCTTGTTTTGACAGCAAAGAAGCCTTGTTTGAAAGACAAACAAGGCTTCTTTTTTTAAACATTAAATCAACTTGAAAACCAAGAGGTCAAGCGACTGCCATGTCACTTCACCTCAAGCACGACTATCGAGCGTGCCGGTATTTTGGCTGTGAGCACACCTTTCCTGTATTTTGCGCCCTTGAATGCTGCCGGAGCCACTACGTCGGGATGACTGAAGTCGTTGTAGTCGGCAATGTTCTTGCAGGTGAGGATGGTGCCTTCCACGGTCTTTGCGTCAGTTCCGTCGATGTTCACCGTCACGTTCTGCGCCTTGTCGAGGCTCACGTTCACGAGCGAAACCACTACCTTGCCGTCGGTTGTACGGGCTGCCGAAGTGCTCAGCAGAGGTATCTTGCGTCCGGTACGGGCACGGTCGTCGCCGCGCACCTGCATGGAGTCGCACTTCACGCTGAGCGGCAGACAGGTGGCTTCCTGGAAGTCGCGGTACATCTTGAACACATGATAGGTGGGCGTGAGCACCATGTGTCCCGTGCCTTTCTGGTCGGTGAGAATCATCGACTGCAACACATTCACCACCTGTGCTATGTTGGCCATGCGCACACGGTCGGTATGGCGGTGGAACACGTTGAGCGAGAGGGCTGCCACGAAAGCGTCGCGCATGGAGTTCTGCTGGTAGAGGTGTCCGCTTATGGTGCCGGGTTCCTCGTCCCACCATGTTCCCCACTCATCGACGAGCAGTCCGATGCGCTTCTCCGGGTCGGCCTTGTCCATTATTTCGGAGTGGTGGTTTATCACATCCTCTATTTCAAGGCATTTGCCGAGCGTCCAGTAGTAGTCGTCGTTGCTGAACT
This sequence comes from uncultured Prevotella sp., assembly GCA_900553595.1. Classification (GTDB taxonomy): domain Bacteria; phylum Bacteroidota; class Bacteroidia; order Bacteroidales; family Bacteroidaceae; genus Prevotella. Next base: position 43,496 of record USEC01000016.1, on the reverse strand, counting down.
TTGTGGCAGAGCCTTTGCTTCCGTTCCATCCCATAACGGTGTAGTAGTGCAGCGAAATGCCGTCCATACGGTTGCCCACGCTCTCCATGAGCACCTTTGTCCAGTTCCAATCGTAGTCGCTGGCGCCGCTCGCAATCTTGTAGAGCCGGTTGCCGTCGTAGTTGCGGCAGTAGGTGGAATAGCGTCGGTAGAGGTCGGCGTAATACTCCGGCTTCATGTTGCCACCGCATCCCCAACTCTCGTTGCCCACGCCGAGGAACTTCACCTTCCATGCCTTTTCGCGTCCGTTCTGCCGGCGCAGTTTCGCCATAGGGGTGTCGCCGTCGCTCGTCATGTACTCCACCCATTTGGCAAGTTCCTCCACCGTGCCGCTGCCCACGTTGCCGCTGATGTAGGGTTCGCATCCGAGCATCTCGCAGAGGTTGAGGAATTCGTGCGTACCGAAGGAGTTGTCCTCAATGGTTCCGCCCCAGTTGTTGTTCTGCATCTTGGGTCGCTGGCTGCGCGGACCTATGCCGTCCATCCAGTGATACTCGTCGGCAAAACAGCCACCAGGCCATCTGAGCACCGGCACATGCAGGTCCTTGAGTGCGCCGAACACATCCTTGCGGTAGCCGTTGATGTTGGGAATAGGCGAGTCTTCGCCCACCCACAGACCGCCGTAGATGCACGAACCGAGGTGTTCGGCAAACTGTCCGTAGATTTCCTTGTATATCTTATGTGTGCCCTGACGGGCGTTCACGGTCACTGTCGCGTCCTGCGCCACGGCTCCGAGAGCCATGCCTGCCGCAAGAGCGAATGCTGCAAATCTTTTTTTCATAATGATTCGGTTGATAATTTTTATTAGGATTAACTGTTGTAAAAAGGCGTGTTTCAGCCCTGCCCCACACGCTTGGAAAGCAAGGGAAACGGGAAAGAGTGAGGGTTAGGAGTCGAGAAGTCAAGAATTAGCAAAGCATTCGGCTTGGTTTCTGAATTCCCGGTTTCCCGACTCCTACGGCTTCCCCTCTTCAGGGAAGTCGGTCGCATTATTTCTTGTTATCCACAGCGGCCTGTTCTATGGCAAGTCCGCGGCGGTAAGCCTCGATGTATGTATCGAAACCGGCGACATCTGCCGGATCGGGAGCAATCTCCACGCCCGTGTGTCCGGCGAAGACTTCAGCGTCGAGCCAGTCGGCAAGCGTCAGTTTCCGCTCATTGTTCACAAGGTAGGAAGCAAGCAACGCTATGCCCCAGGCACCGCCTTCGCCGGCAGTAGCCATCACCGAGATGGGCGAATCGATGGCAGCAGCGAGGATGCGCTGCCCCACTCCCTTCGTCTTGAAGAGTCCGCCGTGTCCGGTTATGCGGTCCACCTGGACGTGTTCGTCCTTGAAGAGCACGTCGTTGCCTATCTTCAGCACCGCCACCGAAGCGTACAACTGCGCACGCATGAAGTTGGCAAGGCTGAAAGAGTCGTTGGCGGAGCGCACAAAGAGCGGGCGACCTTCGGCAAGACCCGTGACGGGTTCGCCTGAGAAGTAGTTGTAGGCAAGGAGTCCGCCACAGTCGGCATCGCCCTCAAGAGCGTGGTTGTAGAGTCTGCCGAACACTTCGCCCATGTCAGTCTCCACGCCGAGCAGCTGCTGATACTCCTTGAACAGGCCCACCCATGCGTTGAGGTCGCTTGTGCAGTTGTTGCAGTGCACCATGGCGACGGGGCTTCCACACGGTGTCGTCACCATGTCGATGACCTCGTAAGGACGGCTCAGCGGCTTCTCAAGCACAATCATCGAGAACGAAGATGTGCCTGCACTCACGTTGCCCGTGCGCTGACGCACGGCGTTTGTAGCCACCATTCCGGTGCCGGCATCGCCCTCCGGAGGGCAGACGGCGGCTCCTCCGTGCAGATGTCCCGACACATCGATGCGGCGTGCAGCCTCATCGGTGAGCCTACCGGCATCAGCTCCGGCGAGAAGCACCTTGGGAAGAATGTCGAGAATGTGCCAACCGAGACGCTTGGGAGCTATAAGGTCGTCGAACTTGCGCACCATCTGGGCATCATAGTCGTTGGTGGCGGAGTCGATGGGGAGCATGCCCGATGCGTCGCCGATACCTATCACGCGCTCACCCGTAAGCTGCCAGTGTATGTAGCCGGCAAGAGTGGTGAGGAAATCGATGTCCTTCACATGCGATTCGCCGTCGAGAATGCACTGATAGACATGCGAAATGCTCCAACGCAGAGGTATGTTGAAGTTGAAAAGCTTCGACAGTTCGGCAGCCGCCTTGGCAGTATTGGTGTTGCGCCATGTGCGGAACGGCACGAGAATGCCGCCGTCCTTGCCGAAAGCCATGTAGCCGTGCATCATGGCACTCACACCTATTGACGCCAGATGCTCTATCTCCACGCCGTACTGCTCGTTCACATTGCGGCGAAGGTCGGCGTAACAGTCCTGCAGTCCGTGCCAGATGGCATCGATACTGTAAGTCCAGAGGCGGTCAACGAGCTGGTTCTCCCACTCGTGCGAACCCTGCGCTATGGGGCGGTTGGTGGCGTCGATGAGCACAGCCTTGATGCGTGTGGAGCCGAACTCAATGCCGAGCACCGCCCTGCCTTGCTCTATTGTTTGTCTTGCATTCATATTGTTTCCGTAGATGTAAGAATTGTATGTTTTTCTGTGTGCGACTTATCGCAGGGCTTTATTGAGCATATAGTACACCTCGTTGGTGCGCAAATCCTGGCGGAAACGTTCGTAGTCGGTGTCGTTGTTGATGATGCAGCACTCTATTCCGGCTATCTCGGCGTAGTCGCGCCAGTATTCGTCGGTCATTCCGAAGCTGAAACAAGAGTGGTGTGTACCGCCGGCTTCCATCCAGCAACCTACGCCCACCTCGAAAGTAGGTTCCGGAATCCAGAGAGCGGAGGCTACGGGGAGCTTCGGCAGAGGCTTCGACTTGATGAGGTTCACATCGTTTACGATGAGACGGAAGCGGTTGCCCATATCGACTATGGTACCCGTCGTGCCGTGACCCTGCTTTGTCGTGAACACAAGACGGGCCGTCTGGCTCTTGCGGATACCTATGCCGAGGAAGTGAACTTCAAGGCGTGGCTTCTCTTCCTCCGATATGTCGGGGTTGATTTCGAGCATGTGCGACTCAAGAATCGATGTATTGTCGCCGTCGAAGTTGAGAGTATAGTCCTCAAGGAACGATGTTCCGCCCTCCAGTCCCTGGCTCATGAACCACACGGAACGGTAGAGAGCCGCGCTCTTCCAGTCGCCTTCGGCGCCGAATCCGTAGCCGTCGTGCATCAGACGCTGTGATGCCAGACCCGGAATCTGGTCGAATCCGCGACCTGTTTCCTCCACGTTATAGTCGCCGAGGTCGTCGAAGTTGGTTGTGAAACCTTTGGCTCCGAATGCCTCAAGTACGAGGCGCAGAGTGAGTTCTGCCTTTGCTGCGTTCCAAATCTTCTTGTAGGCGAGCGACGATTCGTCCTTGAGTTCGTCCTTGACGGTGTATTGCTTGAAATAGACATCGTGCACAAGTGCGGTGACATCGGCATCGTTCACCTTGTCGAAATACTGCATAACGGTGGAGAACGGACAGTAATCGACATGATAACCAAGCACCTGTTCGGCAGCAACCTTGTCGCCGTCGGTCACGGCAACATTGTTCATCTGGTCGCCAAAGCGCAGTATCAGGCAGTCCTGGGCATCTGCCCAAGCGGCGCAGACGCGCTCCCAGACAGCGATGTGCTGCTGTGTTTTCTCGTCCTTCCAGTAGCCGATGACCGTCTTGCGGGGCTTGCGCATGCGGCTGAGGATGTGTGCATACTCACGGTCGCCGTGTGCGCTCTGGTTGAGATTCATGAAGTCCATGTCCATAGTCTCGTATGGAATGTGCTGGTTGTACTGTGTGTGGAGGTGCAGAAGCGGCTTGCGCAGAATCTGAAGTCCGTGTATCCACATCTTGGCGGGTGAGAAAGTGTGCATCCAAGTGATTACGCCCACACAACGGCGGTCGTTGTTTGCTGCCGCCATAACATCTGCCACTTCGTGGGTGTTGTTGGCAGTGCCTTTATATACCACCTTTATCGGGAGGCGTCCCGACTCGTTCAAGCCGGCAACCATCTCTTTGGAGTGATTATCTACCTGCACCACTGCGTCGCCTCCATAAAGAAGTTGTGCACCGGTGACAAACCAAATCTCAAAATTCTCAAATGCCTTAACCATAATTTCAGTTTTTAGTTGATTGTTGTTTTATTCTTGTTTTTTGTTTGAAGCAATTGTCGTTTCTTTCAAAAGAGCGTGCTTCCGCGCTTTAATGAGCCTGTTTTTTCGCCTGACCGTAGTAGGCGTTGGGACCGTGCTTGCGGCTGAAATGCTTCTCGATGAGGAGCGGATTCATCGTAGTGGCGGGATTGACGGCGAACGAGACGAACGCCATCTTTGCCACCTGCTCCATTACCACGGCGTTATAGACGGCGTTGTCGGCGTCGGTTCCCCATGAGAACGGGCCGTGATTCTTCACCAGTACGCCCGGAGTGTGAACGGGATTGATGCCGCCGCGACGGAAACGCTCGATGATGACGTTGCCCGTTTCGAGTTCATACTCACCTTTCACCTGCGCTTCGGTCATATCGTCGGTGCACGGAATGCAGTCGTGGAAATAGTCGGCGTGTGTCGTTCCGATGTTGGGTATGTCCTTTCCTGCCTGCGCCCATGCTGTGGCGTAGGTGGAATGTGTGTGCACTATGCCTCCGATTTCGGGGAAAGCGCGGTAGAGAGCGAGGTGTGTGGGAGTGTCGGACGAGGGGTTGAGGTCGCCATCGACCACCTTTCCGGTGTTCAGATCGACCACCACCATGTCGGAAGCCTTCATCGTGTCGTAGCTGACACCCGACGGTTTGATTACGACAAGACCGCGCTCACGGTCGATTGCCGACACGTTGCCCCATGTGAAAATCACGAGGTGGTGCTTCACCAAATCGAGATTGGCGCGGAACACCTTTTCCTTAAGTTGTTCAATGTCTGTCATTTTTATCGTTACAGTTTAAAGTTTGTATCTTCTTCGTTGTATGCTTTTTCGTTGAATCGGTAGAGGTAGGCTCCGCGTTTCGATGTGAGTTTGTCGATGTGTGTCGTCTTTTCGATGAAATCCATGTCCTTGATGCGCTTGCGGAAGTTGCGCTTGTCCACCGTTTCGCCGCACACTGCCTCATAGACGCTCTGCAACTGCGCGAGCGTGAACAGCTCCGGCAGGAGGTTGAAGCTTATCGGTTCGTGCGAGATGGCGTCGCGCATGATGCGCCGTGCCTTCTTTATCATCTTGCGATGGTCGGAGAACATTTCGGGAAGTTCGTTGATATTCACCCATTCCACACCGTGGAGTTCCTGCTGTGCCGGGTCGTAGTCGGCAACGTTTATCATGGAATAGTATGCCACTGACACCACGCGTTCGCCCGGGTCGCGGTCCACATCGCCGAAGACGCCCACCTGCTTGAGGTAAAGCCCCTTAAGTCCCGTGAGTCCGTAGAGCACGCGGCGTGCTGCATCCTCCACGCTTTCGTCGGTATCCACAAAGCCGCCGTAGAGCGACCACTCACCCCGTCCGGGGTCCATCTTGCGTCTGCCCATGAGCACCCGCAGCTCGCCTTTGTCGAAACCGAAGATGATGCAATCGACGGCGACGTACATTTTGGGATGTTCAGAGTAGTATTTCATTGTTTCGTTGATCTTATCATTATTACATTTGCGAGTGTAGCGACATGACAGCCAGAGGAGTTTAAGATGTCAAAGCCAGACGCTGTCCGACGACCATAATCATTATTTCGTAATCCATAATCATCAGGGCGTCCGGCTTTAACCTTCCAAAACCAAATGAAATGAAAAACTGCTCTAACTATTCTGTCTTAATATATGAGTCCCGTCACGGTTCCCTGCCGGCAGACGGCAGGCGGAAACCTGCGGAAAACGAGTCGCCTGTTTTAGGGTATCAAGCCGTGCCGCTGCCACCTTCTACCAGAAGTAGCAGTAGAACGCTGCACAGAGTGCCACGACACCGAGTGTAGCCACTATGTCCCAGATGTTCCAGCTCTCGCGGATAACCTTCCTGTAATCGGAGCTGAACGTTATCGCTGCCACCTGTTCGGCAGTGGGTTTGGCGGTGAACATGGATATGACATACATCATTACGACGATGAACACGAGCAGCCAGCACTCGAAGATGAGCCAGTTGGTCTGCCAGAACCATGCCGTATTGTCCCAGAACGCGCCGCTCATAGCCGCCTTTCCCGACTCTGTCACGACATTTGTCACAAGTCGGAGCATACCTATGAGGAAGCCGCCGATGAGTCCCCATTCGCCTGCCTTGGGCGTGATGCGCTTGGAGAAGATGCCGAGCGTGAAGACAGCCACCATTGCCGGAGCGATGAGCGACTGTATGTCCTGCAGGTAGGAATAGAGGTTTCCCATGCCCATCATGATAGGCATCCATGCCAGTCCGAGCAGCACCACAACGACAGTGGCAACGCGTCCCACCATGACATAGTGTGCCTCGCTCATGCCTTTCTTCATGGGTTTGTAGAAATCTTCGGTGAAGAGTGTGGCGCAGCTGTTGAAGAACGCTGCCAATGAAGCCACGAGTGCGCACACGAAACCTATGGTGACGATGCCCTTGACGCCTGCGGGGAGGATGTTCTTCACCATCATGGCGAAGGCGCCGTCAGTGTCGTGCGTGTTGGCTATGTCCATAACGATGCCGCTGCCGGCCTTCTGCGAGAGGGCGTATGCCACCATTCCCGGAATGAGGAACATGAACACGGGGAGCAGCTTGAAGTAGCCTGCGGCGATAGTGCCACGGCGTGCGCGGCGCATCACCACTCCGTTGTCCTCGCCTTTGGTCTGTCCGAGCACACGCTGCACGATGTGCTGGTCGGTACACCAGTACCAGAAGCCGATGATTGAAGCACCAAGGAACACTACATAACCGGGGAACTGCGGATACATGGGGTCGGCACTGTCGGTGTGGAACATGTGTGTCGTGCCGAATCCGTCGTGTGCCTTGTTGCACACATCCATCATCTGCGACCATCCGGCAACGATGCTTCCGTCGCCGAGCATGTTGAGTCCGAGGAAGAGAACGAGGAAAGAACCTATAATAAGGATGGGTGTCTGGATGGCGGAGAGGGTCATCACGCCCTTCATTCCGCCGAAGACGGTGAAGACGGCGGTAATGGCTATGAGCCCGATGGCGCCGTACCAGAACGGCAGACCCAACAGATACTCGAAGAAGATGCCGCCCGTGAAGGCTGTCACCGACACTTTGGTGAGCACGTAGGCAATGAGGGTGATGATGCTGAGCCATGAGCCTGTGCGACGGGTGTAGCGGAACTTGAGGAAGTCGGGCATGGTGATGATCTTGCCCATCTTGTTGTTGAGCAACTGATAGAACGGCACGAAGAGCCAGCCGAGGATGAGAATCATCCAGCCCTGCATCTCCCAATGCGCCATGCCCACGCCGTCCTTTGCGCCGGTTCCGGCAAGACCCACAAGGTGTTCGGAACCGATGTTGGCAGCAAAGATGGCTGCACCGATGATATACCAAGGTTCGCCTTTGCCGAAGAGGTAGTCCTGACTGTCGGCACCTTTCATCTTTTCCTTGTCTTTCTTGATGGCACGATAGACGGCATAGACGATCGCAAGAATGCCAACCGACAACACTGCCCAGTCGAGCCAGACAAATTCATTTGAATTCCAATTCATTTCTTTTTGCGGTTTTTAGGTGAGGTTTATTTTATGGGTGTAAAATTACACTTAAAAATCAATATGACAAAGAGAATAAGGAAATAATTTTATCATTTAGTGTGATTATACACTTATTCAAGATAAATTAACATTTGAACAGTAAAAAAACTGTGTTTTTCCGAGAAGCGAAAGTTGCTGAGACACCACATCATTTTCCTTCATTTCAAAACAAGCCTTCTTTGCACTCCAAACAAGGCTTCTTTACAACGCAAACAAGGCTTCTTTGGAGTGCAAAGAAGCCTTGTTTTGAAAGGGGTATGTATATCGTTGAAAATCAAAGGGATGCATACGGCTAATCATCCTCATCGCCAGTGATGGTCTTGTCGTATATCACTTCGGGGTTGGGCAACCCCTTCTTCATGTCGTTGTAGGCGCGTGTGAGGTCAGCCTTGTCGATGGTTATGTCGCGGCGCACGGGCCGGTCGGGGTCGGTGAGCGAGTGTGAGAAGAGCCATTCATAGGTCTTCTTCATGTAGAGGATGCGTGCCAAGGCTCCGTGCGATGCTCCTGCGAGCCAGTCGTAGCGCAGGCGTGTGTCGTTGCCGGAGTCCTTCAGCTCCTTCACCACGCTCTGCGAGTGTTTCACCGGCACCGCCCTGTCCGCCGTGCCGTGTATTATCCAGAAGGGCATTCTGCCCAGTCCGCTCTTGTCCTTGAGGGTGCTGCCGCCGCAGAGAGCCATTGCCGCCGCCACTTTGTCGGGGTAGGTGCCGGCGAAGTCCATCGTGCCGTAGCCGCCGAGACTCATGCCCATGACATAGACGCGCGTGGAGTCGCACGGATAGTTGTGCTTCGTCCACTCCAGCACATCGTTGATTTTGGCAGGGTTCCATGCTCCGCCGGGGTTCTGCGGCACGATGACGAGTGCCGGAATCTCGCGCCCGCGCACGATGGCGTCGAGCGGTCCGTAGCGGCGCACACGGTTGATGTCGCGCCCGCAGAGGCTCTGCCCGTGCAGGAAGATGATGACCGGCGTGTTCTCGTAGGTGTAGTAATAGTCGGTGGGGGTATATACCCAGAAGTTGTAGCCGCCTGGGATTTCATCCGTCACGGGGCGTATGTAGTCGTATTGCGCCCTTGCCAGGGTTGTGGCAATGATGATGCCGAGCATCAGTGAGAGTAGTCTTTTCATAGCCGTGAATTGTTTTTTTTGCTCCGCCATTTTCATGGTAACCACAAAGATAACACTTTTCGGTGTGTCGGGAGGAGTTTTTTATATTCTTTAAGTTTAGCGAGAGCAGAAGTTATAGGAGTTTAAGGAGGAAAGGAGCAAGGAGGAAGAAGATGTTTTTGAAGGAGTCAGAAGATGTTTTTGAAGGAGTCAGAAGTTAAGAATACAGAAGTTAAGCCAAATGCTTTGCCGGATTGAAAAGGGAATGAAGGAGCATCGGTAATGGCTTAACTCCTGAATTCTTAACTTCTGACTCCCCGAAACCAATGGCTTAACTTCTGTATTCTTAACTCCTGACTCCCCGAAACCAATGGCTTAACTTCTGTATTCTTAACTCCTGACTCCCTACACTAACATCAACAAAAGCAGACCTTTCCGCAAAAATATAGCGACATGGGAGACATCACCGTCTGCCATGCCGCTTCAATTAACAACACTAATATATAAAAGGTATGAAATGAATAACTACATCTTACCTATGATGCCGAGTTTCGTATCCTTGATAAAGTCCACAATGGCCCTGATTTCCTTGCTATCAGGCACCTGCTCCTTAATCTGTATGACGGCATCGAAGACGCTTGTCTGTCCGTGGAACACCAGACGGTAGGCGTTTGCGATATGGTTGATGACCTTTTCCGATGTTCCCGACGACTTGAGCAGCGTCTCGTTCACGCCGGCATAGCGCACGGGGTTGTCGGTGGCGACAATGAACGGAGGCACGTCGCGCGAGATGCGCACACCGCCCGTAACCATAGATGCACCGCCGATGCGCACATTGGAATTGACAATGACACCCGACGAGAATATAACGGCACTGTGAACCTCACAGTCGCCGGCAATCTTCGTACCGTAACCGAAGGTGACATAGTCGTCCACCTTGGTGTCGTGGGAGATGTGTACGCCCTCCATGAAGAAGTTGCGGTTGCCGATGCGGGTCTCTCCGTCGGAGAATGTCGCACGGTTCACTACCACGTTCTCACGGAATATGTTCTCATCGCCAATCACAAGGCGTGTGGCATCGCCTTTATAGTTGAAGTCCTGAGGCTCGGCACCGAGCACAGTGCCTTGGAAAACCTTGTTGGCGCGGCCCAGACGGGTGCCGTTCATAATGCTGACATGGGGGTAAATCACGCAGTCGTCGCCGATTTCAACATCGCCCTCGATATAGGCGAACGGGTATATTGTCACGTTCTTGCCGATTTTCGCTTTCGGATCAACGTATGCTTTTTCGCTAATCATAATATTGAATTTTGAAATTTGAATTTGATTATCGGACCGGCTGCAGCAGCAAACGCTGCAATGCCGAAGCCCGACACACGGAATTCCCGGTTCTAATATCTTCCGCCTCCAAGTGCATAGTAGAGGTTCACGACTGCCTGCATCTTGTAGAAGTCGTCCTGCACCTTGGAGAGTTCGGCGTTGAGCAGACTCTGCTGTGCGGTGATTACTTCAAGATATGTGGCAGAACCGTCGTTGAACAACATCTTGTTGTACTCCACATTCTTCTTCAAGCTCTCCACTTGCTTTGCTTCAAGCTCGCTCTTCTCTGCCGAAGAGTTGTAGAGGACGAGGGCGTTGCTCACCTCACTGCCTGCCGACAGCACGGCGTTCTGCCAAGTGTTGTAGGCCTGTTCCTGCTTGGACTTTGCCACTTTCAGTCCTGCCACGAGCTGGCCGTGGGCGAAAATGGGTTGTGTAAGGCTGCCGACAGCCGAGAGAAGCCACTTGCCGGGGTTGGTGATGCCGCCGCCACCGGAGTTGGTGAAGGCTCCAGTGCCGGAGATAGTGATGTTGGGATAGAAGCGCGAACGCGCTGTATTGACATCATAGAAGCACTGTGCGAGCGACATCTCGGCGTAGTGCACGTCGGGACGGTTGGAGAGAAGCTGCAAGCCTACACCCGTTGAGAACTCGGAGGGGAGCGACTGGTTCTCGAAAGTGCCGCGGCTTATGTGCTGGGCCTGCTGTCCGAGGAGCAGCGAGAGGGAGTTCTCCGTCTCGCGTATCTGCCGCTTCAGTTCGGTGCTCTGCGCCTTAACCGAATACATGTTGGCCTCAGCACTCTGCACACTTGTCTCCTTCACACGACCAAGTTCCTTCTGAATCTTCATGATATTCCATGTCTCTTCAGTAAGTTTTGTCATATTATCCACCACCTGCAACTGCTTGTCGAGCATGAGCAGGGTGTAGTAGATGTTGGCAATGTTGCTTATCACCTTGGTCTGGACCACGAGTTGGTAGTCCTTTGTGGCGAGAAGAGCCATCTGTGCCGAACGCTTCTGGTTGAGAAGGTTGCCGAAGAGGTCGATGCTCCAGCTTGCAGTGACGGGCAGCGAGTAGGTCTTTGTGGCCTTGTTGCCGTCCCATGAGGCGATGGTTCCCTGCGGAGAGAAGGTGAATCCGGGCACAAACGCAAGCTTGGCGATAAGGAGCTGATCCTCCACCATCTTCACGTTGAGAGCGGCGTTGAGCATGTTCGTGTTGTTCTTCAAGCCCTGTTCGATGAGCTGTTGCAGCTGCGGGTCGGTGAAGACACTGCGCCAAGGCAGGTTGCCGAAGCTTGCGGTGTCGGCCACAGCGAGTGTGTCGGCGTCGCTCTTGGCATCACGCACAAGTCCTTTGGCATTCACCTCCGGACGCTCGTATTTTGTGTATATTCCGCAACTGCTCATCAGAAGGGCGGCAGAAGCGAAAAGTATTGCTTTCTTGAGTTTCATTGTTTCTTCGTTTATAAGTTAAGAAATAGAGGCAACCGGGAGCCGGGTCGTGCGCCTTTCGCATTCCGGCAGACGGGAGCGGCAGCCGGTTTCCTCACTTCTGAATCCTTATTTGTTTTTCTTTTCAATCTGTTCCTGGAGCGCACCGGCAACGTACGGGTTGGTGTACTGCTTGATTTCGGTATCAACATTTGCATTGTCGCCCTCGAATTCTATCGGCTTCACCTTCTCCTGCAAGGTCTGGAAGATGTAGAACAGAGCCGGAACGACCATGATTTGGCAAAGCATACCAATGAGCATACCACCGATAGCGGCAGCACCGAGAGTCATGTTTCCGTTGTAACCTACGCCCCACGGCATAAGCATAGGCAACAGACCGATAATCATTGCCAACGAGGTCATGAGGATAGGACGCAGACGTGCCGTGGCACCGAGCACTGCCGACCATGAGATAGCCATACCCGTCTGGCGGCGTTCAAGGGCGAACTGCACGATAAGGATGGCGTTCTTTGCCAACAGACCCATAAGCATGATGAGCGCAATCTGCATGTAGATGTCGTTGTTCTTGCCGAAGAGGTTGGCGAAGAGGAACGCTCCTGCCAGACCGAACGGTATGGAAAGGATAACGGAGAGAGGCAGAAGGTAGCTCTCATACTGTGCCGACAGAATCAGATAAACGAATGTCAGACAGAGCACGAAGATTATCGCTGTGGAGTTGGACGACTCCTGCTCGTTACGGGTAAGGCCGGAGAACTCGTAAGTGTAGCCCTGCGGCAGAGCGGTCTTGGCCACTTCCGCCATCGCATTCAAGGCGTCGCCGGTGGAATAACCGTCAGCTGCCGATGCATTCACATTGATAGAGGTGAAGAGGTTGAAGCGATCGATTTCCTGAGGACCATATACACGGCTCAGACTCACATACTCCTTGATGGGCGACATCTCACCCGCTGAGGTGCGGACATAGATGTTGTCGAGACTCTTGAGGTCGGCACGGGACTGCGGAGGAGCCTGGATATACACACGGTAAAGCTTTCCGTAGCTGTTGAAGTTGGATGCATACATACCGCCGTAATATCCCTGCATGGTGGAAAGTACTGACGACGGGTCGATACCGCTTTGCTTACACTTCGCAACATCAACATCAATCTTGTACTGCGGGTACTTCGTGTTGTACGAAGTCATGGCGTTCGAGATTTCAGGACGCTTGTTAAGCTCGGCGATAAACTTCTGGGTTACATCGTAGAACTTGTTCACATCGCCACCGGTGCGGTCCTGCATGGAGAATGTCAGACCGTTGGTTGCGGAGAATCCCTGCACCATAGGCGGCTGGAAGGCGAGAATCTGGGCACCCTTTATGGCTGCCGTCTGCTTGTAAATCATACCGAGCACCATGCTTGAACCAAGGTTGTGAACGCCGATATACTTCAGCGGTCCCTCCATTTTCTGACGCTCTTCGAACGATTTCAGCTTGACAATGAATGTTCCCTGGTTGGAACCTTGACCGGCAATGAAGTTGTAACCGGTGATGCGCATGCGGCTTTCAATGGCAGGATTGGTTGCGAGCATACGATCAACTTCATCCATTACATCCTGAGTCTTCTTCATTGAGGTACCCGGAGGTGTTGAAACCGTACAGAAAACAGTACCTGTATCCTCGTCAGGCACAAGTCCTGTCTTGGTTGTTGTCATGAGCAATCCCATCGCAACGATACCCAAAACGACTGCACCTATGGCCAGAACGGGACGCTCAACAAGGCGACGTACACCATTCCTATAATGTCCCTGCACCTTTTCGTAGGATGCATTGAAGGCAGCATGGAAGCGATCGACGATCGACATCTTACGTTCCGAGCCGTCCTCGTTCTTCGGTTTCAGCAGGATTGCACACAGAGCCGGAGAGAGGGTAAGGGCGTTAAGGGCGGAGATGATGATGGAGATGGCCATCGTTATACCGAACTCACGATAGAAAGTACCTGATGTTCCGCCGATGAACGACACCGGAACGAACACCGCCGACATAACAAGCGTGATGGAGATGATGGCTCCCGAAATTTCGTTCATGGCATCGATCGACGCCTGTCGTGCCGACTTGTAGCCGAGGTCGAGCTTGGCATGCACCGCCTCGACCACCACAATGGCATCATCCACCACGATGGCGATGGCAAGCACAAGGGCTGCCAGCGTGAGAAGGTTGAGCGAGAAGCCGAACACATAGAGGAAGAAGAACGTACCAATCAACGACACCGGCACGGCAATCAACGGGATAAGCGTGGAGCGTGTGTCCTGCAAGAAGACGTAAACCACGATGAACACGAGCAGGAAGGCCTCAAGAAGAGTCTTCACAAGGTCCTCGATTGAGGCGAAGAGGAACTCCGTCACATCCTGCATCACATCGAACTGGAGTCCCGGCGGGAGTGTCTTCTCCTGCTCGGCAAGCAGTTTCTTGACATTGCTTGCGATTTCCGTAGCGTTAGAACCTGCGGTCTGTGTCACCATCATGGTCACTGACGACATGCCGTTGAGCTGTGACGACACCGAATAGGCAAGTGCTCCCATTTCCACACGAGCCACATCCTTCACGCGGATGGTCTGTCCTGCCTGTGTGGATTTGATTATCATGTCGCCGAACTCCTCCGGAGTCTTGAGGCGTCCTTTGTATCTGAAGGTGTATTGATACTGGTTGTCGCTGTTCTCGCCCACCGAACCCGGAGCGGCTTCGATGTTCTGCTGCGCGAGGACACCGGTAAGGTCGGAAGGAATCAAGCCGTAGCTCTTCATCTTCACGGGGTCAATCCAGAGGCGCATGGTGTAGTCCTTCTGCGAGAAGCACTGACACTCACCCACACCGTTCACACGCTTGATGGCTGGAACGACGTTGATGTTGGCGTAGTTGGCGAGGAATTCGTCGTCGTAACGGTCGTCGGTTGCGGTAAGACCGAATAGGATTACCGTTGACGACTGTCGTTTCATCACCTGCACACCGGCTCTTGTCACCTCGGCAGGGAGCAGTGCCGAAGCCTGCGACACACGGTTCTGAACGTTCACCTGACACATGTCGGCGTTCATACCCTGCTTGAAGAATACGGTGATTGACGCCGAACCGTCGTTGGTGGCGCTTGAAGTCATGTATGTCATGCCCTCCACACCGTTGATTTGCTCCTCCAGCGGAGCGAGCACTGAGTTCATCACGGTCTCGGCATTGGCACCCGTGTAGGCTGCACGCACCATGATTGTCGGCGGTGCGATGTTAGGATACTGCTCGATAGGCAGCGACACCAAGCCGATGACACCCAGGATTACCACGAGGATTGAAATCACCGTGGAGAGCACCGGGCGCTTGATAAATCTATCTAATTTCATTTTCTTTTACTTGTTTAGAATGTGAAAAATGCCAAGAAGTCGGCGTTCCGCCCTGCAGTGTGGGCTTCATTTCTGCCCGTTCACGATTCCGGCGGCTGCTGAACTTCATTTGCTTTCCGGCTGAATTTTACTTTCCGAAGTGCTTTTTCAGCTTCGAGAGGTCGCCCTGGTCGGCGCCGATAGCCTCTGTCTGCTTGAGCTTTTCAGCATACTGTGCCTCTGTCACGGGCTTGATTTCCATGCCGTCGGTGAGCGAAGAGATGCCGTTCACCACGATACGGTCGCCTATGCTGACACCGGAAGTGATGATATAGTTCTTGCCGTCGTCGTTGGGATTGACGGTAACGGCGGTGTATTTCACCTTGTTGTCCTTGCCTACGACATATACGAAGTATCTGTCCTGCACCTGTGCAACGGCATCCTGCGGAACAACGATGGCAGAAGCGGAAACGTGAGGCACCACGATTGAGCCTGAGGCACCGCTCTTGAGCAGCTGTTCGGGGTTGGGGAAGTCGGCACGCATGCTTACCGTACCTGTCGTCGGGTCGATGACTCCGCTCACGGTAGCCACCTTTCCGGGATGGTTATAGATAGTTCCGTCGGCGAGCTGCAGCTTCACTGCAGGAAAACTGTTGATTGCAGCGTGTGTGCCGCCCTCTGTCTTCGACATTTCGAGGAGGTCCTTTTCAGTCACCGAGAAATACACCTGCATTGTGCTGATGTTTGAAACGGTGGTGAGCGGCTGCTGGTTTGATGCGCTCACGAGTGCTCCCACACGGTAAGGCAGGTCGCCTATGACACCCGTTGCAGGGCTTGTGACATAGCAGAAGTCGAGGTTTTGCTTTGCAGAAACGTATGCCGCCTCGGCCTGTGCAAGCTGTGCAGCTGCACTTTCCATTGCGTTCTTTGTCGATTGGAGTTCGTATGAACCAATGACGTTGTTCTTGAAGAGCTTCTCAGAGTTGTTGTAAGTGAGCTTGGCGGTGTTGAGCTGTGCCTTTGCAGCATTCACTGCGGCCCTTGCCTGACGCACTGCGGCAGCGTAGGTCACGTTGTCGATGACGAAGAGGAGCTGTCCTGCCTTCACCTGCTGGCCTTCCTTGACGCAGAGTTTTGTGATGAATCCCGACACTTTCGGACGTATTTCTACATCCTGCACACCCTTGATTGTTGCAGGATAAGTAGTCTGCAACTCGGCATCCTGGCCCTGCAATGTGCGCACGGCATACTCGTTGTCGCCGAAGTTAGGCTTTCCGCCACTTTTTTTGCCGCCACAAGAGGCGAGTGCTACAGCCAAGGCTGCAACCAATAAAATCTTTGCTTTTTTCATACCTGTATCTACAAATTATTTATTTTGTTCGTATTTATAGTTTATCCTTAGCGATTTCAAAAACCGAAAACCCGACCAATAACTCGGAATTTTCGTGTGCAAAATTACCAACATTATTAATATGTTGTTCTAACAATGAGAAATATTTAACAACTTTTATTCAAGACTTTACCTATTTCTCCACAATCATGTTCCTTGTTTCGCATAAGAAAAAAAGAACAATACAAAAACATGAATGCGACACTATGCCGGCTCCGATTAATGAGTCATGGCATAGTGCCGCACACACAGCGAATATTTTTCTCGAAATCTGCGGAAAATCAAGTGTCGGAAGGAACTGCGTTCTCCTGCACAAGTCCCATATCCTTTGCCTTCTGCATGAGCAGTTGCATGAGCGGCTCGCGCTCGTTTGCCACCCGATTGTCGAGCACTGCGTCCTTGAGGGTCTGTTTCAGCGTACCCACCTCGCGGCAGGGGCGCAGGTGGAACATCTCCATTATCTCGTTGCCGTCGATTACCGGCTGCAGAAGCCGCTTGTAGTCGCGCTCCTTGAGGTCGGTGATTTTCTCGCGCACCATGCGGAAGTTCTCAAGGAACTGGCGTTTGCGACACGCGTTCTTGCTTGTGATGTCAGCCTCGCAGAGTGTCATCAGGTCGTCGATGTCGTCGCCCGCGTCGCTCAACAGACGGCGCACGGCGCTGTCGGTCACCTCCTCGTCGGCGATGGCGATGGGTCGCATGTGCAGGTCCACGAGTTTCTGCACATACTTCATCTTCATGTCCATGGGCAGTTTCATGCGCCGGAACATCTCAGGTACCATCTTTGCGCCTATGAAGTTGTGGTTGTGGAAGGTCCATCCTATGGCAGGTTCCCAGCGTTTCGACTTCGTCTTGCCCACATCGTGCAGCAGCGCAGCCCAGCGCAGCCATAGGTTGTCGCTCTTTTCAGCCACATTGTCGAGCACCTCAAGCGTGTGGTAGAAGTTGTTCTTGTGCGCCCTTCCGTTGCGCGTCTCCACTATGTCGAGTGCGGCAAGTTCGGGCATTATGAGCTGAAGCAGCCCGCAGCGTTGCAGTTCCACAAACCCACGGCTGGGCTGCGAGGCGAGCATTATCTTGTTAAGTTCGTCGGCTATGCGCTCACCGCTTATTATCTTGATGCGCTCGGCATTGCGCCCGAGGGCCTCGAAAGTCTCGTCGTCGATGAAAAACTTGAGTTGTGTGGAGAATCGCACGCACCGCATCATGCGCAGAGGGTCGTCGCTGAAGGTGATGTCGGGGTCGAGCGGCGTGCGTATTATGCCGTCCTCAAGGTCGAAAATGCCGTCGAACGGATCGACGAGTTCGCCGAACCGCTCCCTGTTCAGGCACACCGCCATGGCGTTGATGGTGAAGTCGCGGCGGTTCTGGTCGTCCTCCAGCGTGCCGTCCTCCACTATCGGTTTGCGCGAGTCGTGGGTGTAGCTCTCGCGACGCGCCCCGACGAACTCCACTTCGGTGTCGTGATACTTCACCTGGGCGGTGCCGAAGTTGCGATAGACGGCGAGGTGTGCCTTCCATGCACCCGTGCGTGTATTGCGTCCCAGGCGTTGCTGCAACGCCTTTGCCACCTCGATGCCGCTGCCCACCACCACTACGTCGATGTCGTTGGTGGGGCGTTCGAGGAAAATGTCACGCACATAGCCGCCCACGAGATAGCATTCCATCTGCAACTCGTCGGCCACTTCGCCTATCTTGTGGAATATGTCTTTATCGAGAATCTGTGCCAGTTCGGCATCGGTATAAATCTTCATGCTTGTCTGTCTGTCGTGATTGCGCCAAGGATGGGCGCTGCTTATATCATGCAAAATTAGCAAAAAGAAATGGTAGTGGCAAGCGATTTTGCAAGTTTGTAAATGCCGTTGCCACCACATCATTATTTGCCGCGTCTGCAAACAAGGCTTCCTTGCATTGCAAACAAGCCTTGTTTACAGGCAAAAGAAGCCTTGTTTACGATACAAACAAGGCTTCTTTTTATTGCGGTTGTAAAATATTATTAATCAGACGGTTGCAAAAGCGTAACCGGCAGGTTGCCGATGGTTACCGCACCATCACCTTACGCACGCTGCCGTCGGCTGTCTTTACGATGTTGACGCCGCGTGTCATTGCGTTCTTCCTCATGCCGTTGATGCCGAACACTGTCGTCATGCCGTCGGCGGCAGTGGCTGTAACGGGGCGTATGGCGGTCTCGTAGTTGAAGTCGAAGAGTGCGAATACGGGTGCGGCAGCCGTGCCCTCCTTGTCGATGGGGAGTTGCAGGTAGGCCGAGCAAGCCGGAATTGACGCGCCGTCGGCAAGTGCGCGGAAGCCGTTGCCAAGGTCGTCGGAGCCGACAGTCATGTAGGTGTAATCGGCAAACGAGAGGTTCTCACTGTCCATCCCATCGACTGTACCCTTGAGGATGTTGCCTTCGGGCAGCGAGGCAGGTTCGGCAGTGTAGGTGAAACGGAGCGAAGCGGCGGTGTTGTCGGCGTCGGCTATCACCACGAAGCCGTTGTTTGCCGGAATCACGCTGCCTTCATACTTCACGAGATGCACTGCGTCGAGATGCTTGTGCGAAAGCATTTCCGTGGCATAATACACGCTGACGCCTTCAGGGACAGTGGCGTTCCAGGGCAGGCACACCGATGTGGCGCGTGTCGCGTCGATGTCGATGTCGCGCACAAGCCACTCCTCCACTGCACTGCAAGCGGCGAGAAGCGCCGTCGTGTCGGCGTCGCAGGTGGTGTAGCATGAGCCGGCGGTGGCGGCAAGAGCCTCGGTGAGCTGCTGCTCGATGCTTGCCGGCAGGTTGAGCGAGGCGTTGCCGAGGAGCGAGGTCGCTGTCCGGTAAATGGCATTGTAACGCTCGTAGGCCTGTTTCTGTTCAGAAGAGATGAGCAGCCAGTCTATGTTTTCGTCCTTTGTGGTGGTGCCTGCGTATTTTGCGGCGCCCTTCTCCACCGTTATTCCCATGAAGTGTGTCTTCGCATCCCAGAACACAAGGCGGTCCTTCAAGCCTATGCGGTGGCTGCCTTCGGTGATGCCTGCCTCATGATTGTTGAACGTTGTGGCGCCAGAGCCTTCGACAACGCCCTGCATCGACTTGATTCCTTTCATGCGGAGAGAGTGCGTGTCGTTGGTGACGGTGTATTCGTCGCCGCCTGAAATGGTCCATTCGGGAGCCTGCGCTATGCTTGTCACGCCTGGAGCCGACTCGTTGGAGAGGAAGTATTTCTGTCCCACATTATAAAGATATACCTTCTGTCCGTCGCCGGTCCACTCCTCGCCGCGCCACCAAGTGTTCGCCTCGGCAGGGGCGTAGGTCTTGCCTGTAGCCTCGAAAGTGACGGAGAGGGGCTTGTGGTCGCTCAGACTGCAGTCGGCATCGATGTTCATCGCCGTGGCGGAGAGGCGCACGGAGCCGCCTTTGGGGTTGAGATAAATCACCTTGTCCACTATCTCGCCCTTCTCATAGCCCAGTTCATCGACCATGAGCGACGCACCGCCGAGTGTCGGAGCCACGCCGTCGAGACACTTCTCCACCCACACATCGCTCACATCGTAGGCGTCGGAGAGGGGCGCAACGAAGAGTCCGGCGATGTCGTCGCGTGTGTAGCGGCTGTTGGTGTCGCCCATAACGATTACGGGATGACCGGAGTTACGGGCGAGAATGGCGTCGCGGAGCTGTTCCCACTGGGTGGCACGGGCGGCATTGTCGGCATCGGTGCTGCCGGCATCCATGTGCATAATGTAGAAATCGATGAGGATTCCGTCGCCCACACTCACGGTATAGCTGCGGAAACCCTTGGTTATGAGTTCGTCGGAACCGTTGTCAAATTTGCCGTAGTTGTTCTTCCATGCCGTCCAACTCTCGCTTCCGAAGACGATGGGGGTGCGTGTAAGGAACTCCAGACCGTCGGTGTTGAAACGTATGTTGGCATTGAATCCGCTCACGTTCAAGCCGCCGCGGTAGGTGCCAGCAGTGTAGTCGGCTGCGAGAGGAGCCACGAGCGAAGAGTGGAAATTGAAGTCCTCGCTGAGCGCAACCACATCAAACTGCTTCTCGCTGAGATAGCTGCCTATGGCTGCGGCGCCTTCCTCGCCCTTGCCGTCGGGGTTTATTTCAATGCCGGCAATGCTGTTTGGCAATCCATCAACATTGTAGGCACACACGGTGAAAGTCTGTTTTCCGTCGCTGTCCTGCGCCCCTGCCGCTCCGGCAAGGCCGAACAAAAGACCCACTGCGAGCGCACAACTCTTTGCGTACGCCCACATTCGTCTTACTTCTTTATTCATTTTAATCCTATTATTGTGTTTTTATTGAGTTATCCATTGTTCGTGTTTCATCAGCCGGCAACGCCTGCCGGCAGCAGACAAGTGGTTGTTGTCTCGTTTTTCAGCGTGTAAAGGTAGCTGTTATCGCACACAACGCGCTCCAACTACTACCAAAAAAGGCGAAGAAAAGATAACGGATGTTAAATTAAAACAATTTGAAACATTCATCAAGACATATTTACAACCATTAAAACAACAAATAAGACAGTACCGACCGCAACCACAACGTAAAACAAAGAAAATGTAAAAACCGGACAAACGATTTTCAGAAAAAATGGCAGTAAAACCACAATAAAACAGTATCTTTGCATAATCAAGGTGCTAAAATGCACAACAGCCGCTTCTTACACGCGGCAGAAACAGCCTTTTCAGAATACCAACAATCAAAAAACCATATCCGACACTTTATGAAAAAAACTATCATCGCCCTCCTGCTAATAGTGCAGGCAGTCGTCGTAAGCGCAGCCGATGTCGCCACTTACGAGCAACTGAAGCAGCAACTCACAGAGAAATCGCTGCCACTCGTCAATATTACCGTAGATATAGGTAGCGTGACCAAACCCAATTACACCAAAGCCACCATCGAAATAGCCGACCCGCTGGCACGCACCGACGGCAACGTGGTGACGACTTTCAACTGCAAAATAAAATATCGCGGAGCCACTTCGATGCGATACAACAAGAAGTCGTTCAACCTGAAACTGCTCGACGAGAACGGAAAGAGCCTCGATGCGCCCGTGCTCGGCAACCGCGAGGACGACTCATGGATACTCGGCGCAATGGCCATCGACCGCGTAAGAATGCGCGACCGCCTATGCTTCGACATCTGGAACGACATGTCGCAGATTCCGTACGAGACAAAATACAACGGCAGAAACGGCACGAAAGGCTACTTCGTGGAGGTGTTCATCAACGGCAAATACCACGGTCTGTACTGCATGACGGACAAGGTGAACCGCAAACTACTCAACGTAAAGAAGGCAAAGACCGACAAGGAGAACAACACAACCATCAACGGCGTGATGTACAAATGCGCACAATGGACCGACGCCGCATACCTGAGCGGTTACTATTCGCAATCGATGAACGGCGAATCATGGAACGAATGGGAACTCGACTACCCCGACGACTATCCCTGCGAAACCGCATACATGCCGCTGAAAAACCTCATCGACTACTGCACAAAGACCTCCGACGAGGAGTTTACAGAGGGACTTGACACGCATTTCTACATGCAGAACCTCATCGACTACCACACGTTCTACCTCGCTGTGGGACTCCGCGACAACACGATGAAGAACTCGTTCATGAGCATAAACGACATAAACAGCGAGACACGGATGCTCATCACGCCGTGGGACCTCGACACTTCGTACGGCGGAGAATGGGAGGGTTCCTACCATAACGTTGTCGCCAACAACGACGCCATACTCAAAGTGCGCCCCTACGCACGCCTCTGGAAAGGCAATCTGAACAAGTATCAGACTGCCGTCGCCGACCGTTGGCGCACGCTCAGCAAGACGCTTCTGTCCAAAGAAGCATTCAATGCGAGAGTGGATGCGTATGTAAAGCAGTTCAAGGAGTCGGGAGCATGGGAGCGGGAATACAACGCCTGGAACGCCAACCCGGTGGAACTGAAGCAGAATATCAACGACGAAGCGAGCTACATAAAGACATGGTTCAGCGAGAACTTCGACAATCTGAGGGACAAACTGTTTGCCGGCATACCGACAGACATCGTTGAAAAGAAAAGCGACTACGAGACTATCGGCGAAAAACTCAACACCCAATCGCTGCCACTCGTAAACATTACCGTGGAAAAGGACAATGTTTCGGGCGACAGCTACACCAACGCCGCAATGGAAATAAACGACCCATTGAAACGTACCGGAGGCAGCCAGATTGCGAAATTCAACTGCAAGGTAAAGTATCACGGACAGAAATCGCTGAAATACGACAAGAAATCGTTCACCGTAAAACTCCTCAACGACAACGGAAAGAGCCTCGACACAAACATAATGAACATACGAGAGGACGACACATGGATTCTCGACGCAATGCAGACCGACCCTTCCCGTTTGCGAAACCGCATAAACTCCGACATCTGGAACAGTTTCTCGTTCACCCCGTACGACAATGGCAACAACCAGCGCAACGGCACAAGAGGCTACATGGTGGAGGTGTTCATCAACGGAGATTATCATGGTCTGTACTGTCTGACGGACAAAGTGAACCGCAAACTCCTCGGACTCAAGAAGGCAAAGAAGGGTGATGACGGCAATCCTACAATCAACGGAGTGATGTACAAAGCCGACGGTGCGGGTCCGCAGACGCGTCTAAGCGGCTACGAAACAGAACCGATGGACGGCGAATCATGGAACGAATGGACTCTGGAGTACCCCGACGACTACCCCTGCGAAGCCTCATACACGCCGCTGAAGGAGTTCATCGAGTTCTGCAACACAGCATACGACAAGGACTTTGAAGCCGGACTTGCCGCCAACATATACGAGCAGAACCTCATCGACTACCACGTTTTCTGCCTCGCACAGGGTTTGAACGACAACGCGATGAACAAGACTTACCTCAGCATAAAGGACTTGAACGAGGGCAAGCAGATGCTCATCACACCGGGAAACCTTGACACTTCGCTCGGATGGACAGCCAACAACATCTACAACAACAGCGTGGCTGACAACGAAGACATGCTCAACGTAAGCATTTACGGAAGGTTGTGGAACAACAATATCAACGACTACAAGTGGCGGGTGGCACAACGCTGGAAGGAACTCAGCACTTCGTCGCTCTCCGAAATAAGGTTCATCTCACGCGTGAACGGTTATGTCAAGACCCTCACCGAGTCGGGAGCATGGGAGCGCGAGTATGCCGCCTGGAACGGAAATCCGGTGCCTCTGAAGGAAAACCTCACCGAAGAGGGCGCATATATGAAGGCCTGGTACTCACTGAACTTCCGTCACATGAACGAAGAGGTGTTCAAAGGCATCACCTCCGGCATTACCGACATCAGCGAAAGCACCGCCGCCAACAGCTCTGCCACATTATATAATGTGCAGGGACAGAAGGTAAAACCCGGCTACAAGGGCATCGTCATCATGAAAGGCAAGAAACTGTTGCAACGCTGACAAAGCGGGATTCCGCAAGAAAAGGAACTGAACATGCCGGAGAAATCGCTTTAACCGAAACCGGACGCTTTCATCATCGGACAAAGAAGAAAGGCATCCGACGGCGACTTCCGGACTTGCACAATTTGGATATATATTAAGGTGAAGTCTGATTGCAGGCTTCACCTTTTTACGTTTTCATACAGTTTTATGCACATATAAGCAAAAAGAGAGCCTGTCATGCAAGCTCTTTCACAAAAAATGTATATATTTGCAAAATATTAATATGGCGTTTCAGCTTCGCATACCGGCGTCAAGCTTTTGGCGAAACAAAGTTCTGCGAGACTCCATTAGGTTATCAAAGGCAAAAGAAAGAAACATTTTTTCACATTCAATAATTACAATCACTACAATGAAAGCCAACAAATTAGTTATGACCGTGGCTTTGCTCGCCATGCTTTTCATGGGCGGTACGAAGGCAAAGGCACAAGTGAATGCCCAGTTGTTCTACGATTTCGGTTCGGACAGAGAGTTTGTCACCCTCACACTTGAGATGTTCAAGCAGGACAAATGGGGTAACACCTACTTCTTCATCGACCACGACTTCAACTACGACCAGCATGTTCCGGGACCCAACCTCGCCCCCGGCGGCACCTATTTCGAGATTGCCCGCTGCCTGAACTTCTGGCAGAACTCGTCGCTCAAGAACCTCTCTTTGCAGGTGGAATATAACGGCGGCATCACAAAGTCCTACCCTATCAACAACGCTTGGCTCTTCGGTGTGGACTATTTCATACACAGCAAGGACTTCAAGAACACTCTTAACCTCAAGGCTCTGTACAAGACCATCAGAAAAAAATCATCGGATGTGCCTATGCAGCTCACCGCAGTGTGGGCCATGAACGACCTCTTCGGCGTGAAAGGACTCAAGTTTGACGGTTTCGCCGACTTCTGGTGGGAGGACCACACTTGCTTCGACGACAACGGAAACGCAAAGGAAAAGAGCACTGTCTTCATCACAGAGCCGCAGCTTTGGTACAATGTCGGACAGCACATCGGCGTTGAAAACCTCAGCATCGGTACTGAAATCGAGCTCAGCAACAACTTCGGTTCCACCGACGGATTCAAGTGTCGTCCGTGTCTTGGTTTCAAATGGGATTTCTAAAAAGCAGGAACAAATAAGAACAAGGAATTAATAAGGAGACAGGAGTCAGGAATCCGGAAGTCAAGCCAAATGCTTTAAGGAGACAGAAGTCAAGAAATCAGAAGTCAAACAAAATGTTTTTCAAGTCAAAGCATACGGCTTAACTTCTGAATTCTTAACTCCTTAACTTCTGGATTCCAACTCCTTAACTTCTGATTTCCAAACTTTTAGCTTCAGAAACCTCACCCTCCCGACATCCCACAACCATTCTTCTTCAAACAAAACAAACAACAATGTTACAGAAACTCTTTGGGTTCGACCCCGCAAAACACAATGTGAAGACCGAGATAATGGCTGGTATCACCACCTTTCTCACCATGGCTTACATCCTCGCAGTAAACCCCAGCATCTTCAGCAACCTCGCCTCGATGGGCATGGACACCAACGCCGTCTTCACAGCTACAGCCCTTGCCGCCATCGTGGGCACTCTCATAATGTCGCTCTACGCCAAGAAGCCGTTCGGACTGGCACCCGGCATGGGTCTCAACGCATTCTTCGTGTTCACCGTCTGCCTCACCATGGGCTACCCATGGCAGTTCGCCCTCACGGCAATCCTCATTGAAGGATTCCTCTTTGTGGTGCTGACTCTGACGAAGATACGCACCCTCATCGTCGATGCCATCCCGACAACGCTCAAGAGAGCCATCGGAGGCGGTATCGGACTCTTCATCGCTTTCATCGGACTCAAGAACGCCGGCATCATCGTCGAGAACTCCGCCACATTCGTGAGCATAGGCAAACTCACCGAAGGCAGCGCACTGCTCGGCGTCATCGGCATCGTCATCACCAGCGTGCTCACCGTAAAGAAGGTGCCGGGAAGCCTTCTCCTCGGCATACTCATCACTGCCATCATCGGCATACCCATGGGTCTTGCCCACTTCACCGGACTTGTCGATGTGCCGCCTTCGGTCGATCCGCTCTTCTGCAAGTTCGAATTCCACAACATCTTCACCATCGACATGCTCGTAGTGGTGTTCACATTCCTCTTCATCGACATGTTTGACACCATGGGAACACTCGTAGGAGTGTGCACAAAGGCAGGCATGATGCGTCCCGACGGAAAGATTCCGGGACTCAACAAAGCCTTCATGGCCGACGCCATAGCCACGATGACGGGCGCATGCCTCGGTGCCAGCACCACAACCACCTACGTTGAGAGTGCCGCCGGAGTGGCACAGGGCGGACGCACGGGACTCACCTCGTTTGCAACAGCCGTATGCTTCATCATCGCACTGTTCTTCGCACCGCTGTTCCTCAGCATCCCTGCCGCCGCAACGACACCGGTGCTCGTGATTGTGGGCTTGTTCATGCTCTCACCAATCAAGGACATCAACCTCGACGACTACGCCGAGTCAATCCCCGCATTCATCACCATCATCATGATGCCGTTGGCTTACAGCATCTCCGACGGTATCCTCTGCGGACTCATCAGCTATGTAGCCATCAACGCTCTCTGCGGAAACTTCAAGAAAATAAACATCACCATGTGGGTGCTCGCCATCCTCTTTGTGATGAAATACATCTTCATATAAGTCGCGCACAGACACGGAAGTCACGGCAGCCGGAGAAGCATACGGCAACGGCGCCCATAACTTTCTGACGCACTTTCACTTCCAAAACCGACGAGGAGCTTCGCCCTTACTGTCAGCAACGGTCGCAAACCGGCCCGGCAGCAGGGCGAATCTCCTCGTCTGCCGTTTGTACTTCAACCCAAACCGGCCATTAGATTTGGGATAATACGCTTGTTTCGGGCTAATGACCGATTGGGGTCCAATGCAAGCCAACGACAAAATCCAGCCCAACGACAAAGCCACGTTTCGATTTAAAAATAATTAAAACAATGCGATAATAATTAAAATCGGCACACAAGTGAACGCTATCGGCGTGGAATGTTGTACTTTTGCCGTCGCAATGAAATATACAGCAATTTTTGCACTTGCCCTGCTCGCGGCAAGTTGCGCCCCGACAGAAGACGAAAAGGCGGCACCGCTGCTCGCCGAAATCAGCTCGCTCTACGAAAAAGGCGAGTACAAAGCCACGCTCGACTCCATCACAGTGCTGCGCGAACGCTTCCCCAAGGCTGTGGAGGCACGCCGGAAAGCACTCACAATATGGCAGGACGCGTCGCTGAAAATGGCGCAGGACGATGTGGCAAAGACCGACGGACTGCTGCAGGAAGCCACCACACAGCTGGAAAACGATACCGACCTCTACAAGAAGAACATGCTGCGTGTGCGCTGCGACTCGCTCCGTGCACGCTACGAAGCCATGTGCGGCGTGGTGAGGATGATCCATGCCCGGCAGAAGCAGGCGCAGAAGCCGGAAGCAAAACCGTAATGCATTGATTTTCAATCATATTTACAACACCCTAAAAACAAGCCTTGTTTACACTGCAAAGAAGCCTTGTTTGCGAGCCAAAGAAGCCTTGTTTGTGATGCAAACAAGGCTTCTTTTCAAAACCACCAAACCACAACCTGCGCCACAACCACTCCAAGTCCTTTAACATCTTAACATTCACCAAGTCAGAAACTCCGACATATTATTGCTCATTTCGCAAGATTTTAGTATTTTTGCACCGAATTATGGACACGACAAAAACAGAAGAACAGTTTAAAAGCACAATGAGCGAGTGCCGCAACCTCTTCATGAAGAAGCTGCACGACTACGGAGCCTCGTGGCGCATACTGCGTCCGTCGTCGCTCACCGACCAGCTTTTCATCAAGGCGAAGCGCATACGCTCCATAGAGACAAAGGGCGAAGCACTCGTAGATGAAGGCATACGCCCCGAATTTGTCGCACTGATAAACTACGGCATCATAGGTCTCATACAGCTCGAAAAAGGCTACGTCGACAGCATAGACATCACCCCCGACGAGGCAATGAAGCTCTACGACACCCACGCACAGCAAGCCCTCGAGCTCATGACACGCAAGAACCACGACTACGACGAGGCATGGCGCAGCATGCGGATAAGCAGCTACACCGACTTCATACTCACCAAACTGCAACGCATAAAGGAGATAGAAGACCTCAACGGAGCCACACTCGTGTCGGAAGGAATCGACGCCAACTACATGGACATAATCAACTATGCCGTCTTCGGCGTGATAAAGCTGACGGAGCAACAGCAGCAGGCATGAACAGACTCAAAGGCATAGCAGTGAACCTGTGCCGTCTCGTCACGGCAATCACATTCATCGTGTCAGGCTATGTCAAAGGCATCGACCCCCTGGGCACACAATACAAGCTGCACGACTACCTCGCGGCAATGCACATAGCCAGCTACATCCCCGACTGGCTCACACTCGCAGCCTCGGTAGCCCTCGCAGCCACCGAGTTCACACTCGGCATCATGGTGCTCTTCGCCATACGCCGCCGCATCGTGACAAGACTCATGACACTCGTCATGGCATTCATGACGGCACTCACAGTATGGATTTATATCGCCGATCCCGTGAGCGACTGCGGATGCTTCGGCGACGCAGTGACACTCACAAACGGACAGACACTGCTCAAGAACATAATACTGCTGGCATGCACAATAGTGATGCTGCGCTGGCCGCTGAGCATGGGACGGCTCATATCGAAAAGCAACCAGTGGATAGTATTCAACTTTACCGTCATCTACATCCTCGTCACAAGCACACTGTGCCTGTACCTGTTGCCATTCATCGACTTCCGTCCCTACCACATAGGAGCCGACATAAGAAAAGGAATGGAAATACCCGATGACGCCGAACAACCCGAATTCAAGACCACATTCATACTGAAAAAGAATGGTACGGAGAAAGAGTTCACACTCGACAACTACCCTGACTCCACATGGGAATTCGTGGAAACGAAGACAGTGCAGACAAAACCGGGATACGAACCGCCCATACACGACTTCTCACTCACCGACAACGAGACGGGAGACGACATAACAGACCAAATCCTTCAGGACAAAGGTTACACCTTCCTGCTTGTTGCACCACAACTGGAGAAAGCCGACGACAGCAACTTCGGAGACATCGACCAGCTCTACGAATACGCCCACGAGTACGGCATACCGTTCTATTGCCTCACCGCAAGCTCACAGGAAGCGATGGAACGATGGCGCGACATCACCGGAGCCGAATACCCGTTCGCCACTGCCGACGAGACAACGCTCAAGACAATAATACGAAGCAACCCCGGACTCGTGCTCATAAAAGACGGCAAAGTGATAAACAAATGGAGCCACAACAACCTGCCTGACACATCGGAAATGAAAGCAAGCCCCGACAGACTCGATATAGGCAGAATGCCACAAGACAGCACATCAAGACAACTGCTGCGCATATTCCTGTGGTTCCTCCTGCCACTCACACTCCTCACAATAGCCGACCGCCTCTGGGCATGGACCAAATGGATAAAAGGAAAACAGAATACAAACAGAATATACAAACTCTTTAAAACAAAAAAGAAAATGAGAAAGAAAATTGTAGCAGGTAACTGGAAGATGAACATGAACCTGCAAGACGGTGTAGCCCTCGCAAAAGAAATCAACGAGGCACTTGTAGCTGACAAGCCAAACTGCGACGTAGTGATCTGCACTCCGTTCATACACCTCGCTTCTGTAGCAGGCGTTCTCGACTCAACAGTAGTAGGCCTCGGTGCAGAAAACTGCGCCGACAAGGAAAAGGGAGCCTACACCGGCGAGGTTTCTGCCGAAATGGTGAAGAGCACCGGCGCACAGTATGTCATCCTCGGACACTCAGAGCGTCGCCAGTACTACGGAGAAACAGCCGAAATTCTCAAGGAAAAGACCGACCTCGCACTCAAGAACGGCCTGAAGGTAATCTTCTGCTGCGGCGAAACACTCGAAGAGCGCGAAGCTGAAAAGCAGAACGAAGTGGTAAAGGCAGAACTCGAAGGCAGCGTATTCCACCTCGATGCAGAGGCATGGAAGAACATCATCATCGCCTACGAACCCATCTGGGCCATCGGAACCGGCAAGACCGCAACATCCGACCAGGCAGAGGAAATGCTCGCATACATACGCTCAATCGTAGCAGAGAAGTACGGACAGGAAGCAGCCGAAGACACATCAATCCTCTACGGAGGCAGCTGCAAGGCAAGCAACGCACCTGAACTCTTCTCAAAACCCAACATCGACGGAGGCCTCATCGGCGGCGCTTCACTGAAATGCGCTGACTTCAAGGGCATCATCGACGCTTGGAAGAAATAACAGGTAACGACAACAACGTGAGCTTCCAAGTGTGTCACAGACAACTTGGAGGCTCACTCCCTTTTTATCTACAACCCCTGTCGGGACAAACGACAAGGCAAACCAGCAGAAAAAAAAATGAAACGCATCATCATCCTGTTCATCACCGCTCTCTGCATGAATGCCGCCGCATGGGCACAGACATTCACAGAACACCTGCAAGAGAAGCAGGGACAGGCCACAGTGACCGTCACACAGAGCAAAGAGATAGACAAACTGGTGAATGAGGCAGACGTAAGCGCAAAGGCGCCAGCGGCGAAACAGCAGCCGAAAACACCTGCCACACAGCATAACCAAGGCCACCAAGGCACACAGACGCATGCCGACCGGCCGCACAACACAACACCCACACTGCCACAACACCCCAGGACCGAGGCGGAAAACAAAGCCAAGACCGACACACACAAGCACGAAAATCCATCGACCGAAAAGGACGATAACGACATAGAAACCACCACCGCTGACACACGCAAGAAGATAATGCGCAACAGCTACAAGGTGAACGGCTACCGGGTGCAGGTGTTCGCCGGAGGCAACTCGCGCGAAAACAAAGTGAAAGCACAGAACATCGGCAACCAGCTGAAGGCAGTCTTCCCCGACATCCCCGTATATGTACACTTCTATTCGCCGCGCTGGATATGCCGGATGGGCAACTTCCGCACCTACCAGGAAGCCCACTCCGTGCTCTCACAAGTGCAGAAGCTTGGCTACAAGCAGGCATGCATCGTGAGCGGAAAGATTACCGTGGCATACTGACACGGCGCCATCCTGACGGCATGCGGCATCGAGCCGCAGCCGGAACAACCCTATATTCAAAACCCAACATCCAACATTTATGACAACTCCAGAATACCGCGAAGGCCTCGACGAACTCGCGGCACACTACAAAGGCATCCTCTCACTGCTCGGCGAAGACCCCGAACGGGAGGGACTGCAGAAGACTCCGATGCGCGTGGCAAAGGCAATGCAGGTGCTTACACGCGGATACACGCAGGATCCGCATAAAGTCCTCACCGACGCGCTGTTCAAAGAGGACTACAACCAGATGGTGATAGTGAAGGACATCGACTTCTTCTCGATGTGCGAGCACCACATACTGCCATTCTACGGCAAGGCGCATGTGGCATACATACCCAACGGCTACATCACGGGACTTAGCAAGATAGCCCGCGTAGTGGACATCTTCGCACACCGTCTGCAAGTGCAGGAGCGTCTGACGCAGCAGATAAAGGACTGCATCGAGGAGACGCTGCATCCACTCGGAGTGATGGTAGTGGTGGAAGCAAAGCACATGTGCATGCAGATGCGGGGCGTTGAGAAGCAGAACTCCATCACCACCACGAGCGACTTCTCAGGTGCGTTCAACCAGGCCAAGACCCGAGAGGAGTTCATGAACCTCATACATTCCGACTCAAGAAAATTCTAAAAAAAACGATTTCCGCATACAATGATTCTGCAAGACACGCATTTAAATTGCAGAACTCATATAAAACAAATAAAATCAAAGTGAAAAAGACAATGAAAAAAATCGGAAAAATCTTCGCAATCGCATTGTGCTGCATCGTGGCAGCAGTCTCGTTCAACTCGTGTGTTGAATCGGAAGACTATTCAATCGACGAACAGACCTACAAGAAGTACATGAACGAGATGGCCGGAGAATACGGCGGCAGAGTGCGCTTCTACTATGCAAAATACAACGGCATCGGCATAGAACCCGCCAAATACGACTCCACCGACACCTACTGGACGGCAAGAAACGACTCCACCGTAACGCTCTACCGCTTCCCGGTGAGCAAGCTCGACTCAGCAATCACCGTGCCGAGCACCGACATCACCAACAAGGGCAAGTACCTCAGAGAGCTTCACAGCCAGATGAGAAGCATGCCCGACGTGACACTGAAGTCGTTCTTCTTCATCCCGAACAAGCAGGCCGTGACATCGCAGTACATACAGTTCTATGTGAACCCCATGTACGCCGAGACCACATTCAACTATGAAGGCAAGCCAAAGAAGGCCTACTTCGTGTTCTACCCCAACTCCTTCGCCGGCATCTGGACACCCACAAAGCGCACATTCGAATACCAGATGGGACTCTACGCCATCTGCTTCGACAAACCGGAAATAAATAGCGAGAACACCGTCACCACAGCTCCCTACATAAGAGAGATTTACATCACCTGCGAAGCACGATAACAACCGCTTCCAAAAACACAAGCTTATGAAGTTCATCTCATGGAATGTCAATGGCCTCAGAGCCTGCACCGGCAAAGGGTTCGAGGATAGTTTCCGACAGCTCGACGCCGACTTCTTCTGCCTTCAGGAGACGAAAATGCAGGCAGGACAGCTCGACCTGCAGTTCCCTGGCTACACATCCTACTGGAACTACGCCGAGAAAAAAGGCTATTCAGGCACAGCCATATACACACGCCACACACCGTTGGCAGTGACCTACGGCATAGGTATAGACGAACACGACCACGAAGGGCGCGTCATCACGCTCGAAATGGACGACTTCTACCTCGTGACCTGCTACACGCCAAACTCGCAGGACGGCTTGCGACGCCTCGACTACCGCATGAAATGGGAGGCTGACTTCCTCGACTACATCAAGAAACTCGATGAAAAGAAGCCCGTGATTCTCTGCGGCGACCTCAATGTGGCGCACCAGGAGATAGACCTCAAGAACCCGAAGACCAACAGCCGCAACGCCGGATTCACCGACGAGGAGCGCGAACGCATGACAACAATGCTCGCAAACGGCTTTGCCGACACGTTCCGCACGCTGCATCCCGACGACGTGACCTACTCGTGGTGGTCCTACCGCTTCCATGCCCGCGAGAAGAACGCAGGCTGGCGCATTGACTACTTCATAGTGTCCGAGCGGATGATGGGCCGTGTCAGCGGCGCAACGATACACACCGAGGTGTTCGGAAGCGACCACTGTCCGGTGGAACTGACAATAGAATGACAACCATAAAGGGGCTTGCCTGACTCAAAGGCAAGCCCCTTTTACTTTCCATGTCACCGCCATCAATCCGTATCCATAACAGCCTGAAAACCAGAAATATAACACCTGCATTAAAAACAAGGCTTCTTTGCCCTCCAAACAAGGCTTCTTTACAACGCAAACAAGGCTTCTTTGCATTCCAAAGAAGCCTTGTTTGTAAACCTACTGTAATTGTCTTTGAAATTGAATGAAATGCGACTTGACCGGGAAGCACACTGCCGGTCATTCAAATTCATTCATTCCACGGCTATGGCACGCCCTTCTCCTGTCACTTCAGAAGTTCTGTGACGCTTGCAAGACTCATGCCTGTCATCTTGGAAATCTGCTCTTCCGTCAATCCGTTTGCAGACAAAGCCTTTGCCATATTCCTCAATTGCTTGTTCTGCTGAGACAACTGCTCACTCTGCTGGGACAACTGTTCACTCTGCTGAGACAACTGCTCACTCTGCTGAAACAACTGTTCACTCTGCTGGGAAAGCTGCTTATCCATCTGTTCAAGCATCTTATTCCGCTGCATAATCGCAGTGTCCCGGTCCTCTATTGCCTTGTAATATTCATCCTCAACATTCATATCCTGCCGCATTTCGGAGTTCGCCGCAGCCGCAGTAAGCTTGTGCAGCACATAAAGCATGTCGTTGTCGTCGGCATACTTGTCCTCGTCTATCTTCAACACCTGCTGCGTGTCGCCCTCCACATTGGTCTGGTCGAACACGCTGAGCACCTTCTCCAGACGGTTGTTCACATTACCCTGCAGTAGCGGTATCTGCACAATGATGCTGTTATGCGTGAGACTCTCCACAAACGGCTCTGTATTTCCTGCCTCCACAACATTTCCATTGTAATCGAAGACATCATGATTGACATACACTATCGGCTCTTTGATGTTGCCCACCTTATGTCCAAGGAGATAGACAGCCACCATCGGATAGGCAAAACCCTTCTCGTCAGCCTCGCGTATGTTGCTCTTGTTGTTGTATTGCGCGCCAAGATACTGTCTGAAACGCAATGTCTCAGTGTTGAGCCAAGTCTTCTGCAGCTCTATCAGAACAATGCGGTCCTTCGTTTCATTGCCTTCGCGCTCGCGAACCGTAGCCGCGAAATCAATGCGGAACATCGACAGTGTGTCGCGCGTAGTGTTGCTGTATTCATGCGGACGAATAGTCACATGAACCACTTCTTTCTTCAATAGGGCCGACAATATGGTCTTTGCTATGCGCTCGTCCTCCATTATGTACTTGAACACGGAGTCGTAAATCGGGTTGGCAACATGTACTATCATAACATTCAGAGTTTTAACGTTAATACAAACACAAGTTCATGCGTGACGAAACAACATGCTTGTTGCTGCAAAGTTAGTGTTTTTTTCTTATTAATGCACATCACACTGCCAACTATTTATCATTTCCTGCTGATATAACCCAGCCAATTCCGTTTTCACAATATTTAAACATTATTTCAGCAACAATACAAAAAATAGCTGTAATTTTGCAATCAGACAAATGCGTCTGACACACAACCACACAACCTAAAGCATACAACAAAAAAACAAGCTTATCAA
Organism: uncultured Prevotella sp.; assembly: GCA_900553595.1. GTDB lineage: Bacteria > Bacteroidota > Bacteroidia > Bacteroidales > Bacteroidaceae > Prevotella. Next base: position 8,636 of record USEC01000016.1, on the reverse strand, counting down.
CATTTTAAACATTATACAACTATTTATGACTAAACATTTACGCTTTCTGATGCTCTTTGTGGTCACAATCATGTGTTCACGGGGGGGTATTGCCAAGTATGGGAAAAGGTAAGTATCAGAGATTTAACTTCAAGTGACATCTTTGTCATTGTAGGAAAAAACTCAGACAAGACTTATGCGCTTCCGAACGATAATCGTATTTTTCCTAAAGCTATCGCTATAACCCTTACTGCTGACGGCAATTATATCTCAAGTGAAGTTACAAACGACTTGAAATGGAACAAAGAGAATTATTCCGGCTATTACATTTTCCACCCTAATGGCAATAAAAATAGTTGGCTTTATTGCAATAAGGTTATGAATTTTGAGTTAGGTGTAGGAAGCTATAAACGCTATAAAACATTCACATTAGTATCTGCTTCCGGTTCAGTAAAGATTGATCAACTCCTGATCAACGGATTAAGTAAATATATTGACATTGATAACAAAACTGAATGGTGCGCTAACAGTTCTACAACAACCGGAATAAGTTTTTACAAATATATTCCCGATGCCCTCCAGCCCACCACCACAAGCTTTGGTTACAAATCCAAAAAGAAATACACATTCAATGCCGGCGTTCTTGAAACGTTTGTCAGGCCACGGGCTACCGCAAAGAATGACATCAGCCAAAAAGACCTGACTGAGCACATTATATATAGTAGTTCTAATTCAGAGATTGTAACTGTGGACGCTAAAACCGGCGAACTGACATTCACCAACACCAAATTTGGAACGGCATATATAAGAGCAAGGCTCATTAAAACGGACAGTTACAAAGAATCTTATGATTATTACACCGTAGAAAACATTGACAACCCGTTGAAGATACAGACTTCATATTCGGCAGGAAAGGTTATACCGTGGCTCTGGAAAGTGCCGACGACGGCATTGCCACATTCAATACAAAGACTGCTCTCTGCAACCCCAACAACCTAAATGTAAGCTATTCCATATCGCCCGCAAGCGATGACGCCACGATTGACGAGACGAATGGAGTCGTACGCGTCAAAAAACGCGGCACATACACCATCACTGCAACCGGTGCAGCAAACGAGACTTACAGAGAAGCAACTGCCACATGCACTCTGCAAGTGACTCACGGCATTTCGGTAACGGAAAGACCCGTCAGCTTCACACCGGGTTATAACAAAGGACATGAATCGTCACGCATGGGAGTTGAAATGTCAAGCGGTAACGTAACGGTTCATTCTCTGAACGCAGAGTTAAGCAAAAGCGACAAGTACTCGTTCTATAATACCAAGCATACCATATCATGCAGTATTGGCAAAATCGTAAAGATTGAGTTCTACGGGGAAGACAATACCCATCCACTTACATGGTTTAATTACGAAGGCACGGAAGGAACATTAACCAAAACCGCCCTTCAAGCATGCTGGGACGGCTATGCTACCAAAGTCGTTTTCACCTCTTCATCCGAGGTTTATGTCACGAAGATTGACGTAACCCTCGAAATACCGCCATTAAAGACCTACACCATCGACGAGACAAAGACCGACAATCTCATCGAAAACTACAGAAACGCCAACGTAACCATAAAGCGAAGTCTCAGCGCAAGCCACTGGAACACGTTATGCCTGCCGTTCAATCTCAGTTCTGACGAAGTGAAAAAATACTTCGGAGAGGGTACGGAACTCCGCGAATACCGAAATGAATTCAGCAACTACATCGCCACATTCGTTCCCGCATATAGTATGAAGGCAGGAACACCATACATCATGAAGCCGGGTAATGACATCGTGGAAAACCCGACATTCACCGGCGTCAGCATGGTGGCGTCACCGCTCGACTCCAACAACAACCCGTGGCCCGTGGGCGACAGTAAGGTATTCCAGATGAAGGGCATATACAACCAGACAATGTTGAAGACCGACAAGACCGAACTTTTCCTCGGCGACGGCAACCTTTTCTACTATCCTGTCGAAGGCGACATCGATGCCTGCACCATGGACGGCATGCGCGCTTACTTCATCGTGCCCAAGAACACCGACATAAACAAGCTCCGCGCCAACATCGACGGCAGTCTGACTCCGCTCACTCACATCTTCGCCACTGAAGGAAGCGACGCCCCCGTTTACAACACTATGGGACAATATGCGGGCAATTCGCTCAACTCTCTCAAGCGAGGCATCTACATACAGAACGGAAAGAAAGTAGTAGTAAAATAGACACACATAACATTCAATCACAAACAAACTTAAAAAACAATGAACAGAAAACAATATATCGCCCCGGAAACAAATGCAGTGGAAATAGAGACAATGAGCATAATAGCAAGTTCCGACGGACTCAACGAGACGGCAACAAAAGGTGGTTTCAGAAATCCAAGGCCTGGCGACGGCAGCATAAAGAAATACGCACCGTCGCAAACCGACCTCAACCCGTGGGAATACGACGCTGACTACGAGCAGGACTTTTAACCCGAAACCGGCCATTAGATCGAAACAAGCGGGTTATAAGATACCAACCGGGGTGCCTTGACGCACAGCCTCGCCTGTATCCATGACTTCTTCAAACGAGCATGAAAGCCACAGGACGAAGCGTACAAAACTGCTTGGCAAACGAACAATCCAAGCAACAAAAGACGAAGTCAAAACACCCGCATTGAAAACAAGGCTTCTTTGCCTTCAAAACAAGGCTTCTTTACAACGCAAACAAGGCTTCTTTGGAATGCAAAGAAGCCTTGTTTGTAAACCTACTGTAATTGTATTGAAAACCAATGGAATAACGCCTGTCTGACAGGTACCGGCGAAGCGCGGCGTAATCAGAAGCGCACCACGCGTGCACCGTTCTCCGTCTCCTCTATCGTCACCTTGCAGGCGTCCTCAGGAAGAAGTTCCTCTATGAGTTCAGGCCATTCGAGGAAGCAGCGGCAGCCGCTGTAAAAATAGTCCTCATAACCCATGTCATACACCTCTTCGAGTTTTTTTATGCGATAGAAGTCGAAGTGATAGATGCTCTCTCCGGTCGTCGCGCTCTGGTATTCGTTCACTATTGCGAACGTAGGCGATGTTATCACGTCCTCCACCCCAAGAGCTTCGCACACGGCTTTGACGAAAGTCGTCTTTCCGGCACCCATTTTTCCGTAGAAGGCGAACACCTTACTGTCGCCCATTGCAGCGATGAACTGCTTTGCTGCATCGTTGATTTCGGTAAGAGAATTGATTCTTATTTCCATAATTCCATGTTTTTATTCGTTGTCGTTGCTCACTCTCCGCGCTTGCGTGAGGTGAGAGTTATGAGCGGTATGAGCATTTCTTCAAGCGAAATGCCACCGTGCTGAAACGTGTCCTTGTAGTATGACACATAGTAATTGTAGTTGTTGGGATAGGCGAAGAAGGTACTGCCCATTGCCAACACATAGCTCGTGCTGAGGTTGGGAGCCGGCAGCTGCGCCTGTGAGGGGTTCTTTATGGTGAACACTTCCTTTGAGTTGCAGTTGAGGTTCTTGCCGAGTTTATAGCGCAGGTTGGTGTTGGTGTTGCGGTCGCCTACTATTTTGATGGGTTTCGAAGCCCTTATACTGCCGTGGTCGGTGGTTATTATCACCTTACAATCCATCTGCGAAAGTGCCTTTATAAGCTCTGCCATTACCGAATGGCGGAACCAACTGAGTGTGATGCTGCGGTATGCCGACTCGTTGTTGGCGAGTTCGCGCACCATCTTCGACTCTGTTCTGGCATGTGAGAGCATGTCTATGAAGTTCACAACAATCACATTCAGGTCGTTTCCACGCAAGGTGTTGAAGCGTTCGAGTAGTCGGTCGGCACCCACGGAGTCGTTCACCTTGTGGTAGGAGAATGTGTCGTGCCGGCGATAGCGTTCTATCTGTGTGCGTATGAGCGGTTCCTCGTTGATGTTCTTGCCCTCCTCTTCATCCTCGTCCACCCACAGTTCGGGGAACATCTGCGCTATCTGGTTGGGCATAAGTCCGCTGAATATGGCGTTGCGGGCGTATTGTGTGGCTGTAGGGAGGATGCTGACATACATGTCTTCGTCGATGTCGAAGAGCTCGCCGATTTCCTTTGAGAGCACGCGCCACTGGTCGTAGCGGAAGTTGTCGATTACTATCAGGAACACTTTCTCGCCTGCATCGATGGCGGGAAACACCTTGGTCTTGAATATGTCGGTGCTCATAAGGGGTCGGTTGCGCTGCTGCGGCGCCACCCAGTCGAGGTAGTTGTTGCGCACGAACTTACAGAAACCGAGGTTGGCCTCTTCTTTCTGCATCTGCAACATCTCCGTCATCGAACTGTCGGTGCCGCTCAGTTCGAGTTCCCAGTGCACCAGACGGCGGTACACCTCCATCCAGTCGTCGATGGTGCGACAGTCCATTATCTGCATGGCGATGTTCTGGAAGTTCTGCTGATAGCCCGTCTGTGTCACCTCAGTGACAATCTGCCGGCGGTGGATATTCTTCTTCAACGTGAGCAGAATCTGACTGGGATTGACGGGTTTTATAAGGTAGTCGGCTATCTTCGAGCCTATGGCCATGTCCATAATGTTCTCCTCCTCGCTCTTTGTCACCATGACAACGGGCGTGGCGGGCGATATCTCCTTTATGCGCTGGAGGGTTTCCAGACCCGAAATGCCGGGCATCATCTCGTCGAGCAACACGAGGTCGAACGTGTGCTGGCGGCATTGGTCGATGGCGTCGGTGCCGTTGCTCACCGTGGTCACGGTGTAGCCTTTCTTTTCAAGAAACAGTATGTGGGCGCGGAGCAACTCTATCTCGTCGTCCACCCACAGTAAAAATCCATTACTCATAAGCGTTGCTTTTTGTCTGGTGAGGCATTGCGGAGGGTCAGAAACCGTCCAGATCGTAATACTCATCATCGTCCTTCTGGGCAGGAGGAAGTGTCGTCTTGCTGTTTTTCGCGCTGCTCTTGCCCTTGGAAGCCGCCGGAGTGTCATCGTCGAAATAGAACTCTTCCTCAAGATTCTTCGTGCTCTTCTCCTCAGGTTCGGGCGCGGGTGCGGTCGGTTGCGGTTTCACAGGCTGTGGTTTCGGTGCCGGTTGCGACGGAGCGGCGGGAACATCGGTGGCAGGAGCATCGTCGATTATCGTCTCTCCCGGCTGTTGCACGGGTGCGGTGGCAGGAGCTTCGTCCTCTATCACAGTGGTGCCGGCAGGCTCGTCAAGGCTCGGTTCGGGTTCGGCGATGGTGGTATGCGACCCGTTTTCCGACGATGTTGCCGACGGTTCTGCCTCAGGTACGAGCACATTGCCTCCCTCATTGCCGGCGGCAGGAGTCTCTGTCTCAGGCACGACAGTGCTTTCACCCTCGTCGGGTACGACCTCAGTGCCTTCGTCAAAGTAGTTGCCTCCACCCTCATCGTCGTCGAATCCGTCGTCAGGCAAATCTTCTTCCCTACGTTTCTCTATGGTGATTTCGCCCGGTTCGTCAAGGAGTTCCACCGTACTTACCTTCAATGGGGCGAAGTGTTTCGCGTAGAATGCGGCGTAATCGTCGTAGCTGAACTGCTCGCCGAGCAACGGAAGGTTCTGCTCGCTGATTATGATTGTGCGGCTGTCGCCCATGAGTCTTGCAAGCGATACCTGCGAATGGAACTGCCGTGCATACTGCAACGCCTCGTCGTAGTTGCGGAATCCCTTCACAATCATGCGGTGGATGCCGGCGGCATCCTCTATCTCTATGTCGAAATTGCGCACCATGTAGCTGGTGAAGTTGTATCGTGCCAACTCAAAGAGCATCTTGTTTTCATCCACGGAATCTGGTTTGTAGGCTATCATGAACACGAAGTCGGCATTGCGTTCGGGCGAGAACTGGCGTGCATTGATGCTGTCGCTGTCGTTGAGCACCGCCGTACGGCGTTCCCAGATGTTGCCCAAATCGAAGTGACCGCCGCGCAGACGCCTGCCCGACTGCACTCCCTTCACTATCATTCCCGCCATTTCGCTGACTTTACTCTGCGGATATTTCTCCACGACGGTCTTCATATCGGCAAGGCATCCGTCGGCATCGCCTTCATTAAGCTTGCCCAATCCGCCCACAAAGATGAACCTGTCGCGGTTGGCTCCCAACGGGAAACGGGTCTCGGAAACGTGTACATTGCCCTTCACCTCGCCGTATCGCGCCGCCTTGAAGGCTTCGTAAGTGCTGGCATAGAGCGAGTCTTCAATATGAACGCCAAACTTTGCGTTCTCCTTGAAGTAGGGGTCGGAGAGCAATATGGTCCACGCATTGTCGGGATAATCACTTTTCAATTTGCTCACATAAGTGTCGGCGACACCAAACTCGCCCTTGCGCGAATAGAGAAGGAAGAGGTGATAGAACACATCGGGCATCTTCCCGTAGTCGGGATAACTGTCGGTGAGCCGGCGGAGATGCTTCTCGCTGAGCGGAAGATTATCGAGTTTGTCTTTGAATATCACTCCCGCATTGAAGAGTCCATCCTCTATTATCTCGTTACTTGCCTTCACTTGGTCCTCGGTGAAAGGTATCTGCGCCATGTAATACTCACGGCGATGCGGATCGTTCTGCGCACTATCGGTGAGCTGTTCGAGCGAGTCTCGCTCGGCTTCAACTTGTGCTATGGAGTCGAGTTGGGCTTCCGAGAGTTCTTGTGTATCGGCAAACGCCACCACAGTCTTGTTCACACGCTGCCAGTCGTCAATGTTTTCGCGCTTTCCCCATTGTTTTTGGAACGCAGCTTTACCTTGGCTTACGGTGACGGGATTATAGAAATACCATGCGGCGTTGCCTTTATTGTTAGCGTTTTGATTCAGAGTCAGGCTGTTACGAGCATTGGTATTCATCGACAACTCGCCTCCGTTCTTCGATATTGTCTCCTGCGCATTGAGTTCGGCCTGCTTCTTCTGCTCCTCTTTCTCCTTCTTTTTGAGTGCTTCTATCACACGGTCGATGGCGGCATTACGGTCCTTTTCGTCCATTTTGGCAAGTGTCTGCAACGAATCCTGCAAGTGTATGGCATCGGTGAAAGGCACCAGTTCGTCAAGGACGGAGGAGCGTCGCGAGAGCTGCGCATAGTCCTTGCGGTCCTTGTCGAGCATGCCTATCGCCTCGCCATAGCAGCGGCGGGCGTCGGAGAAGCGTTCCTTCTCCCAATACAGGTCGCCGAGGCGCAGCAGAAGCACTCCCTTCTCTATGCCGGTACGCGTTGCCTTGGTGTTGCCGCGCTCGTAGGCGGTGATGGCCTGAGCCGTGTCCTTCTGGCTGAGGTATATGTTTCCGATGGCGTAGTACACTTGGTCGAGGTAATCCTTGTTCTTGTCCGACGCCGCCATACGCTTTAGTCGGCTTATCATCTTCTTCGACTGTCCCTGCGACATGACCTCGGTCATGGCTATGCGTGCGTTGAACTCCACCTCGTAAGGCGGATTCTGACGTATCACGCGGCGGTAGGCTTTCATTGCCTGTTCGTTGTTTCCGAGTGCGGCATGCAGCTGTCCCATGAGATACCACTCACGGGCACGCTGCTTCTTGCGCATTTCGTGCTTGATGACACGGCGCAGATAAGGTATCGCCTTTGCATAATCGCCGGCGTGTATGTAGTAGTCGGCGTAGGTATAGTCCCATTCCTTGCGCGCACTCCAGTGTATTGAGTCGCGCTCCATGTTGCGTATCACATCTTCGGCATCGTACATCCAGCCCTCCTCCACATAGCATTTTGCGAGCCATGCGCGTGCCTTTCCGTAGATGGCGGGCTGTGTCTGGTAGAGACGGCTCATATAAGAGAATGTGGAAGCGGCCTCGTCGAACGCGCCTTTATAGAATTGTGAGCGTCCCATGAGCATCCATGCTTTCCAGAGGAACGGGTTGTACTCTCTGCGGTTGAGCCATTCTATGTCTTTTTCAGTCTTGCGCCGACGCTTGTTCCACACGGGTCTGCGCTTTATGCTGTGCAGCTTTATCGTCTTCTGGCATTTCTCTATGGCGCGGTCGAAGTTGCTTTTTCCCGTCTCGCGGTTGTCCTTGTTGCCCACGGTATAGAGCGGAATCATCTCGGTGAAGTTGTCCTTGTTGTTGTCTTCCTTCTCAAGCGAACCGTCGATGTATGCAAGTGTACCATTATAATAAGTGTTGTACCTCGCCTTGAAAGCGTGCCAGCGGCGTGTCTTGGCGGTGTTTTTCTGCGTGGAGCAGCCGGTTGCGGCCAACAGTACGGCTACAACCATCATGGGGACAATATGTCGTGTCTTAAGTAATCTCACTCTTTATTTAACTCACTATGAACGGTTTTTATTGTCTTTGCCGCAAGGTAAATGAGAATACTTGCGAAAATTATCGACGCACCCGACGGCACATTGAGCCAATACGACAAGGCAAGTCCTGCCAGACTGTCCACCCATCCTATCACGATGCTCCATGCTATGATGCACCTGAAGCTGTAGGTGAAGAGGTTGGCGGTCATCTGCGGCACCGTGAGCAGACTCAGTGCGAGCACAACGCCCACTATGCGCAATGTGCTTACTATGGTGACAGCGATGAGAGCCATCATGAAATACTCGATGAAACTGACGGGCAGACGCTGCGACCGTGCGAAGACGGGGTCGAAGGCTATGCTGAGAAGCGGCCGGTAGAGCAGCGCGA
>USEC01000015.1 GCA_900553595.1 uncultured Prevotella sp. | reverse complement strand
CCCGCTTTTGTTTACGGACGATACCCAAAAACATTTATCTGAGCCGTTTGCCAAAAGCTCTATCTGATGTTATAATGAATTAAGGCAACAAAAAGCAAATGCTCGGGAGGCGCAAATGGAAAAGAAATTATTGATTTTCGGAACAGCTTTTATTATCCTCGGTGTTTTGGCGCTGATATTTTCCGGTCTTTCTTATGCCGTGCTTCACGGCACAAACGACGCGCCCCTCGACTTTTATCACTTATGGAACGTCATGCTGAAAATCTCGGTGCCCATAGGCGCAATTCTCTGCGCCGCGGGCGTAATTTGCCTCATAATTCGGGCGAGGTCGTAATCTTTTTTCGCGCTCTGCGTCTGACTTCATCAACCGTCGCAACAGCAAGTTGCTTGTTATTCCGACGGCTTTAAATTATAATAACCCCGAGGTGATGATTTTATGGATACAAAGGATATTATTCTTAAACTCAGAACAGGCAAGGGGATGTCTCAGGACGAGCTTGCGGAAAAAGTATTTGTTACCCGCCAGGCGGTTTCTCGCTGGGAAACCGGCGAAACCACGCCCAACACAGAGACATTGAAGCTGCTGTCAAAGCTGTTTGACGTTTCTATCAACACGCTTCTCGGCTCGCCGAGACAGCTTATTTGCCAGTGCTGCGGTATGCCTCTTGACGACGCCGATATCAGCAGGGAAACGGACGGCTTTTTCAACGAGGAATACTGCAAATGGTGCTATGCCGACGGGCAATATATGTATCACAACATGGATGACTTGATAGAGGTTTGCGTGCAGAATATGACAAGCGAGAACTTCTCAGCCGAGCAGGCGCGCGAATACATGGCGGATATGTTGCCCAAGCTCAACTATTGGAAACGGTACGAATATCTCGGCGGCGCGGAAAAATTCGAGGAATACAAGCAAAAGCTTATCGATGAAATAAACGGCTTAAATATCGACGGGCTGCCGAAGGTTGAAAATCTCAACGCTCTTGTCGGCAAGTTCATCAACCTTGAATACCGACTGCCGAACGGGACGGCCGTAAAATTTCTTGACGACAACGCCACATATCTCGGCAACGAGCTGGAATGCGAATACGGCGGCTTGCGCCGCTTCGGAATCGCCGCAAGCATGGATTTTTTACTTATTTGCACCTACGAAGAAAACGGCAAAAATCCGGAGCTGGTCGTCTACAAAAAAAGATAAGTGAAATTTTAAACGGGGCGCGACAAAAACTGCCGCACCCCGTCTTATTATCGGCCGTCCGCCGTAAACTCAGCAGAAAACGCAATACGTGTTTTGAAGCCTTATCCGCCAGGAGTTTTTGCATTGAATTCGCGTTTGCGGTCTGATATAATGAAAATGATAAGGAGCGCGATTCAAGGCGCAGCACGGCAGTATTACCAACAGCTTTTCGACTCTTACAATTTTGTGACAACTTTCATCCGATTTTTCGGTGAATGGGGTGCTCATTTTTGATATTCTTGTATTGCGGAAAGGAAGTCCGCGAAAAAAATCAAAGGAGCATTTGTCATGAAAAACAGAAAGAACATTATCGCAACCGTATTCGCCCTTGTCCTTGCCGCAAGCATCATCGCCGCATCGGCGGCTACCGCTTCGGCAAACAACAGAAAGAACACACCGACCGAGACTCTGCCCGAAATCGTCTCCGTCAACTCGCCCGACGACTGCGGCGTTCCGTCCATAGGGAGCTTCGTTAAAGACATGAACTCTCTCACGGAGAAAGAGCGAGAGGCTCTGCTCGGTGACCTCGCCGAGATCGCAAAGCTCGAAAAGCAGATCGATGAAATCTATGCCCGCATGACCGACAAGAACGCAGAAAAGCTCTACAAGGAAATCTCCGCAATCGACAACAAGATAACAGCAGTTCTCGAGAGAAACTCAAAGCTCTGGGAGCGCGTCAACGACGAGTATGACGAGCAGATCGCCGCAAACGAGACGGACATGACCCTCGAGCTCAACGAGGCCGACCTCAACGACGCCCGCGAGGATGAATATGCCTACGAGAAGTTTGTCAGAAATCTTGACACCATAACCGAGGACGAGAGAGCCGCTCTTATCGCCGACCTTGCCAAGGTCGCGGAGCTCAACGAGAAAATCGACGCTATCTATGCCCGCATGACCGACAAAAACGCCGACAAGCTCTATGAGGAAATCGACGCTGTGGAAGCCGAGATTACAGAGGTTCTCGAGAGAAACTCCAAGCTTTGGGACCGCGTCAGCGACGAGTACGACGTGAGAGTCGCAGCGAACGAAGCAGACATGGCCTTTTAAGCCGAGCGAACATAACGCCCTGCGAAAAGGCACAGCAGACAAGCCATGAACACAGAGCCGTGTCCGAGCGGCACGGCTCTGCAGCTACTACGGAGGCTCTATGAAACAACTCATCTATATCGCAGAGGATGAAAAAAACATAAGAGAGACGCTTCAGCGATTTCTCGAAAATGACGGATATGAAGTGTGCGCGTTTGAAACGGGAGACGCGCTTTTAGGTGCGTTTTTCAAAAGACGCGCCGACCTTGTCATTTTGGACATAATGATGCCCGGCACGGACGGGCTGACCTGCTGCCACCTCATCCGCGAAAAGGACAAGGTGCCGATTATTCTTCTCACGGCAAAGGACACCGAATACGACTATGTCAACGGAATATTGCAGGGCGGAGACGACTATTTGACAAAGCCGTTTCGCCCGACTATGCTTTTGATGCGCGTCAAGTCGCTGCTTCGCCGCGTGGAGATGGAGCGCGGCGGCGACCCGATGGACAAGGATATTTCAGTCGGCGACCTGCGTTTTTCTGGCGACGAAAAGCAGCTCTTCTGCAAGGGAAAGCCCCTCGCCCTCTCACCCAACGAGATGAAGATGCTTCTGTTTTTGATGCGCGGCGAGGGCAAGGCCTTTTCGCGCGACGAGCTGCTGAATCATATTTGGGGCTACAACGACGAAGTCGAGACGCGAGTGACCGACGAGACTCTGCGCCGAATCCGCAGCAAGCTCTCTTCGGCGGACAGCAACGTGCTCATTGAAACCGTCTGGGGCTACGGCTACCGACTGCGCTCAAAGGAGGGCGGAGTATGAAGCATATAAGAAGAAAAATCACGCTCGCCGTGCTCGGCACCATGCTGCTCGTCTTTGCGGCGCTGTTTGCTACCGTCAACATTTTTATCCCGAGATATCTGACGGCGGAGGCGCAAAAGGCGATACTCTCGGAGGATGAGCACGAAGCTCCCGTCCCGTTCTCCGATATTAAAAACGAGGATGACGAACAGGAGCATTTTTTGACTCCGAGTGTCAGATATCTTGAAATCGAGGGCGAGCTTTTTGAGCCCGAATACCTGTCGAAATCGGAGCAGCGGCTCCGGGAATACTGCCGCAGAGAAAAGCCGTCCGTCGGTGAATTCCACACCTTCAAAAACGGCGGCAGCCGCTTCGTTTTTCGTATGACGCAGGTTGAAGCCGACGGCGCTGACGACGCGTATTCCTATATTCTCTATGTGGATATCGGCGCCGTAATGCAGTATGCCTCTTACCTGAACGCCGCTTTTTTCGCGGTGCTGGCTGTTTTGACCGTATTGGTCTGCTTATTCGGCTGGAAGCTCGGCGGCTATGTTGAGAGGGCGCACGAATCGCAGAAATGGTTTTTTCAAAATGTATCACACGAGCTGAAAACGCCGATGATGGCGGTTCAGGGCTGTGCAGAGGGCATAAACACCGGTGTTTTAGAGCCTGTCGAAGCGTCAAGGGTCATTCTCGAGGAAAACGAGCAGATGTCCAATTTGATAGAGGAGCTGCTCGCGCTCTCGCGGCTCGAGGCTGGACAGTTTAAATCGGACTTTCACTCGACGGATGTGCGCGAGCTTCTGTACGACTGCCTGCGCGGCACGGAGCACCTCGCGCAGCAGAGAAATCTGCGTATCACACCGATATTTGACGACTACCCCGTAACGGTCAGCTGCGATGAAATTCATCTGCGCCGCGCTTTTACGAATATAATCACCAATGCGCTGCGATATGCAAAAGAAGAGATAATAATTGAGTGCAGGCAGGAAAAAGGCAAAGCCGTTATCCGCATCCGGGACGACGGCGATGGCATCGCGCCTGAGCTTCTGCCGCATATTTTTGACCGCTTTTTCAGCACGAGAAAGGGCGGAGCGGGAGTCGGTCTCGCCCTGACAAAGGAGATAGTCAGCCTTCACAGGGGAACGGTGCGCGCGTCAAACGACGGCGGAGCGGTGTTTGAAATTATCCTGCCTATAGGATGAGCTTATTTTATCGTGTGTGATATGTGCCGGGCAACGCAAAAAGAACGCCAATAAAAAATCCGTCTTATGTCAGTTCTTTATGATTTTGTCCTGCGATAATATATCGTTATAATTGAATATAATTGAAATACAACGTCCCTCCCTCGATAATATACGTTACCGAGGGAGGGCGTTGCTTTACAAATGTATAATTAAGAGATAGGGGTTTTCTGTATTTATGTCTTATAGCTTCACTCCGCATTCGGAGCAAAAGGCGCTGTCGGCGGTGATTTCGGCGCCGCAGTTCGGGCATTTTTGTCCGAGCTTTGCTCCGCAGCGGTTGCAGAACTTCGAGCCGGGGGCAAGCTGCGCCTTGCAGCTCGGGCACAGCGTCATTCCGTCCGCCACGGTCTGACCTGCGCCGGACACCACCACCGGCTGTCCGCCGGTCATAATGGTGTTCTCTATAACCTGAAACACTTCGAAGGGAAGCTTTTTCTGCTTGTACGCGCCCATTCCGGCGGTTATCGCCAGCGGCCACGCCACAAACAGACCTATCGCTCCGGCGCCTATTTTATCGGACCACTGCCCCTCGCCTATGCTGACATTCAGCTGATCTCCCGCAACCGCCATCTGAACGGTAACAGCAAGGCGCATTCCCGTGAGCGTCCTCCAGCCGTCCTTGGGCTGACTCGCCTGCATAACATAGCCGTCCGTGGTCTGAGAGCTCTGGACGTCCATACCCTTCTCGGTACGAAAAAAGCCCTCGAGGCGAGTGACTATATCCTGCACCTGCGTGCCGTTCAGCATGAATACTCTTGTCTCGTTCATTTCATTTCCCCCGTTCGTCTGAAGTCGTTTTGTTATCTATTCTTCTGCATGAATATCCCATTCATCACAAGCTCATTTTCCAGATACTGCGAGATGCTGTCGGCAACGGCTGTTATGGCCCGCTGCACACCGGATGTGGAAAGCCCCTCGCACGGTTGAAGCATTGTTACGGACAGCTCCGTCCCGTGCTCTTGCTCGGTTACGCAGATTGAAAAACGGCTTAAATTCCCGTACACCGACATATTCGATATGACGGTTGAAGCATCCGTTTTTTCATACCCGGCGCCGTTTTTATCGAGCACCTCGTATATCGCAAGAATGACATATTGCCGATTGTACGGAAGCGTCCTTTTTGTCTCTTTACCGTCCCGCAAAACGGAATGCTGCGGCATATCCACCGTCCGCCGCCCCCTTCCAACGTTTTATCGCAGCACGCTTTTCTGCTATTGCTTTTCAATGTAGCCGCTCACGGCCTTGGCATACATACTGTCGTCCGTTACGGGCTGATAGCGCTTGCCGTCATAGTCGTCCGTGAACCCGTTTGTCGCCTTATATATTCTGCCCGTCTCGGTATCGTACACGCGCTCATAGCCTAAAGTGGCGTCGCTCTGCTTTTGGCTCATAATATCCTGACTTATGTTGCGGCTCTCCCACGAGGACATAAAGCCGTCCATCGTCTGATTGAAGTTTTGGCTTATCTGCTTTGCGAGCGCCACCTTCTCATTGCTCGCCTGATTAGCGGCACTGACAAAGCTGTCGGAATACTTGAGTGTTTTAAAGCAGTCGGTAAGCACGCCTTCCCACTCTATAAATGTATCTTTGGCTGCAGTAACGGCGACGATATTGTAGACCATATAGTATCCGCCGTCTGCCGACTCCATCATGTAGCCGTTCATTCGTCCCGTCCAAATCTGAACCGCGCCGAAATCCACTACCGAGGCGGAAAACATTCCCTCGCCCTCTTTGCCGTTATCTTTAAAGGTGGCGCGCAGCAATTCATCGCCCATAGCATAGGCTTTCATACCGTTTGACGATGCATAGCGCTCGGTCACGGTGAAGTTTTCAAAACGAGGAAATGCGTATCCCGAATATGACGGCTCAGCCTTCGATATAAAATCGGCATACTGCGGAAAAATTTTGAAAAATCCTTCGGTAGACGGGGTTTTCAGCACAGGCGCCTTTGCAAAAATTAAATTCTGTTTGCTGCCCGCTCTATAACTGTATTGCCACGCCGCCTTACCCTCCTCACAGTGCAGAAGCGGCTCCGCCTTCAGCAGTATAAACATCTGATTGAGCGGCTCCGCAGGGTCGTACACGCGGATACTGTGGTAGATATTTATTCCGCCCGTCGATACCGTCCACCCCTTGGGGATAGTTATGCTGAAATCGGCGGTTTCGTATTTTTCGGTCTGCACGGCTTTTGCCGCCGTCTGCGTTATTTTGACACCGCGCTCCGTCCGGTCTGCCTTGGTGCCGTCGCCGTCCTCGGCGGGCTTGCTGCCGCAGGCGGCAAAGAGCAGCAGCATAAGAGTCGCAAGCAAGAGCGCCGCAAATCTTTTTGCTTTCACGGTATCCTCTCCTTTTTGTTGCCCGTTGCTTAAACAAACGCAGCAAGCACAAATTTCATTTTGCTTTTGCGGCCTTTCGCGCCGCACCCGTTTTACCCTGCTTTAATTTTATACAGGCAGGGGGGTTTTTGTATATAAGGGAAGTCCGCCAATCTGCAAAAATCGCGTGGCGGACTTCCGCCATTCTCCAAAAAGCGCCGAAAACCGCATCTTTTACCCATAAGAAATCAAAAAAATACCTCCCGCCGAAGCGAGAGGCAAATCTGCTGTTTTTATGCGTTGTTGTAAAGCGTGACAAGTCCGATGCGGGATCTCGCGCCGGTTTTTTCATATATTGCAGAGACATACCGCTCCAGGGTTCGCCTCGACACATAGAGATTGTCGGCTATCGTTTGCAGTCCGTCCTCGGTATTCACCAGCAATCCGAACACCTCGGCTTCTCGCGGAGTCAGCGAGAACTGCTTGGCGAGCTTTTGCAGCCTTTCGCCGTCGCTCAGCTTATCGGCCGCCTCTGCTTCGAGCCCGTCAAAGAAGGCTTTTCGCTTATTCATATAGGCAAATGCAGCGACGCTCGCGAGCACGAACAAAAGCAGCTCGATCGTTATTATGGCGATATTGTTGCCCGAATTCAAAAGTGCAAGCGAGCCGCCCGAAATCAACACGGCGACAAGATTGTTGACGGCTCTGCCGAGCCCCGCCCACAGCTCCGGCGTTTCAGTGTATCGGGCGATCTCCATAAAGGAAACCGTGAAGAAAACGGCGAAGAAGCCCGCGGCCAGATAAAATATGACGAGCCCTACCGTAAAAGACCCGGCAAACTGAAGAACGACGAGGCAGGTAGTTGACAGAACGGTGATGCAGTACATGACTATGCTCATGTATTTTCTGCTCGCCGTGTCAAACAAAAAGCCCGCCAAAAGCCCGCTGAGGGCGAGCAGGACTCGCGGCCACTGCCCGATATTCGCCTCTCCGCTTGCGTGGATGAGGGTGACGGCATTATCAAGCGTGCTGAAAATGCAGGTCATGAGCGCGACGAAAAAGACAAGAATCACGCTGATTTTTAAGCTCTCCCTGCCGTTGCCGCCGTCGGGCTCGCTCTTTGAGAGCGCCGGGACAACGCTGTTTTTTTCCGCGCGTATCAGCATAAGCGCCAAAAGCATTATAAACACCGAAAGTATCGCGGCTTCGGCAATGTCTATATGAACAAGATTGCTGTTCGCAATCTGGAGCATTGTGCCGAGCATATAGGAGATACCCGTAAGCCGCGCAATATGCGTATTGTCCTCCAACAGGCAAAGGGATTTATAGAACACGGCGCTTCCGAACACGCCGAGAATCAAAAACAGCAGAAGGCCGGCAATCAGCGTAAGCGTATAAGAGCCGCTGCGGCACATCAGAAAAAGGCAGGCATTGGAGATAACGGCTGCGCAAACCGAAACGGAAGTTTGTGCATTTCCTTTGCAAAATCGGCATAAAAGAGGATACAGGACAAAACCGACCGCGCTGACGCCGAGCGCATAATTTTGAGCCGCCACCGAACGGTGCCCCGAAACGATGCGGGAAATCATGTTTACGAACAAAAACTCCGCACCCAAGAACACAAAGGTGAAAAGGCTCATAAGAACTATTACTTTCAGATACGGAACTCTGTTTTCCCTGTTAAATGCATCGCTCTGCTTTATTTTTTTTAAAATGCCGCAAATCTACATTTTTTGAAGAGAAATCCGTGTAACCGCCTGACACTCTGCGGTTAGCACGGATGTAGATTGGATGTAGATTGGATGTAGATTAATTTATCTACATCCCATCTACATTCGCCGGAAGTTAATGGAGAACAACGGATAATAGTATAACTCATTGAAAGACAATGGCAATGTTGTCAATTCATAATTCATAATTCACAATTCATAATAGCAGACTTGGACAGTGTTGTCGAGCGGGACGCTCGACCTCCTATGATTAATTCTGAGCCAATAAAGGTAATGGCTTTAACTTCTAACGAGCGAAGCGAGTGATAACTTCTTTAACTTCTTTAACTTCTCTAACTCCCAATTATGAATTATGAATTCTTAATTATGAATTATCTTCCCTCTCCCCTTTTAAGTCATTTTACAAAATTCTGCAACCGGGTTGCAGATTTTTTTGCTTATCTTTGTACCCGAATGCAGAAGAAGCTCCATTTATTCAGTCTTTGGGCAGCCACATTGCTTATGCTGCTCACCACCGTGGTGACACACCATCACCACGAGGACTTCGTGTGCATAGCTTCCGACGCGCCGTCAGCATGCACGGGCGATGCCGAAAGCGAAGGGGCGACACACGCCGAACACCGCCACACGGACAGGGAGACCTGCCGCATTCACCAGCTTCATCATTTCATCATCAGCAAGAGCCAGCAGAAGAGCGAGGAAAGCCACGCCACACATCTGTCGCCGAGCATCCTCTTCGCCATGCCGCAGCACCCCGTCGTACTGCCGCAAACCGCCAACGACACTCCCTGCCGGCACTTCCTGCAACCGATGCTCCCGCAAGGCGCATCACACGCGCTGTCGAAACGGGGACCGCCGAGCGTGGGATAAAAGGAATGAGTTAATGGAAGTTGAAAGGAGTTAATCCGCCTGCGGCGGATGAAAGTTAATGGAAGTTAGGCTACGCCGAAGTTAATGGACACATGCAACACTTGCTGCAAACTGTAGTAATGTCCGATAACTTCCAGCAGTCGCAGACGGATTAACTCCCGATAACTTCTTCCAATAACTTCTCCCATCAACTCACTCTCGCAAAGCGAGTCTCCACAAAAAGACATTCACCAACAGCAAGGCAGAAGCATTGCCAAACACATTTTTATTTTTATGAAGCGCATCATCATCATTGCGGCAGTCACCATTGCCGCCATCATCGGCTTCACCTTCTTCACCAGCATGGGCGGCCACGACAGTCACGACGCCCACGACGGACACAACCACGAAGAAGAGGAAGTGGATTTCGACAACATATCACTAACACAGCACCAGGTAAACACCATCGACCTCGGCATGGGCACCGTGGAGCAGCGGCATCTCGACGCAATGCTCTACGCCAGCGGCACACTCACACTCCGCGCACAGAGCAAGGCGGCGGTGTCGTCGCTCATGGGCGGCGTGGTGAAGAGCATAAACGTAAAGGAAGGCCAGGAGGTGAAGAAAGGCACCGTCGTGGCATACATCGAGAACACCGACATCGTGGCACTCCAGCGCGAGTACTACTCCGCCGTAAAGACCAGAGAGGCGGCACTGCGCGAGATGCAGCGCCAGCAGTCGCTGCAGCAAAGCGGCGCAGGAGTGAAGAAGGCATTGCAGCAGGCGCAGACCGAATGCTCCGTTGCCGAAGCCAACGCCACGGGCGTAGCACGACAGCTGCAGCAGTTGGGCATCAGCGTGAAAGGAGCAGCCAAGGGCGTGTTCGCCACGGTGTTCCCCCTGCGTGCGCCCATCAGCGGAACGGTGAGCCGACTCACCGCCACCGTGGGCAGCTACGCCGACATGCAGACTCCGCTCATGCAGATCAACGACAACAGCGCAGTGGAGGCCGACATCAACATATTCGAGAAAGACCTCGACAAGGTGAAGACGGGCGACCGTGTACTCATCACGCTCACCAACCGTCCGCAGACAAAGGCGAAAGGCACCATCTACGGCATTGGGTCCACCTTCACCGACGGCACCAAGGCAGTGGCGGCATACACCCGTATCGACACCAAGGACAAGGGCGGATTCTTCGACGGAATGCCCGTCGATGCGGCGATAGCCACGGGAAACCGCCGTTGCAGCACCCTACCCTCGCAAGCCATCGTCAGCTCCGACGGCAAGAGCTATGTCTTCGCACTCAACGGTGCGCCGCGCGGCGGCAACTACTCCTTCTCACGCCATGAGGTGACAACGGGCGTCAGCGACGACGGATTCACCGAAGTGAAGCTCTGTAAGCACATCGACGGCAGCAGAAAGATAGTCACAAAGAACGCCTTCTACCTCGCCTCGATGACGGAGAAGCACGGCGAACACGCACACTAAGAGAAGGAGGACACATGTTTCAACGACTCATAACCTACTCCATCCACAACAAACTCGTTGTGGGTATTCTCACAATGGCACTGGCAGTGTGGGGCGTATGGTCGCTCCTTCATCTGCCCTTCGACGCCACGCCCGACATCACCAACAACCAGGTGCAGGTGATAACCCTCGCCCCACGACTGGGAGCACAGGAGGTGGAGCAGTACATCACCACACCCGTGGAGATGGCTCTCGCCAATGTCCCGCGGGTGGAAGAGCGGCGCAGCATCTCGCGCAGCGGTCTGTCGGTCATCACACTCGTCTTCGACGACAATGCCGACATCTATTGGGCACGCTCGCAAGTGTCGGAAGTGCTCGCCAACATAGCCTCCGACCTGCCCGAAAACACCAGCACCGAGATGGGACCCATAGCCACCGGACTGGGCGAAATATTCCACTACACCGTGCGTGCCAAGCACGGATATGAAGACAAATACACCCTCGCCGACCTCCGCACCATCCAGGACTGGATAGTGCGCAAGCAGCTGTCGGGCACGCCCGGCGTGGCGGAGGTGTCGGGATGGGGCGGCTTCGTGAAGCAGTATGAGGTGGCTGTCGACAACAACCGACTCAGAGCCAACGGCATCACCGTGGCAGACATCTTCACGGCACTCGAACGCAACAACGCCAACACGGGCGGAAGCTACATCGAGGAGGACAGCCGCCAGTACTACATCCGCGGCATAGGCACCGTGAAGTCGATGGCAGACATCGGCAACATAGCCGTAAAGACCGTGGGGACGACCCCCGTACGCATCGCCGATGTGGCGACAGTGCAGGAAGGACACGCCACACGCTTCGGCGCCGTCACACGCAACGGCGAGGGAGAAGTGGTGGCAGGCATCGCCATCATGCTCAAAGGCGAGAACTTCCAAGAGGTGATAGCACGCGTAAAGGAACGCATGACACAGATACAGAAGTCGCTGCCGGAAGGCGTTGTCGTGGAACCTTTCATCGATCGCACCAACCTCGTGAACCGCGTGGAAGGCACCATCGGGCGCAACCTCATCGAGGGCGGACTCATTGTGGTGTTCGTGCTCGTGCTGTTCCTCGGCAACTGGCGTGCAGGCATGGTGGTGGCGTCGGTCATTCCGCTCTCCATGCTCTTCGCTTTCGGCATGATGCGCACCTTCGGCATCGACGGAAACCTCATGTCGCTGGGAGCGATCGACTTCGGAATGATTGTCGATTCGGCGGTGATAATCGTCGAAGCGATGGTGGCACACATAGCGACGGGACACTTCTCCAACCCCCATGTGCGACAAGCCTACATGGCACACCGGGCTACCGGCACCGCTGTACCGTTCAGACTGACGCAGAAACAGATGGACGAGGAGGTGCACTTCTCCACATCGCGCATCAGACAGAGCGCGGCATTCGGCGAAATCATCATCATGATCGTATATATCCCGCTGATGACCCTCGTAGGAATAGAAGGCAAGATGTTCCGCCCCATGGCGCTGACAGTGTTCTTCGCCATACTCGGCGCGTTCATCCTCTCGCTCACCTACGTCCCCGTGGCAAGCAGTCTGCTGCTCAGTCGCCGCATGCACGACCGTCCCAACATCGCCGACCGCATAATAAGTAAGGTGCAGGGATGGTATCGTCCGCTGCTTGAACGCGCCCTGCGACAGAGCAAGAACGTGATAACGGCAGCCGTGGCACTCTTCTGCGTGAGTGCCGTGGGCTTCAAGTTCCTCGGCGGAGAGTTCATACCAAGCCTCGAAGAGGGCGACTTCGCCGTGGAGATGAGCATGTCGCAAGGCACGTCGCTCACACAGATGGTGGAGACATGCACCAAGGCCGAGGCACTGCTCAAGGCGCAGTATCCGGAGATAAAGCAAGTGGTGAGCCGCATAGGAAGTGCGGAAATACCCACCGACCCCATGCCCGTGGAGCGTGCCGACATCATGATAGCACTCAAGCCCAAGCAGGAATGGACTTCTGCCACCACTCCCGACGAGTTGCGCGAGAAGATGGAAGAAACCCTTCACTCTATCCCCGGACTCGAAGCCGAGATTTCGCAGCCCATCCAGATGCGCAACAACGAACTCCTCACGGGCATAAAGCAGGATGTGGCGATAAAGATATTCGGGTCCGACCTCAACACCCTCGCCTCCGAAGCAGCCCGAGTGGCACGCCTCATCGAGGGAGTGAAAGGCGTGAGCGGCATAAAGGTGGAGGAAGTGACGGGCTTGCCACAGATACAGATACACTACGACCACAGCCGACTGGCACACTACGGCATCAGCGTCAGCGATGTGAATGCCACCGTAGAGACAGCTTTTGCCGGCGCAACGGCAGGGGCAGTGTACGAGGGCGAGCGCAAGTTCGACATCGTGGTGCGCCTCGACAAGCGTCTGCGCGACATAGAGACACTGCGCAACCTCGCCATAAGTCTGCCCGAAGGAGGCACCGTGCCGCTCGCACAGATAGCACGCATCAGCGAGGAGGAGGCACCGGCACAGGTGTCGCATGAGGACGGCGCACGCCGCATATATGTGGGATTCAACATAAAGGGGCGTGATGTGGCATCGACAGTGGGCGAGATAGAGAAGCTTCTCGACGACAAACTGCAACTGCCCGAAGGCTACTACTACACCTACGGAGGCGAGTTCAAGAACCTGCAAAGCGCAACCAACCGCCTGATGATAGTCGTTCCCATCGCCCTCATAGCCATACTGCTGCTGCTCTACGCCACACTGAAGAGCGTAAGACTCTCGCTTGTCGTGGCATCGGCAATACCGATGGCAGCCATCGGCGGCATCTGGGCATTGTGGATGCGTGGAATGCCATTCTCCATATCGGCAGGAGTGGGCTTCATCGCCCTCTTCGGCGTGGCGGTGCTCAACGGCATCGTACTCATAGGACAGATAAAACTCATGCGCAACGACCACGAAAGCCGTGCCGCAAGCATCATGGAGAGCTGTCTGCTGCGTCTCCGCCCCGTACTCATGACAGCCCTCGTGGCATCGATGGGATTCCTCCCCATGGCCCTTTCGCAGGGCGACGGCGCCGAAGTGCAGCGGCCGCTCGCCACCGTAGTCATCGGCGGACTCATCACATCGACACTCCTCACCCTCTTCGTGCTCCCTGCACTCTACAAGGAGTACGGCGAGAGCGGCGCGAAAGCCAAGGTGAACGAGAACCCTTCAGAAGGAAATTAAGGGATGTTTCAAAAACCACTCACATGAAGAATCCATCAACAATGAGAATAAAGACCGCAGTCGTCGCCACTGCCCTCTGCGCCTTCAGCGGCGCAGCAGAAGCACAGAAGCTCACCATGAAGCAGTGCTTCGCCCTCGCGACAGAACACAGCCTCACCCTCAAGGCAGCAGAAGCACGCACCCAGCAGACCCGTATCATGCAGGGAACAGCATGGGATGTGGACAAGACAGAACTGTCGCTCTCGCAGGACCCCACCTCCGGCGGGTCGCCTGACAATGCTCTCGCCATAAGCCAGAGCATCGATTTCCCAACAGTCTATGCGGCACGCCGCAGCCGACTGAAAGCCGAAACCGCCGTGGAGGAGAGTCGGCAGCGACTTGCCGGACAGCAGGTGCGTGCCGACATTGCGGCAGCCTACTGCCAGACGGTGTTCCAGCAGGAACGCCTCCGCATCATGCAGCGTCAGCTGTCGCTGCTGCAACGCTACGCCACCACAGCCGAAGCACGCTACAAGGCGGGCGAGACACGGCAGACCGAAGCCCTCTCGGCACGTCGCATGCTTGAGGAACTGCGGCTGGAGATGGTGTCGGCAGAGAGCGAATGCGCCGCGCAGCAGCTCCTGCTCACCACCCTTGTGGGCGCAACGGAGCGCATAACGCCAGCCGACACAGCCCTCACACCGCTCAGCTACGCCCCCACCGCCTACGCCTTCGCCTCCACTGCCGACGGCGAACTGGCTTCGCGCACCGTCACCGCAGCCGACAAAGCCGTGCGTGAAGCGAAGAACGGGTTCGCACCGTCGCTCTCGCTTGCCCTGAAACAGCAGATGGTGATAAGCGGCTGGGACCCCTATCACGAGAACCGGCAGCGTTATGCCGGCGGCAACTTCATGGGCTTTGAGGTGGGAGTGGGCATACCGCTCTTCTTCGGAGCGACGAAAGCCAAGGTGAAGGCGGCACGGAAAGAGCGCGAAGCTGCCTCGCTCATGATGCAGCAGGAGGAGAAACAGAAACTCGCCGAGCACAACATAGCCATGAGCCGATACTCCGCCGCCGCACGACGAATGGCATACTACGAGCAGGAGGGAAGTGCCGACGCACTGACCACCGCCCGACTCGCCACCGCCGAATACGACAACGGCGACATAAGCTACATGGAATACAACGCCGCCATGCAGGACGCACTCGACACACAGATGAAGCGCGCCGCCGCAATAAACGACTACAACCAGGCGGTGGTGGCACTACGACGGCTGAAAAGCGACTTCTAAACACACGACAGACCCCTTTCCACGGCACTGACAAGCCCCGCAAGTGCCGCAGAAAGGGGATTTTTGTAAAAAAAGAACAGACGGGGGAGGCTTATACCATATTATTTGTGTAAATTTGCCACAGTTAAACATCTAATCTTATGAAATATTACTTTTCAGCAGACCTTGGAGCAACAAGCGGCCGCACGATTGTGGGCAAGTTCGACGGCAGACATATAGAACTCGAAGAGATAACCCGATTCGACACTCCACTCATAGAAATGGGCGGACACTTCTATTGGGACATCCTCGCACTTTACAACGAAATAATACGCGGACTGCGCACCGTGGCAGAGCGTGGCATCAACATCGAGAGCATAGGCATCGACACATGGGGTGTGGATGTGGCACTCTTCGGAGCCGACGGACACCTTCTGCGCTGCCCCCTCTCCTACCGCGACCCGCACACTTTCGCCGGCATGGAGGAGTATTTCAAGAAGAAAATGCCGCGCCACGAGGTGTATGCACGCACCGGAATACAGGTGATGAACTTCAACACCCTCTACCAACTCTACTCAATGCAGGCTGAAGGCAACAGCGCACTCGCCGTAGCCGACAAGATACTGTTCCTCCCCGACGCCCTCTCCTACCTGCTTACGGGCGAAGCCGTGTGCGAATACACCATCGCATCGACATCGCAGATGATAGACCCCACGACGAAAGACCTGCACCCCGAACTGCTCGACACGCTGCAACTGAGGCGCAGCCAGTTCGGACGCATGGTGAGTCCGGGCACCGTCATCGGCTCCATCACGCCCGAAGTGCAGCGTCTCACGGGCTTGGGAGCAGTGAACGTGGTGGCAGTGGCAGGGCATGACACGGCAAGCGCAATAGCCGCCGTGCCGGCAAGCGACCCTCACTTCGCCTACCTCTCGTCGGGAACATGGTCGCTCATGGGCGTAGAACTGCCCCATGCCGTAATCGACGAGCGCAGCACACGCCTCAACTTCACCAACGAAGGAGGCATCTGCGACACCATACGCTTCCTCAAGAACATCTGCGGCATGTGGCTCTACGAACGCTGCCGCAAGGAATATCCGGAAGAGATACGCCGCCTGCCACACCCCGAACTGCAGGGTTCGGCACTCGAAGCGACGCCATTCCGCAGCCTCATCAACCCCGACGACCCCTGCTTCGCCAATCCTGAAAGCATGATCCATGCCATACAGCAGTATTGCGAACGCACCGGACAGCCCGTACCGGAGACGCACCAGCAGCTGTGCCGCTGCATATTCGAGTCGCTCGCACTGCGCTACCGCCAGGTGCTGGGATGGCTACGCGAGACCGTCGACACCCCCATCGACGTGCTCCACATCATCGGCGGCGGCTCACGCAACGTGGTGCTCTGCCAGATGGCAGCCGATGCGTGCGGCATTACCGTCAAGACGGGTCCGCAGGAAGGCACCGCCCTGGGCAACATGATGCTCCAGGCAAAGGCGCAAGGAGCCGTGGACGGCGTGTGGAAAATGCGCCGCGTCGTGGCAGACTCCGTACAGATGAAGACCTACGAGCCGCAAGGCACCGAGGCATGGACTGCCGTATTCGAGAGATTCGAGAAACTGACGGAGGAGGGACGGAGCCTGTAAGGGAGATAAAAGGAAGTCTGGTTTCGCCGGAAGTTAATGAAGTTATCGGACGGAAGTTAATGGAAGTTATCGGACATATCTGACACTTGTTGAGCAAGTCGTGGTAATGTCCGATAACTTCCATCCGCCGCAGGCGGATTAACTTCCCTCTAACTTCCGATAACTCCCCTTCAAAACCCCTCCCACTCACGTTCCGCATGTCAGCGGAGTGCTGCCGTGCAGCCCCGAAACGTGCGGAACGAGGAAAATAGCTAACAATTACCAAAAACATACTACAATGAAAAGTGTATTAGAAAACCGCCCCAAACTGGCGGAACGCATTAACGAAGTGGCAGAAGTAGCCGGCTATCTCTGGCAGAAAGGATGGGCCGAGCGCAACGGCGGCAACATCGTAGTGAACATCACCGACCTTGTGGACGACGAAATACGCCGCCTCCCTGCCATCGCACCGGCAGCGCCGATAGGCTTCACACTGCCCCACCTCAAGGGCTGTTACTTCTATGCCAAGGGCACCGGCAAGCGTATGCGCGACCTCGCACGCCGCCCGATGGACAACGGAAGCATCATCCGTGTGCTCGACGACTGCGCCCACTATGAGATAATAGCCGACAACCCCGTCAAGCCGACAAGCGAGACTCCGTCGCACCTGAGCATACACAACATGCTCATCGCCTCCGGTTCCAACTACAAGGCAAGCGTACACACTCACCCGATAGAACTTGTGGCCATGAGCCACAACAGCGAACTGCTCGGCGAAGGCGTGCTCACAAAGATTCTGTGGAGCATGATTCCCGAAACACTGGCGTTCGCACCGCTCGGTCTGGGCATCGTACCCTACCGCATGGCAGGCAGCAACGAACTCGCAGAGGCCACTCTCGAACAGATAAAGGACCACGATGTGGTGATGTGGGAGAAGCACGGCGTGGTGGCAGTGGGCATGGATGCCATGGACGCCTTCGACCAGATCGACGTGCTCAACAAGTCGGCAAACATCTATATGTGCGCCAAGAACATGGGCTTCACACCCGAAGGCATGACCGACAAGGACATGACCGAGATGCAGCAGGTGTATAACCTGCCGACAAAACGAATAGGATAAAGCTGAGCCAAACGCTTTGCTAAATATCGGAGGTCGGGCGTCCCGCCCGACAACACAAAGCAAGTCTGACAATTAGGAATCAGGAGTCAGAAATTGCCGGGTGGTGTTGTCGGGCGGGACACCCGACCTCCTTACGTTGACAATTCATAATTAAGAATTCATAATTCATAATGAACCGAGTTGCGCAGTGTTGTCGAGCGGGACGCCCGACCTCCTATGATTAGCAAAGCATACGGCTTTAACTTCTCTAACTTCTTTAAATTCTCTAACTCCTTCTTCTGATTCTCTAACTCCTTCTCCAACTTCTCTAACTTCTTCTCCAGCTTCTTTGACTTCCACAACTCCTGCCAACTCCCGTCTTTACACTCCGCCCTCCCAACTGAGGAGAACGGGAGATTGACAAATGCAATGAAAAGACAGGATTTAGTGTGCCAGAAATGCCATTTTGTCAGAAAAAAGCACCCATCTTTGACGAACATCAATAAAGAGGAGGTTTTCTTCATTTTTTCTTGCCATTTGTTGTGTGCGTACACAAAAGGCATTACCTTTGCAAACGTAAAGAAGAAAACACAAGCTTGGTGACAAAACGTGAGTGGAGTTGCCTACGCTTCAGACTTTAATAGGTAAACAAAGATTGTTAATTTAGAAAAGAAAGGGTAACAATTATGACAGTATTAGCATTGATTATCGCCATGTGTGCAGCAGCTGCATGCGAGGTAGTAAAAATCAACAACCGTATCAACGAAGCCCGCTAAGGGCTACGCAAGCCGGAAAAGATTTTTCAAGAGAACAAAGAATTTAGTAAATAATAATTTATTGGAGTTACGCAAGCCGCGAGGCTTGCACTGCTTCAGTAATCTAAAAGAAACAAAGAGTCGGGAGACGAAGCCCATGCGGCAAGTCGCCCGGCTCTTTTTTTGTGCGGAAAGGAGCAAGAACGTCTTTAACCCAAATTGGTCATTAGAACCACGATAAATGCGACAGAAAGACATGGTTAAGCGTACCAAAGACACTTTTTGTCAGAAAAAAGCACCCATCTTTGACTAACATCAATAAAAAGGGAGTTTTCTTCATTTTTCCATACTATTTATTGTGTGCGCACACAAAAGGCATTACCTTTGCAAATGCAATCAAGAAAACACAAAGTTTGGTGACAAAACGTGAGTGGAGTTGCCTACGCTTCAGACTTTAATAGGTAAACAAAGATTGTTAATTTAGAAAAGAAAGGGTAACAATTATGACAGTATTAGCATTGATTATCGCCGTGTGTGCAGCAGCTGCATGCGAGGTAGTAAAAATCAACAACCGTATCAACGCAGCCCGTTAAGGGCTACGCAAGCCGGAAAAGATTTTTCAGGAGAACAAAGAATTTAGTAAATAATAATTTACTGGAGTTCCGCAAACCGCGAGGCTTGCACTGCTTCAGTAATCTAAAAAAGACAAAGAGTCGGGAGACGAAGCCCATGCGGCGAGTCGCCCGGCTCTTTTTTTAAGTAAAAGAGTAAAAAGTAAAAAAGTAAAAAGGACTTGTTTAAAAGTAAAGGAGTAAAAAAGTTATTGCTATCCGGTAAAAATTTTTAGTTACGGGTTCCGCGAAGCGGGACCTCTATGCGAAACCCACTGCAAGCCGCCTTACGGCGCAGCTGTGGGTGGGCAAGGATGCAAGGGACGGTTCCCCGAAGGGGGACTTATACCATTGGCGGTCAGCAGGATGTGTAAGTCCCGCTTCGCGGAACACCTTTTTACTTTTTTACCCTTTTACTCCTTTACTTTTAAACAAGTCTTGTTTGCACACAAAAGAAGCCTTGTTTGCAATGAAAAGAAGCCTTGTTTGCACTCCAAACAAGGCTTCTTTGAAAACGGGCGCAATAATAATCGGTTCGGGGCGGACTTTTCTCAATATAATAATGTAATTTTGCAGATTGAAGTAATCTCTTACATAGAAAAGACAGGCAAGTATGGTTCTCAATTACATCTGGATAGCGTTTTTCCTCATAGCCTTCTGCATAGCCCTCGTGCGGCTCGTCTTCATGGGCGACACCGAGGTGTTTCCGGCAATGATGAACTCCACCTTCGACACGGCGAAGACGGCATTTGAGATTTCGCTCGGGCTCACCGGCGTGCTCTCCCTCTGGCTCGGCATAATGAAAATCGGCGAGAAGGGGGGCGTGGTGAACGCCGTGGCGCGCCTGCTTTCACCCGTCTTTACACGCCTTTTTCCCGACATTCCGAAGGGACATCCCGTGACGGGCAGCATCTTCATGAACGTGGCAGCCAACATGCTCGGACTCGACAACGCCGCCACGCCGCTCGGACTCAAGGCGATGGAACAGCTGCAGGAACTGAATCCGAAGAAGGACACCGCCACCAACCCCATGATAATGTTCCTCGTGCTCAACACGTCGGGACTGACACTCATCCCCGTCTCCATAATGGTGTATCGTGCGCAGATGGGTGCGGCACAACCCACCGACATCTTCGTACCCATACTTCTCGCCACGTTCTGCTCCACGCTGGCGGGCATCGTCGTGACATCGCTCTACCAGCGCATCAACCTCTTCAACCGCACCATGCTGCTCACCCTCGGCGGAATGTGCGCCGTCGTGGCGGCAATAATATGGGGCTTCGCGCAGATGGACAAGACACAGATGGGCGTAGTGAGCACATCGGTGGCCAACATCCTGCTCATGACCATCATCGTGGCGTTCATCCTCGCCGGCATGCGGCGCAAGGTGAACGTGTACGACGCCTTCATCGAAGGAGCCAAGGACGGCTTCTCCACCGCCGTGCGCATCATACCCTACCTCGTGGCGATACTCGTCGGCATCGGCGTGTTCCGCGCGTCGGGGGCTATGGACATCATAATAAGCGGCGTAAAAAGCCTCGTCGAGGCATCGGGCTGCAATGCCGACTTCGTGGGCGCACTCCCCACCGCCCTCATGAAACCTCTCTCCGGCAGCGGCGCACGCGGTATGATGGTGGATGCCATGAGCACCTTCGGCGCCGACTCGTTCGTGGGTCGCCTCTCATGCGTCTTCCAAGGCTCCACCGACACCACATTCTACATCCTCGCCGTCTATTTCGGCAGCGTGGGAGTGCGCTACACACGCCACGCCGTCGCCTGCGGTCTCCTTGCCGACCTCGCCGGAGTGGTGGCGGCGATTGGGGTGTGCTATATGTTCTTTTAAAAGTAAAAGAGTAAAAAACGCCCTATGAACAACATATTCAACACCACCACCAACAAACCCGACAGCTACCGCACGCTGAACGTATTCGCCAAGAGCGAGTGCGTGTATGACATCACGTTCTACTTCGTGAGCCGCTTCCTCGACCGCAGCCACGACCGCACCGTGGACCAGATGCAGCAGGCGGCACGCTCCGGCAAGCAGAACATCGTGGAAGGATACAGCGATGCCGAAGGTTCGACAGAGTCGGAGCATAAGCTCACGGTGATAGCCAAAGGCAGTCTGGAAGAGTTGAAAGAGGACTACCGCGACTATCTGCGCTGCCACAACCTCGAAATATGGGGACCACAGCACCCAAAATACAAGATGGCGCAACCCCTCTGCCGACGGCACAACGACTCGGCATGGTACAGAAAGCAGATAGAAGGACGCTGCGCCGAAGAGATAGCCAACATCGCACTGATAGTAATCCATCAGACACTCGCCATGCTCCGGGGTCTCATCGACTGGCAGAACCGCAAGTTTCTGGAGCAGGGCGGCATAAAGGAACAACGCTACCGGGCAAGAGTGGAATGGAGGAAAAAAGATAAAGGATGGTGAGCACCGTGGTAAGCACGGTAAGAATGGTAGGTGCAGTAAGGAAAGTAAAAGTCCACACACATCACCTACCACACCTACCACACCTACTTCCTCCCTACACACCACCCCATAAAACAAATTTTAATCATTATGGCCAACTTAAAATCACTCCTCAAGGACACCGCCATCTACGGGCTCAGCAGCATCGCAGGACGATTCATCAACTACCTGCTCGTACCGATACAGACTACAGCGTTCGCCGCTGCCGGCGGACAGTACGGCGTTGTCACCAACATCTACGCCTACACGGCACTGCTGCTCGTAGTGCTCACCTACGGCATGGAGACGACATTCTTCCGCTATGTGAACAAGAGCGAGGAAAACCCGCAGACGGTCTATTCCACCGTTCTCATCTCCGTGGCATCCACGGCGGCACTCTTCGTGGCACTCGTCTTCGCGTTCCTGCCACAGATAGCCACCTTCATGAAGTACCCCGACCACCACGACTGGGTGGCGGTGATGTTCGTCTGCGTGGCCATCGACGCCTTCAAGTGCATACCGTTCGCCTACCTGCGCTACCAGAAGAAAGCCATAAAGTTCGCCTGCCTGCAACTCGTGAACATCTGCCTCAACATAGTCCTCAACCTGATGTACCTCATCGTGCTGCCAGCACTACGCATCAACCCCTTCGGACTCTACGACAGCAACTTCACACTCGACGTGGGCATGGTGTTCTACATCAACCTCGTCTGCACGGCGGTGGTGGTGCTCTGCTTCTGGCGTGAGCTCACCGGATTCCGCTGGAAGTTCGACGTGAAACTCTGGCGGCGCATGCTGCGCTACGCATTGCCCCTGCTCGTGCTCGGCATCGCCGGCATACTCAACCAGACCCTCGACAAGATAATCTTCCCCTACCTCTACGGCGGAGCCGACGAGAAGACACAACTCGGCATCTACGGAGCGGCGGTGAAGATAGCAATGATAATGGCAATGATAACACAGGCGTTCCGCTACGCCTACGAACCCTTCGTCTTCGGCAAGGCAAAGGACAAGGACAACCGCGACACCTACGCCAAGGCAATGAAGTACTTCATCATCTTCACCCTGCTGGCATTTCTCACCGTCATCGCCTACATCGACATCCTGCGCTTCGTAATACCCAACCGCAGCTACTGGCCCGGCCTGCGTGTCGTGCCGATAGTGATGGCGGCAGAGATAATGATGGGCGTGTATTTCAATCTTTCGTTCTGGTACAAGCTCATCGACAAGACCATCTACGGCGCGTGGTTCTCCGCCGCCGGATGCGTGATGCTCGTCATCGTGAACGTGATGTTCGTACCCAAGTACAGCTACATGGCATGCGCCTGGGGCGGCGTGGCAGGCTACGGCACGGCAATGGTGCTCTCCTACATCGTGGGACAACGCAAGTATCCCATCAACTACCCCATGAAGTCGATAGCCGTCTATGTGGCGATAACCGCCCTTTTCTACTTCCTCATGGACACCGCCAACACCCGTCTGCCACAAATCTGGGCCATCGCCGTGAACACCCTCCTCATAGCAGCATTCATGGCACACATCCTCTGGCACGAGTTCCCCACCCTGCTGAAACGGGGAAGCAGGAAGAAAAGTTGAAAGAATGGCTTAGAAAGGCTCAGAAAGGCCCAGTAAGGCCCACTCAAGAAAGCTCGCCCCGCCCACTCAAGAAAGAAAGAATTCCATCAACAATCAATCATTATATTCACATGAAAAAATCCCTTTTACTCACGGCTGCGCTGTTCCTTTCAGCCCACGCCGCACATGCCGACGAAGGCATGTGGACACTCTACAACCTGCCCCAGGCGGTGTATGAGCAAATGAAGACCTATGGTTTCACCGCTCCCTACGACAAAATCTACAAGAGCGACGACGCCATCATGCACTCCGTAGTGAACTTCTCAGGCTACTGCTCAGGCGTAGTAGTGTCGCCAGACGGACTCGTCCTCACCAACCACCACTGCGGTTTCGAGGCAATCCGCTCACACTCAACAGTAGAACACGACTACATGCTCAACGGATTCTACGCCAAAACGTTCGAAGAAGAGCTCCCCAACAAGGGAATGTTCGTGCGCTTCATGGTGGAACAGAAGGATATCACACCCATGCTCGAGCAGCGCGGAATAAACAGCATGAACGACACAGAGCGTGAGAAACTGCTCACCGAAGTGGAGAACGAACTCATCAAACAGACACACGAGAAGGACCCGCAGCTCGAACTCGAAGTGAAGCCGTTCTACGAAGGCAACAAGTACTACGCGACAACCTACCGTGAGTTCCGCGACCTGCGTCTTGTCTTCACCATTCCCAAGTCGATGGGCAAGTTCGGAGGCGAGACCGACAACTGGATGTGGCCGCGACAGACCTGCGACTACTCCGTATTCCGCATCTATGCCGACCCGAAGACCAACGGTCCGGCAGACTACTCCAAGGACAACGTGCCCTACCGCCCGAAGCACTGGACAAAGATTTCAACCGACGGCTACAAGGAAGGCGACTTCGCAATGACCATAGGCTACCCCGGAAGCACCGAACGCTACCTCTCAAGCTACGGCATACGCGAGATGCGCGACGCCGAGAACACACCGAGAGCACAGATACGCGGCGTGAAGCAGGACGTGATGATACGCCACATGCGTGCCTCGGAGGCAGTGCGCATCAAGTATGACTCGAAGTACGCGCAAAGTTCCAACTACTGGAAAAACTCGCTCGGCATGAACAAATGCATCGACTCAGTAGGCATTATACGGCAGAAAGCCGACTTCGAGGATCGCATCATGGAGTACCAGAAATGGACAGGCTACCTCAAAGGCAAGCTCGACTTCGACAAGATGGCACAGCTCTACGCCAAGCGTTTCGTCGTAAGCAAGCAGAACACGGCATGGCGCGAGACATTCGTGCGCACGGCAGAGTTCAACACACGCGCACTCACCATTGCCAGCATGGTGTGTGACGGCGGAGCAAAGGGAGGCAAACGCTACCACAAATTCGCCGACAACAGCGCCGAATGGGACGCCGACCTCGACAAGGACGTAATGGCGACACTCATCGACAACTACCGCCAGTATGTGCCGGCAGACAAGCTCCCCGCTTTCTACGAGACAATAAAGGCACAGTTCGGAGGCGACGCACGCAAGTATGTGGAGTGGCTCTACAACACATCGGTGCTCATGAAGAGCGGCAAGCGCATAGCACTCACAGAGAAAGCACTGCGCAACGACCCCGGATACCAGTATGGCAAGGCACTGAAGGCACTGCACGACGAATTCCTCAAGGTGTATAACGAAGTGGATGCCGACATCGCCGTGCAGGAACGCTACCTCTGCGACGCCAAGATACGCATGGAGCAGGAACTGCCCCACTACTCCGACGCCAACTTCACCATGCGCCTCAGCTACGGACAGGTGGGCGGCTACCTCCTCGGAGGCAAGCCCTCAGGCTACTACACCGAGGCTTCAAGCATCGTGGAGAAGATGAAGGCAGGCGAGCAGGGAGTCATCGACTACCAGGCACAACCCATAATGAAAGAGCTGTTCAGTGCCGACGACTTCGGCAACTACACCGACAAGACCACCGGCAAGATGCAGCTCTGCTTCCTGACAAACAACGACATCACCGGCGGCAACTCTGGTTCGCCAATGTTCGACGGCCACGGCAACCTCATCGGACTCGCCTTCGACGGCAACTGGGACTCACTGTCGAGCGACATCTGGTTCGACAAGCGTCTCGCACGCTGCATCGGCGTAGATATACGCTACGTCCTCTACCTCATGGACAAGTGGGGACACGCCGACCGTCTGCTTAAGGAGATGGGAGTGAAATAACAATTCAGCAGGAGAAGATGGAAGGGAACGGCGGAAAGACAAATCCGCCCCACCCTTCCACCAACTCCCCTGCATAACCTCTACACCGCAACAAAACAACAAAAAGAACAACAAATGAAACGCCACATCCTCGTTGCTTTGACCCTGCTCACAGCATCGTTCAACACCACGGCAAAGGACATCACGCCGCAACAGGCGCAGCAAATCGCCGCAAGATACATCACCCTCGACAACAGAAACAACGCCCCGGCACGCTCTTTCAGCATCAGCACCACGGCAACCACGCCGGCAACAATGCCCTACTACGCCTTCAACGACGCCGACGGCAACGGGTTCGTGCTCGTTTCGGGCGACGACTGCGTGACACCGGTGCTCGGTTACAGCACAACGGGGGCTTTCGACGAGAACAACATGCCCATGCAGATGCGCGAATGGCTGCAATCGGTGACGGCACAGATAGCCGCAAAGCGCACGGAAGGCAACGGAACGGCACGCACACTCGCACCGCTCGACCCCAATCCGACAGTCATCGTCCCGGCACTCATATCATCGACATGGGACCAGTCGTACCCCTACAACCGCAAGACACCGACCATCGGCGACAGAGGCACACTCACCGGATGCGTGGCAACAGCCGCAGCGCAGGTGATGCGATACCACCGCTGGCCGAAGAAGGGAATGGGATCGGTGAGCTACAAGACCCCCAACTACGACCAAAAGAGCATCAGCATCGACTTCACACAATCGGAGTACGACTGGGACAACATGCGCGACACCTACAACATCTACTCCCAAGACTGGAGCACCAAGCAGGCCGACGCCGTGAGCGTACTGATGCGCGATATTGGAGCGGCATGCCATCTGCAATACAACACCAACGGAACATCTGGCTTCTCCAACGACGCCGCAATAGCACTGATGCGCAACTTCGGCTACAACGCCGAGTTTTATTACAAGAGCGACTACAGCACCGCCACATGGATGAGCATGATAAAGGAACAGCTCGACGCAGGAATGCCCATAATCTACAGCGGCGTAGGACTGAAAAGCGGCGGACATGAGTTCGTGGTCGATGGCTACGACAGCAACGGCTACCTCCATGTGAACTGGGGATGGAGCGGTGTCGGCGACGGATTCTTCGCCCTCTCAAACTTCGGCGACCACAACTACTGCCTCTACACCGACGCCGTCTTCGCAGAACCCGACCTCAAAGCGACAACCGGAAGCGACTTCCAGTCGCCGCTATGGGCGGCATTCGACTTCGGAAGGGCAATGAAACCCATGACAAGCTACACGACGAAAATAAGCGATGTGGGCTATCTTGAAATATATCTCAACATAGAATGCGGCTCCAACATCATCGAGTTCGACGGTCAGCTGCGCATAGTCCTGAAGGACAGCAAGGAGAACATCGTGGCGATAATCGACAAGGACAACTGCCGTCTGACAAAGGATGTGTCCGGATTCATCTACAAACTGGACCCCGACACATTCACGCCTCTCGCCGACGGAACCTATCAGGTAGAGGTGGAGAGCACCTACAACCGCAACGACGGCACACCCTTCGGCGAGTGGAAGCACGCCATGATCGACGCCAACAGGATATTCGTTAAGAAGACCGGCGACGAACTCACCTTCACACGACGCGCCAAACACGACGCACCCATCACCGTTGAGAGTCTGAAAATCAGCCCCGACCCGCTCGACAAGTTGCAGATAAACAGTCTCATGAACATCGACCTGCAGCTCAATTCCGACGGCGACGACAGTCTGGGAAAAACCGTTGCGCTCACACTCAAAAGCACCGACAACCCCAACGCAGAACCCACCAACATCATACTCGGTGAAGTTGCGGTATTCGAGAACATGCCCTACGTCTTCACATACAGCGTAAGGGCAGTGGCGGCAAACGGCATCCTCCCCGGAAACTACACGGCATCAATCAGCACCTACGACAAGGACGAGGGCTACACCGACATCACACCCGCCGGAAAACGCTGCAGACTGACCATCGAGAACAACCCCAGCAACTACTACTCCGCCACTGTCGGCGACCTGCTCATGCGCTGGAGCTCCGGCGAAACGATAGAGACCTCCGCCGGAAAAACCACCAACATCGACATGACCCGTGACGGATACGCTACCATCGACGCGTCAATCTACTTCCTCGCACCGCTCGACTACGAAAGTACCACATCGCAACCGGCGGCGTTCAGTTCCGTCGTCAAGCTCGTGACAGAGGCCGACGGCAAGGAAATAGAGCTGCGCAAATGGACATTCGCCGACTGCAAAGGCCGCTCGGTGACAAGCTATATCTCACGCGCCATGCTCGAAAGCGTGGAGGATGTGAACCTCTTCAACCGCGAACTCACACTGCGCTTCATGAAGACCGTGCCTTACAGCAACGACTTCGTGCCCATGCAGCTCGCCGAAGGAGGCGAAGCGGCGATGAAAGTACGCTTCACCGACGGCACGGCGGGAATAGACAACCTGCACGGCGAAGCCACCGTCGTGAGCCGCTACGACACCCTCGGACGCCGCATCGACACTCCGCAGAAGGGCATAAACATTGTGAAGCTCAGCGACGGACGCACTGTCAAAGTAGTGGAAAACAAGTAAACGAATGTTACAGGATAGCAGAAAAACCGTGCAAACAGGCGGAAAATGAGAAAAACGACACTCTTTTTCTTCCCGTAATCACGTTTTTCTGCTATCTTTGCATCTGATAGTGCAAACGCGGGCGGCAGAAGCATGACTTCCCTTTGCCGCACGCAGCCTGTCACACACAACGATAATAAAACAAAGAATATGAACATAGCACTCATTGGCTACGGCAAGATGGGCAAGATGATTGAAGCCATCTGCAAGCAACGCGGCCACAAAATCGTCAGCATCATCGACATAGACAACCAGCAGGACTTCGATTCCGAGGCCTTCGCCAGCGCCGATGTAGCAATAGAATTCACATCGCCCACAGCCGCCTACGGCAACTATCTGCGCGCATTCAAGGCAGGAGTGAAGGTGGTGAGCGGCTCCACCGGATGGATGAAGGACCACGGCGACGATGTGCGCCGCCTCTGCAACGAGGAGGGACACACGCTGTTCTGGGCGTCGAACTTCTCCATCGGCGTGGCGATATTCTCAGCGGTAAACCGCTATCTGGCACGCATCATGAACGACTTCACACAGTATGACGTACACATGGAGGAGACCCACCACATACACAAGCTCGATGCGCCATCCGGAACAGCCATAACCCTCGCCGAAGATATAATCGACAACATCGGACGCAAGACATCATGGGTGAAGGGCGAACAGCACCTCGCCGACGGAACAGTGGAAGGCACCAACGAATGCCAACCCTCTGAACTCGCCATCGAGAGCATTCGCCGCGACGAAGTGCCGGGCATACACAGCGTCATCTACGACAGCGAGGCCGACAGCATCACCATAACCCACGACGCACACTCGCGCAAAGGCTTCGCACTCGGCGCCGTCCTCGCCGCCGAATACACCTACAGCCACACCGGACTCCTCACCACCAGCGACCTGTTCAAGTTCTGACCGCCGCGCCACGGTAGCTGCCCAAGAATACAAAGAACCTTTTAAACACCAACATCCACCAATGATTTCCAAAGAAAAGCAAGCCCCCAACCCCCGCATACAGTGGGCTAAATTCACCATAGTAACACTGCTCTACCTTCTCTTCCTCTATTGGGTGAAGAGCTGGTGGGGACTCGTCGCGCTCCCGTTCATCTTCGACGTGTATGTCACCAAGAAGATAAAATGGCAGTGGTGGCGCGACTCCGAGGGCGCGACACGCTTCATCATGTCGTGGATAGACGCTTTCGTGTTCGCACTCGTAGCCGTCTATTTCATCAACCTCTTCTTCTTCCAGAACTACGTCATACCCTCGTCATCGCTCGAAAAGTCGCTCCTCACCGGCGACTACCTCTTCGTGTCGAAGGTGAGCTACGGTCCACGCAAGCCGCAGACACCTCTCACGCTCCCCCTCACACAGCACACGCTGCCCGTATTCGAGTGCAAGAGCTACATAGAGTGGCCACAATGGAAGTATGAACGCGCCAAA
Source organism: uncultured Prevotella sp. (assembly GCA_900553595.1). Taxonomy (GTDB): domain Bacteria; phylum Bacteroidota; class Bacteroidia; order Bacteroidales; family Bacteroidaceae; genus Prevotella. The sequence goes on along the minus strand of USEC01000015.1, from coordinate 15,437 downwards.
GGCCTGGGCAACGTGAAGCTCAACGACATCGTAGTGTTCAACTATCCCGCCGGCGACACACTGTGCAGCGCACCCAAATACCAGGCCAACGACTTCTACCAGATGGCCTACGGCTACGGCGAACAGCTCTACATGGAGCAGAACGGAGGCGCACCCGTCAATCTCAACGCCCTCTCACGCCAGCAGCAGCGCGACGTCTTCGCCAAGGCCTACGCCCTCGGCCGACGCTATATGGAAGAGAACAAGGCCGAATTCGGCGACATAATCACACGCCCGGTAGATAGACGCGAAAACTATGTAAAGCGTTGCGTGGGTCTGCCCGGACAGACTTTCCAGATAAAGAACCGCACCATCTACATCAACGGACGCGCCAACAAAGAGCCCGACAACGTGCAGTATGCCTACGACATAAAGCTCCGCGCACAGCTGCCGCTCGAACTTATCGACGAACTGGGCATTTCCTCCGAGCAGCTCATGAGCCTCAACCAGGCAGGATACATGCCCCTCACCAACCGTGTGGCAAAGGCTCTGAGAGCACGCACCGACATTGTGGAGAGCGTACAGCTCGTCACCGACGCCACGACAAGCGACATCTATCCGCTCAACGGCAACACGGGATGGACGCGCGACAACTACGGTCCGGTGTGGATTCCGCAGAAAGGCAAGAGCATAAGCCTCACAATGGACAACATAGCCATTTACGAGCGGCCCATACGCACATACGAAGGCAACGACCTGCAGGTACGCAACGGCAAGATATACATCAACGGCAAGGAGGCACACAGCTATACCTTCAAGATGGACTACTACTGGATGATGGGCGACAACCGCCACAACTCGCTCGACTCACGCTACTGGGGCTTCGTGCCTGAGGACCACATCGTGGGCAAACCCATCTTCATCTGGTGGAGCCACGACCCCGACCACTCCGGATTCTCCGGCATACGGTGGAGCCGACTGTTCAATCTGGTGGACAACATAAAGTAAGACCACCGGCCGTGAGCAACCTCCAATCCGCACAACAGGCACCCGCCACGCACCACAGCGGCGCAGCGGCAGAACACCGCGAAGAGGCGACGGCACTGCTGTCTGCCGCCTACTTCCCGCCGGTGCAGTGGTTCCAGAAGCTGCACCGGCACAGAAGATGCGTCATCGACACGGGCGAACACTTCGTGAAGCAGACCTACCGCAACCGCTGCATCATAGCCACTGCCAACGGCACACAGACACTCACCGTGCCGACGGAGAGACAGGCAGGCACGAAGACAGCCATGCACGACACGCGAATAAGCGACCACGGCGAATGGCGGCACCTGCACTGGAACGCACTGGTGTCAGCCTACGGCGAAAGCCCGTTCTTCGACTACTACGCCGACGACCTCCGTCCGTTCTTCGAGGAGCGTTACGAGTCGCTCGCCGAGTTCGACATCGCCATCACAATGAAGCTCTGCCAGCTCCTCGACGTGCGTCCCGACATCACCGTGAGCAGCACCTACGTCGATGCCGAGGCTCTCGCCGAAGCCACAGGACACGAAGTGGCCGACTTCCGCGAAGCCATACGCCCGAAGAACGCACCTGCCGACGCGGCATTCACGCCGCACCCCTACTACCAGGTGTATGCCCGCCGGCACGGTTTCCAACCCAACATGAGCGTGGCAGACCTGCTCTTCAACGAAGGACCCGAAGGCATCTTCTACCTGTAACAAAGCGAAAGAAACAGAGAGAAAATACATACACGCAAGCAGCACAGTCCCGCGGAAAGCCCAAGGCAAGCCGCAGAAGGCGAGACTTCGTGGATTTACAAACCCTAAAACAACAATCAACAATGAAAAAAAGACACCTTAAAGCAGCCACCCTCATCATGGCAGCCGCCCTCATGACAACATCATGCGTGGGCTCGTTCCAACTCACCCACCGCCTGGCGCAGTGGAACAAGAGTGCCACAAAGGAGAGATTCCTCAACGAAATAATATTCCTCCTCATCTCACCCGCCTACCCAGTGTGTGCCGTAGCCGACGCCCTCGTGCTGAACACAATGGAATTCTGGTCGGGCAGCAACCCCCTTGCCGACCGCGTAGGCACCAAGCGCACCGTGCTCGGGCAGGACGGACGCTACTATGCCGTGACCACAAAACGCTACGGATATGAGGTGAAGACACCCGAAGGCGAGACAATACGCTTCGCCTACGACAAGAAGACCGACTCATGGTCGCAGCAGCAGCGCGGCAAGAAGACCGAGATATTCCGCTTCAATCCCGACGGCACCATCCAGGCATCACTCCAGGACGGCCGCACAATACGCGTCACACCCGACGCCGCCGGACTCTTCGAGACACGCATGGCAATGCACGGCGCCGACCTGAGCATGGGCTACTAAGACTGCAGGCCGGGACTGACTCCCGGAAAGACATAACGCAAAAGGAGCGGGGACAGCTTACACACTGTCTCCGCTCCTTTTGTCGTTGAGGGAGAATGGAAAGGGGCTTCAGCTAACTCCCCCGTTGCGCTTCCCTCTCCGAGTTCTTCCATTCCGCCGGCGTCAGACCCGTCTTCTCCTTGAAGAGCCGCTGGAAATACACGCGCGATGAGAAGCCGCACTCGGCGGAAACCACCTCGTTGCTGTACTCGGGGTGCTCCATCATAAGGCGTTTCGCCTCACGTACACGGATGGCAGAAAGCCATGTACGGAAGGTGTTGCCGTGGATATTGGAAAGGTAGGAGGTGAAGTCGGTGCGATTCACCATTATGCGGCGTGTGAAAGAGGCGAGTGTGAGATTGCTGTCCTTGAATCCGCTCTCCTTCTGCCACTTGCTTATGGCTGTCTCTATCTGTTCTATGCGCTCGGCGGTCATCACGGGCATGTGCGCCTCGTCGTCCGTGTCGTCATACGTCTCCGTGGCTATCTCCGTCACGCCCTCGGTGAGGTTGAAGCCGAGAGCCACGAAGCTCACCACGAAAAGACCCACGGCAAACAGGGCCAACGGGCCGAATACGGAGAGCAGCGTCATGGAGAGGATGAACCACGGCGACAGCGCCACGAAGCTGCACAGCATCATAACGCCCACGCGCATAGTGTGGGCGTAGGTCTCAATGGAGTACCCAGCTCGCTGTCAAGGCGGTGCTGCACCTTGCGCAGCTCCTTGTAGGGCAGCCAGATGTAGTAGATGAGCATCGCCATATTGATGGCGTCGGCGAGATAGAGCATCCATCCTATGTGCAGACTGCCATTAATAATCACGCCCGTGCCTATCACCACTATCGCAAGGGCATAGCACAGCACGCCGACGAGCAGGCAACGCCACCGCCGCCTGCCTCCCATGAGGATGTTGAGCTGCGAGTTTGCAAGCAGGAGGGCGCACGGAATGTAGAACAGGATGTTGAAGAGCGTGCCTATATCGTCGCCCTTGGCACGCCAGCCGAACAGCATCTGCATCATGTAGTGCACGCCGAAGAGGAGCAGTGCCGCCACTACCATCCACCGCGACTGCTCGTAAAGGCGGTTGCGGTTCTGCACAAAGAAGCGGGAAGCCACTGCGAAGAATGCGAGCATGAACATTATCATCATGCTGGTATATTGGAAATATTTGAGGTCGAACATTTTTTCTTTGTTTCAATTCCGCACGCCGGCGACGTGTCTGCTGCCTGCGTCCTGACAGAGCATACATCGTGTCAGACCCGTCGGCAGCAGGTCGGCAGCACCTGCGGAACTTCGGTTGATTTTATGTAATAGGTTGTCGTCCAGCCGCTTTGCCGGATTGCTATGGTTTTACGGGTGGTAAGTTACTAATAAAAGTTGAATTGACAAAAGCATTACGGAATAAAATTTTTACAAATCAGTCCGTCGCCGCTCTCAACGACAACACCACCCTGACAATTCATAGTCCATACTGGCAGACTTGCGCAGTGTTGTCGAGCGGGACGCTCGACCTCCTATAATGAATTAGGAGTTACGAGTTAGGAGTTACGAATTGCGGTTAGGAGGTCGAGCGTCTCGCTCGACAACACTGATTAAGTTTTTTCGTAATTCGCTGTTTGCTTAGTGTTGTCGAGCGGGACGCTCGACCTCCTATATTTTACTTACCCCTTTACTTTTAAACAAGGCTTGTTTGCCTGTAAAACAAGCCTTGTTTGGAGTGCAAAGAAGCCTTCTTTTCATTGCAAACAAGGCTTCTTTTCATCCGCACCGGTTTGCCGCCGTTTTCCCGTTGAAAGAGAGGCAGATAAGGGTGCGGTGCTCTCTGGAATGTCACCTTTCTGTAAAAATAGTGTCACTTTTGTAGAAAAGTGACATTTTTATACTCCGATTTTGTTTTTGTTCAGAAAAAAGTCCTACCTTTGCAGAACCGAAACCAAATAAATGTCAAACACAAAAATGATAACTCTATGAAAAAAAATACCATTATCTTGACAATTCTCGTCTGCGCCTTATGCACGATAGCAGTGATTCTCGCAGCAATTTCCGACAAGGACATGCAGCCTACAGCCGAACTGCAGGCACAGTCCAGCGAGACGGTAGCCGACATCCGGTAAGCCGAAGACGAAAGTCCGTACGCCAATCAGCACATACAGTGAAAACATAACGTTTGCGAAACAGAATAATTGCAGACATCAACACCCCTTTCCCGTTGTCTCATTCTTCTGCGTAAACGTTCATTTTGTTATCCGTAATGCGCAAAAGACGGGTATTATTAAAAATAGTAATAAAAAACAGTCTGTTTTCTTTGTAATTAGCTTAACTTCTGCTATCTTTGCACACAGAAGTGCAAAGTGAGCAATTGCACATTCATAGCGATGTGTGCAACGCTTTCACGACATGTACTTACGACCTGAAAACGTGAAGTTACTACTATTAAATAATGAAAATGGAACCAACAGTCGATTTCAAAGCCCTGCCCCAGCGCTTGCGTTCAATGGCGAAGTGCGTGACAGTGGCTGTGGCATGTCCTGCCGATGCCCACACCGAAGAGGTGATAGAGCGCAGTATCAGCGAAGAATTTGCTAAGTTCATACTCGTTGCCGTGGAGCAGAATGCTGCCGTGGCAGAGCGTCTTCACGCCAAGTATCCCGACCGTACGGCGATAATCCTCGCCACCGATGTGGACGATGCTTCGCGCAAAGCTGTGGCAGAGGTGCGTCAGGGGCGTGCCCAGGTGCTCATGAAAGGCACCGTGAACACCGACAACCTGCTGCGTGCAGTGCTCAACAAGGAGTGCGGACTGCTTGAGAAAGGACATGTGCTCACACACATCGCCGTAGCGGAGATACCCGGATTGCAGCGGCTCCTCTTCTTCACCGACGCCGCCGTGATACCCTACCCCACCACGGAACAGTTCCATGCGCAGCTCGGCTACATCGCCGACACATACAGAAGCGTCACCGGCAACGACTGTCCACGCGTGGCTCTCACACACTGCACAGAGAAGGTGAGCGAGAAGTTCCCGCTCACACTGAGCTATGAGGAACTGAAAAAGGAAGCACGCGAAGGCGCATTCGGAAGCATAGAAGTAGATGGGCCGATGGATGTGAAGACAGCATGCGACGCCGAGAGCGGCGCCATCAAGGGCATAGCATCGCCCGTCGTGGGCAATGCCGACATCCTTATATTCCCCGACATAGAGGCAGGCAACACCTTCTACAAGGCCATTACGCTCTTCGCCAAAGCCACTGTCGCAGGAATGCTCGCCGGAACGACAGCGCCGGTAGTGGTGACATCGAGAGCCGACACCGTGGAATCGAAGTTCTACAGCCTCGCCACCGCCTGCATGAAAGCATGAGTGCGGCACACAGACAAGACAACAAATCACTAAAAATAGAAATCCAAGACATAGCAATGAAACGCATATTCGTCATTAATCCCGGCTGCACCTCCACCAAGGTGGCAGTATATGAGGACGAGACGGCAGTGTGGACCTCCGACGGTCTGCACGCGCCCGAAGACATAGAGAAGTTCACCACCGTCGCCGAGCAGTATGAATACCGCAAGGACTTCATCCTGAACCTGCTCAAAGAGGCGGGCATACCATTGCAGTTCGACGCCGTGATAGGACGCGGCGGACTCCTCAAGCCTTTGCACGGAGGTGTATATGCCGTGAACGAACTGATGAAACACGACCTTAACCACGCCAAGCATCAGCATGTGTGCAACCTCGGTTGCCTCATAGCCGACGAGATAGCACGCCAGTGCCACTGCCCCGCTTTCATGGCAGACCCCGTTGTCGTAGATGAGATGATGACACGCGCACGCTACACCGGACTTCCATTCATGAAACGCGAGAGCATCTTCCACGCACTCAACGCAAAGGCAGCGTCGCGCCGTTACGCACGCACCGTAGGCCGCAAGTATGAGGACATGAACCTCGTCGTGGCTCACTTGGGCGGCGGAATCTGTGTGTCTGCACACTATCAAGGCAGGGTGATTGATGTGAACAACGCTCTCAACGGCGAAGGACCCATAGCACCCGAACGCTCAGGCACCCTCCCTGCCGACCAGCTCGTACGCCTTTGCTTCTCCGGCAAATATACACAGGCACAGATAATGAAGATGCTTGCAGGCTACGGAGGTTGCCAGGCACTGCTCGGCATAAAGGACATGAAGGAGATTTCACGCCGCGCCGAACTCGGCGAAGAGCCTTATCATGAAGTGCTCGAAGCCATGCTCTACACCGTCTCCAAGCAGATCGGCGCAATGGCAGTGGCACTCTGGGGCAAGGCCGACGCCATTATCCTCACCGGCGGCATAGCCTACAGCAAGTACTGCGTGGAGGAAATAAAGAAGCAGGTGGCTTTCCTCGCTCCCGTAATAGTAATGCCCGGCGAGGGAGAAATGGAGTCGCTCGCCTTCAACGCACTCGGAGCTCTCACAGGCGAGCTGCCTATCCAGGAGTACAAATAGAGATTGGAGATTCTTCCGCAAAGAGATTGAAGGAGTTGGAAGAGTCAGTGAAACCAAAGCCATCGGGCGTTCGCACGCCGATACAGAACATTTGCTTTGACTTCCCTGACTCCTCCAACTCCTTCTTTATGCATAAGTAGCTGCCGGCTACGGCTTCCTTTGCTTCCGGAAGAGCATTGACCCGATATAAACGAACAAAAGAACAAACTATGAAAATATGTGTTTTCTGCTCGGCAAACAACAGTCTGCCGGACGAATACTTTGAGCGTACACGCGAACTGGGCGCATGGATGGCATCGGAAGGACACACCCTCGTGTTCGGAGGATGCAACATGGGACTCATGGAGTGCGTGGCAAAAGCCGCCCACGACGGCGGCGGACAGACCGTAGGCGTGATTCCCACGATAATAGAAAAGGGCGGAAAGGTGAGCGAACATGTCGATGTGCGCATACTCTGCGACAACCTTTCCGACCGTAAGGACCTGCTTATAGGGCGCAGCGATGTCATCATAGCCCTGCCGGGAGGCGTGGGAACGCTCGACGAGGTGTTCACAGTGCTCGCCGCCGCAAGCATAGGCTACCACCACAAGCAGGTGATTCTCTACAACATCGACGGTTTCTGGGACTCGCTTCTCGACATGCTTGCCGACCTGCGCCGCCGCGGTGTGCTCCGCGACGGCTTCGACGACACGCTGAAAACGGCCCGCAGCCTCGACGACATCAAGCGTCTGTGCTCTCCGGAACAGCAGTAGTGCGGCGCGGGGCGAAGAAGCGGTTGAGGGCAACGGCTATGGCTCCGTCGCCCGTCACGTTGCACGCTGTACCGAAACTGTCCATTGCTATGTAGAGAGCTATCATCAGAGCCTGCGCATTCGGGTCGAATCCGAGGATGCTTTCAAGCGGTGCAAGGGCTGCCATGATGGCTCCGCCGGGCACGCCTGGAGCCGCCACCATCACTATTCCGAGCATAAGTATGAAATGGGTGAAATGCCCTATGCCGTGCGGCATGCCTCCTAACAGACACACTGTAAGGGCGCATGCCGTTATTTTCATGGCCGAACCCGAGAGGTGTATGGTGGCGCAAAGAGGCACGACGAAGCCTGCCACGCCACGGCTCACGCCGTTCTTCTCGGTCTGTCGCAGCGTCACGGGTATCGTGGCAGCCGACGATGAGGTGCCGAGAGCCGTGAAATAGGCTGGAAGCATGTTGAGAAGCAGGCGCAGGGGGTTGCGCTTGGCTATCAGTCCGGCGATGAAATACTCATAGACGAGGATGAAGACATGAAGCACGAATATCACCACTATGATTTTGGCAAACACACTCATCACACGCATGGCGTCGCCGCTGACAGCCATTCCCACGAAGATGCCGAAGATATAGAGCGGCAGCAGCGGAATGATGGCCTTGCTGATGGTGAGCGATATTATCTCCTGCCCCTCCGAGGCGGCACTCTTCAGCACCGGCGACTTGCTGTAGGCTATGCCCAGTCCTGCCACGAAAGCGAAGACGAGAGCACTCATGACATCGGTCATCGGAGGTATCTTCACGGTGAAATAGGGCGTAAAGACGGTGTCGAGTCCCACTCCCGACAGCGATTCGCCGCCGGCAACAAGGCTCGGAAAGAGTGCTTCGCCCGTGCCGTAGCCCACGAATGCCGCCACGACAGTGTCGAGATATGCCACAAGCACAGTGACGACGAGCAGCCGTCCGGCACTCTCGCCGATGTCGGCGATGGCTGGTGTGACGAGTCCGATGATGATGAGCGGGATGAGGAAGCCAAGGAGTTGGCTGAAGATGCCGTTGAAGGTGGCGAACACACGGAGCCACTCTCCCGGCACAAAACTGCCTGCCACTACGCCAAGGATGATGGCAATGATGATGCGGGGCAGCAGAGGGAGGTGCAAAAGGCGTGCTTTCCATCCTTTGTTCTGCATATTTTCCATAAATGTCGGTTGTTGGGTTAATAGTGCGGTAAAGGTTCTGACAAATGCAAGGCACTTGCAGTTGTGGGCGCATGGAGGCGTACCTTCGGCACGTTCTCCATGCGCATTGTATGATTCAGGATGCCGGAGGTATCAGAGAAGTCTCTCTCCCATCGCCCGTCCGAGTTCTTCGCAGGCGCGTGTCGTAGCCTCATCGAGGCTCTGCTTTATCTCCACGGGTGTGCCGACGGGTTCAAAGTGGAGTCGTGTTTCGTTCCATTCGCCGATGGTCTTCACAGCCTTGCCTGCCCATGAGAACGACCCGAACCAGCCGAGCAACCGGTTTTTCATGTCGCGCCCTGCCAGTTCGCTGAGCAGCGACTCCATCTGCGGATAGAGTCCGTTGTTGTATGTGGGTGCGCCGAGTATGAGTGCGCGGTAGCGGAAGATGTCGGCAATGATGTAGGAGTGGTGCGTGCGCGACACGTCGTGCATTATTATGTTCTTCACTCCGGCTTCGCTGGCGGCGCGTGCTATCACTTCGGCGGCGCGTTCGGTGTTGCCGTACATCGAAGCATAGGCTATGACGAGTCCGTCGGCGCCCTCGTAGCGGCTCAGACGGTCGTACATGCCGACGACACGCTCTATATGCTTGTGCCATACGGGACCGTGTGTGGAGCAGATGTAGTCCATCTTCACTCCTGCAAGCTTCTTCAACGCCTGCTGTACGGGTGTTCCGTATTTGCCCACGATGTTGGAGTAGTAGCGCAGCATCTCGTCCCAATAGATGTCGCAGTTCATCTCTGCGTCGATATAAGCACCGTTGAGTGCGCCGAAGCAGCCGAAGGCATCGCCCGAGAAGAGCACGTTGGCGGTGGTGTCGAGAGTCACCATCGTCTCAGGCCAGTGCACCATAGGCACCAGTGTGAACGCCAGCGTGTGGCTGCCGAGCTGCAGCGTGTCGCCGTTCTTCACCTCAAGCGTGTCGCCGTCGGCACCGTTGCCCACGCGGTAGAAGCCCTGCATCATGCCGAAGGTCTTTTTGTTGCCCACGATTTTGGCGTTGGGATAGTATTTCTTTATGAGTGTCAGCGAACCGCTGTGGTCGGGTTCCATGTGGTTTACGATGATATAGTCGATGGGGCGGTCGCCGATTACGCTGCGGATGTTGTCGAGATACTGCGTGAAGAAGTCGGCCTCCACGGTATCGACGAGTGCTATTTTCTCATCGGCGATGATGTAGGAGTTGTATGATACGCCGTAAGGCAGGGGCCAAAGGCCTTCGAAGATGTGTTTGTGGCGGTCGTTCACGCCAACGTAATGGATTCCATTTGTGATTTCTGTTTTCATAAACTGATTTTATTTTTGTTCTTTCATTCCTGTTTGTAAGACGCCGCATTCCGCCATGCCGCACGATGCCCGGAACACACTCATAACCAGGCCTATAGCCGAGCATCGCAAGACCGTGACGCCGGCATTTCACAGTAGCTTTGCAAACAAGCCTTGTTTACTGTGAAAAGAAGCCTTGTTTGCAGTGCAAAGAAGCCTTGTTTGCAACATAAACAAGCCTTGTTTTGCAGGCTCTCCCATGCGCGTTGTTTTCCGCTTGCCTGCGAAGCTGCGGAAGCATGGCACGCCCCTGCCTCCGCAGCTCAGATTCCTGCCCCGTTTTTCAGGTTCTCCCCGAACTCCTTCGACACATAGTTGAAGATGTCCTTGCAGCACTCCGCGGCGAAATCCAGGGCGGTGCCGACAAGGCTGTCCCATGTCTTTTCGTCGAGTCCGCGCTCTATGTCTGCCCGTGTCACGCCGTTCTTTATGAGTGCATACACGAATCCGGCGTTGAAGTTGTCGCCTGCGCCGATGGTGCTCACGGTGGGTGTGGGCTGCACGGGGTACTCCTTGCGGAAGCCTCCGTCGCCGAACACCGTCACGGGCTGTGCGCCATTGGTATAGACAAGACGCTTGCAGTAGAACGAGATGTCTGCCCGATAGACACGGTCGGCATCGTCCTTGCGGTAGAGCTCCATGAAGTCCTCATGCGAGCCGCGCACTATGTCGGCATATTCGAGGTTGTCTATGAGGTTAGGCGTTATCTTCATCACGTCGTTGCGGTGGGCAGGACGGAAGTTCACGTCGTAGTAGATGATTGCCCCGCAGCTGCGGGCATGCTCCATAAGGGCTGCCACCTGGCGGTGGAGCAAGGGGTTGAGGGCATAGAACGAGCCGAACACCACGATGTCGTCGGCACAGATTTCGGGCAGGACGAAGTCGGGGTGCTCCTGCGACGGGTCGCGGTAGAATGTGTAGTCGGCCTCGTTGCGCTCGTTGAGGAAGGCGAGCGACAGCGGCGACTTGCCGCCGGGCATTACGCTGATGCAGCCCGTGTCCACGCCGTTCTCACGGAGGAAGTCGATGATGTGCGAACCCACACGGTCGGCTCCCACTTCGGAAATGAACGTGGTGCTGACTCCGGCGCGCCCCAGCGACACGATGGCGTTGAACGTGCTGCCGCCGGGTACAGCCTCGACGGGTTTGCCGTCTTTGAATATTATGTCGAGCACCGTCTCGCCGATGCCTATCACTTTGCGCATTGTTGTTCCTTTCTTTTTATTGTCGGTCTGCAAATTTCTGTATTTTTTCTCTTATATGCAAATAGTCGGCACGGTTTTTCGCCATGCCTTTCCCATTTTCCCGGCACCGCGGCGGCACACCGTCGCGTCACCAGCTGCGGAAGAGTTCGAAGCCCATGCGCACGGAGAAACCCTCAAAGCGGCCGTTGCTCTGCGAGAGAAAGGCGGCGAGCGAGAATAGGCGCGTCTTGAATCCGTAGCCGTACTCTATGTAGGGGTGCAGCTCATGCACGGCGAGGGCATTGACATAGATGCGCTCCTTCTCTATGTAACGCCCCACCTTCGGGAGCCACGAGAGCATGAGCAGGGGCGACTCGTAGGTGACATTGGCACGCACATAATACTCCGACGAGTTGTAATAGGCGGCGTTGAGCAGCTCGAACTCGCACGCCCACTCGTCGTTCCAGCCGCCGGGGATGTTGCGGTCGCGGAAGTTAGTGTAGTCGAGGAAGAGCCATCCCTTGCCCTTGTGCGTGTAGAAACCGCTGCCGAGACGCATCTGCAACGCACTCAGAGCGGTGAGCCAGTGGGTGTATTGCGCGTCAAGCTCGCAGCGTTCGTAAGCCATGTTGGCACCCATGAAGCCCTTGATGCTGCGCTCGTAGTCGGCGGTGAATACGGGTCCGCTGGTTCCCAACGGGCGGTATTCCAGTCCGACAATGGGTGCCGCAAGTATGTATGAGGAGGGTTTGCCCACGAGTTCGAAGCCCGTGCGGTCGATGGCGGTACGCCGGTAGGTGCGCATTCCCGCCTGGAGAGAGAGTTTCGGCAACACGTTGTAGGCGGCCTTGAGGTAGAGTCCGTGGTTGCGGAAGGCGTCAAGGTGCATGTTGTCCCAGTCCATGGCGTCGCCGCGCTCCGCCTTCAGCTCCTCAATGATGCCCGAAGTGCTGATGTGGCTGCCGCTTGTCCATTCCGATTCTATGTATCCTCCGTGCCGGGTGTCGAAGAGGAAAGTCACGGGGAGGTTGAAGTAGAACTGCCGCTGCTTGAACGAATAGCCCGACTTGAAGCGCATGTGCAGCATCTGGTGGTCGTTGAAATAGTAGCTGCCGCGCACGTCGAACTTATAGGTGAAACCGCGACGCTTGCTGTAACTGAAGAAGAGCGGATTGAGCAGCGGGCGTATGCGGTACTCGCCCTGCCCGCGCGAACCGAAGTTTCCCTTCACACGGTCGAGCAGATTGCGCCCCACGCTGCGCCACATCCTGCTGGCGAAACTCTTATGATTGCGCCGGGCAAGGTAGGCGGAGTCCGTTAGGAGCGAGTCGGTCACGGCCTGCCGGCGCACGAAAAGACGCTCTTCATGGGGCGAAAGCGGCAGCGGACGCACACGGGCGAACAAGGCGGAGTCCTGCGGCGAACCAATAGAGTCGAGCAGATGGGCGGGAAGTCCGTACATCGAGGTGTATTCGGCGTTGAGGTCGTTGCCCATGAAAAGGAAGCGGGCATTGAGGTCGCAACGCCGTGGCAGAAGCGACTCCACGCCGCTGCGCCCCATAGTCACGGCAAGATGGAAGCGCACCATGTCGAACTCGCCGTCGAAAGCAGCCTCAGTCACACGCCCCGAATGCCGCTCCACACGCGCCCAACCCGTCACAAGCTGCGTGTTGTTGATGCGTGGGATGAAGCGCACCTTCACCTCGGTGGCGGAAAAGTCTGACACACGGTAGCGGTAGAACCGCTTGTTGCGGCGGAAAATGGGGGAAAGGATGCGCTTGTCGATTAGTTGTTCGGAGTAAATCCTCGGCGTGACATACTGCAACAACGTGGGCATGGCCGTGCCGTGGCGCGGGAAAGTGGTGCGTTCGAGCACACGCGTGGCCTTCATCTCGCCGAAACGCTCCACATAGACACGGTCGTAGGTCTCGCCGACATACTCGCTGTCGCCGCTGCGCGAAATCATCCACAGCGTGGGAATGGCTGCAAGAATGGCGTTGCGCCTGTTTATACGCAACGAATATTTCAGATAAGCATACTTCTCGCGGTGCTCAATGTACGCCGTATCGACGGTGGCGGCATAGTCGAACATACGACTCACGGCATCAAGCGCATGCCGACGCTCCCTCTCCTGCGCCGTGCAGGCGAGAGACGCAGCCAAGGCTGCAATGAGCAATATGTGTCTGAGAGTTGTCAATACGCGCGTTTTTTGCTATAAATCATGGCCTCCGACCAACTAACCGATGTAAAATTATGCAATTAATCCGGATTGCAAACAATTTTTTGCATAAAAATTTGGCATTTCGCCACAAAACCCTTACCTTTGCACCCACTTAAAGCTTGTTCACGAAGAATGAATAAGTCGGACTTGTAGCTCAGTTGGTTAGAGCAACAGACTCATAATCTGGAGGTCCCTGGTTCAAGCCCAGGCTGGTCCACTTTGAAAATCAAGCACTTACAGAGTTTCTGTAGGTGCTTTTTCTTTTACAGGTGACCTTCAGGTGACCTTTTTGAAGCGAAACTCTGCAAGAGTGACCTTTTGAAATTGCATGGGATTGCAGAGAATTTTTATAGATTTTTATTCTATGGTGAACTTGACACTGCGGAATGTGATGCACATTTTAGGCCGAAATAGGATTTCCCACTAAGCATATTTGTAAGTCGTTGAAAACATCTTTGGTATGGGAATGGTCAATCTGCAAGCTTTCCAGTCTGTCCGTTTTCATTCGTATATTCCATTTTGGTAGTCGCGCAAATATTGCGTAAAAGTCTTTCCAGTTTCACGTTTAAAGAAACGCATCAGATGACTCGGGTCGGAGAAATGAAACTCTTCGGCCAGCTGGTTCACGTTTCGGTTAGCAAACAGTAACTCATTCTTCAATTCTTCCAACAGACGCTGCTTGAGCAGATGATTGGCAGATACGCCGAATTGACTCATCACGGAACTGTTTAACGTAATACGGCTCACACGGAGCATATCCGCATATTCCTGCACCCGCTGTTTCGTACGGATATTCTTTTCCAGCAAGTCCTTAAACTGGAATGCGTAATTGTTTTTAGGTACATCAATCGGTAAATGATAAGTAGCGGCATACGCCCGGTTGATAATAACCAATAAGTAGTAAAGCACAGATACAATGAGATTATAAGTATCGGCAACAGGATGCAGAAGCTCCTGCTTTATGATTCCTAAAAGACGAATATACTCCGCCATGCTTTCCGGCGAAGTAAACAGATAGGGAGGCGTGTCGGTCTGATAATAATACAGCAAGCGGTACACAAAAAACTTGTCCGCTAAGAATGTGCGCATAAAATCCTCGCGGAATATAAGAAAAGAGTAATCTAGTTCTGCTTCATCCACGTGCCATTCCTGCTGCTGATGCGGCGAGAGGAGGAGTACCATATTGGCATGCAATTCAAATTTGCGGAAATTCAGCAGCAGATACCCATTGGCCTTACGAAAAAAATAGAAGCTAAAGAAATCTGTTTTAAACACCCGGTTTTCCGTCAGGACACCACATACATCGCTACTGTAGCCTGAGTTGATATAAAAGTCCACACCACAGCGTGTCTTGCTAAATGGAACGCTGACCAGACGTTCAGGATTGACGATTTTATCCATAGATTTCGTTTTTGGAGGCAAATATACTATTTTTATTTATCAAAATGGCATATATTCCTGTTTTTAAGGCATAATGCATCCGTTTTTTTTTACCGAACTTTGCAGCTATAATCAATACAATAAATTATGATGGAAGAAAAAGTAACAATTCGATTGATCCGTAATGCAACATTGCGAATTCATTATGCAGGAAAAGAGATACTTGTTGACCCCATGCTTGCCGGAAAAGGCACTTTACAGTCGGCTCTAGGTGTGTATAAGACCCCAAGAGTACACCTCACGATGCCGATGAATGAAATTACGGATGATCTGGATATGGTATTGCTGACACACAACCATATTGATCATTACGACCCGACAGTGAAACAGCATTTAGCGAAGAACATCCTGTTCCTGACACAACCGCATGATAAAGAGGAGATTATGC